>JAHJOG010000183.1 GCA_018820395.1 Gammaproteobacteria bacterium | reverse complement strand
TAGGAGAACGGTTGCGACAGAACGGTTGCAAGCGCAACCCTTGCAACGCGCAGCATAGACCGCACGGACGCAATCTGCATGGGCGCGATGGGCCCGACCCTCCGGCCGACAGGTGCGTGCCCGACGTTTCGATCCGTAGAATCGAACGCTCCCACCGATTCATCGAGGATCCGGATCATGCGAGCAGCCGACCTATCGACCCGGCACCTGCGCGGCTTTGTGGCGCTGACCGAGCAACGCAACTTCACGCGTGCAGCCCAGCTCTGCCACCTGTCGCAGCCGGCGTTCAGTGCGTTGATCCAGGCGCTCGAAGAGACCGTCGGCACGCGCCTCTTCGACCGCGACACGCGCAGCGTCCAGCTCACGCCCGAGGGTCAACTATTCGAGCGCTCCGCTCGGCGCCTGCTCGACGACATGGGCGCGGCCCTGACCGATCTGGCCGACCACGTCGAGCGGCGCAAGGGCCGCGTGCATGTGGCCGCCCTGCCCTCGCTCGCGGCCGGCTGGCTGCCGGGCGTGTTCGCCGAGTTCTCCCATCAATGGCCGGGCGTGGAGATCGAACTCAGCGACGCGCTGTCGGACGCGTGCATCGCGCTGGTGCGCGGCGGGCAAGCCGACTTCGCGCTCGCCGCTTCGGGGGCCGGGGTGTCGGCGGCCGGCGACCTGAAGAGCCGCAAGCTCTGCACCGATCGATTCCATCTGGTGTGCCGCACCGACCATCCGCTCGCGCAAGAACGCAACCTGAGCGCGAGGAAGCTTGCGCCCTGGCCCTTCATCCAGATGACGCGCGACAGCAGCGTGCGACAGGCGCTCGACGCGGCGATCCATCCGCTGCGGCTGAACGCGGTGTTCGAGGTGGAACATCTCGCCACGGTCACCGGCCTGGTGGAAGCCGGGCTCGGCATCAGCGTCGTGCCCACGCTGACGCTCTTTCATTTCCAGCGCGAGACGTTGGTGACGCGTCTCCTGCCGCTGCCGGGGCTGCGGCGCACGCTGTATGTGGTGCAGCGGCGTGAAGGCAGCCTGTCGATCGCCGCTCAGACGCTTTGCGACGCGATCGTCGCGCGGATGAGCACGTTGAAGTTCGACTGAGACGCTGCTGCGCTGTGTGGCGCTTTGGCAGCCCGCTCACGCCGGCGTGGCAGCGCCGACCGGCGGCAAGCCGCCCGCAGCCGTTCCGAGATTCGCCTGAGCCCAGCCATCGTGCTGCGCCTGCGCGAGTGCGGCCAAGGCGGTCTGGTCGAGCGCTGGCGCAATGCCGTCGTGCGCGATCTCCGTGGCCTGCGTGCCCTCGAAGGACGCAATGCCGGCGCTCAGGGTCAGATGGCGCGACACGGTCGACGCGTGGTGGGGGATGTCCAGGGCTTCCACGACACGCAGCAAACGGTTGGCAACGGCCAGCGCGTCGGCGCCCGTGGTGTCCGGCAGCACCAGGCCGAAAGCTGCGCGGCCGAGGCGAAACGCCACGTCGCCCGGCCGCAGGAGCTGATGGCGCAAGGCCTTGGCGACGGCCCTCAGCGCCTCGGCCGTGGCCTTTGCCCCATAGGTCGATTCGAAAGCCTCGAAGAAGTCGATCTCGAAACGCACCGCCGCCACCGGCCCCTGCGCCTCGACGGCGCGCAGGCTCTCGCGGCGCAGCGTTTCTTCGTAGGCCCGGTCGTTGCCGAGCCGCGTGAGCGCGTCGACCCGGGACAGCAGGCGCAGGTCGTCGGCCAGCCGCTTGAGCTTGAGCTGCGTGTCGACCCGCGCGATCACCTGCGGCCCGTTGAAGGGCTTGCGGATGAAGTCGACGGCGCCGAGCTTGAGCACGGCCACTTCCAGCTCGGCTTCCTGGTGGCTGCTGACAAAAACCACTGGCACGTTCGCGAGCGCCGGGTCGGCCTTGAGCGATTCGCACACTTCGAGTCCGCTCATGTCGCCCAACTGCGCGTCGAGCAGGATCAGGTCGGGCAACGATTCCCTCGCGAGCCGCAGCGCGTCGGCGCCACTCGTCGCGAAGCGCACGCTCGAATAGTCCGACAGGATCTTGTTCAACACCTGAATGACCGCCGGGTCGTCGTCGACCAACAGCAGACTGGCTTCGATCGGGGCATTCTTCATGCCGCCATTTTCCGGGAGTTCAGGCTCGACGAGCGCTGCAAGCGGCACCGCTTTGCGCTTTTCGGCGCCCGGACTGCCACATTCAACAGAAAGTCCTATTGCTTGCCGACCGAGATCAGCTCGATCTCGAAATTGAGCGTTGCGTTCGGCGGAATAACACCCCCGGCCCCGCGATCGCCGTAGGCAATGGACGGTGGGCAGGTGAGCTTGGCCTTGCCACCGGGCTTCATCTTCTGCACGCCCTCGGTCCAGCATGGGATCACACGGTTGAGCGGAAACTCGGTCGGCTCGCCGCGCTTGTACGAGCTGTCGAATTCCTTCCCGCTGTCGGGGAATGTGCCGCGGTAGTGGACCTTGACCACGTCGCTGGAAGCGGGCGAGCTGCCCGAGCCTTCCTTCAGCGACTGGTAGATCAGGCCGCTCGGCAGCGTGACGGGCGCGCTTTGCGCAAAAGCAGCGGGCACCGCGATGGACGACGCAAGAAACGCAGCGGCCAGGACCATGGAAGAAGCAAAACGCACGTAGACCCCTTGGTTGATTGGAAGAACACGGTCATTATTGTCGGACCCATGCGTTACCGCACCCGCATCGACACCGAGTCCTTCTCCTTCGCCGACCTGAGGCAAGTCATGGCCTTCGCGAGCCCGGCACGCTCCGGCGACTACCTGGCGGGCATCGGCGCGGCAACGGCGCAGCAGCGCATGGCCGCGCGGCACGTGCTGGCCGACACGCCGCTCAAGCAGTTCCTCGAAGAAGCGTTGATCCCGTACGAAGAAGACAACATCACGCGACTGATCATCGACAGCCATGACAAGCAGGCTTTCTTGCCCGTGGCGCATCTCACGGTCGGTGAGTTTCGCAACTGGCTGCTGTCCGAGCAGGCGAGCAGCGACGTGCTGTCGGCGCTGGCTCCGGGCATCACGCCGGAGATGGCGGCCGCGGTGTGCAAGCTCATGCGCAATCAGGATCTCGTCGCGGTGGCGCGCAAGTGCCGCGTGGTCACGCGATTCCGCGACACGGTGGGCCTGCCGGGCCACCTGGCGGTCCGTCTGCAGCCGAACCACCCGACCGACGACCCACGCGGCGTGGCCGCCTCGACGCTCGACGGATTGCTCATGGGCGCTGGCGACGCCGTGATCGGACTCAACCCGGCGTCCGACAGCCTGCCCGTGATCGAACGGCTGCTCCATATGCTCGACGAGGTCATCCAGCGCTTCGAGATCCCGACACAAAGCTGCGTGCTCACCCATGTCACGCAGACGCTCAAGCTGATCGAGTGCGGCGCGCCGGTGGACCTGGTCTTCCAGTCGATCGGCGGCACCGAAAAAACCAATCTGTCCTTCGGCGTGACTCCGGAGCTGCTCGACGAGGCGCACGCGGCCGCGCTGTCGCAGGCGCGAGGCACGGTGGGGCACGACCTGATGTATTTCGAGACCGGCCAGGGCAGCGCGTTGTCGGCCGATGCCCACCACGGCGTCGATCAGCAGACCTGCGAGGCGCGAGCCTACGGGCTGGCCCGCCGCTATGGCCCGATGCTCGTCAACACCGTGGTCGGCTTCATCGGACCGGAGTATCTGTACGACGGCAAGCAGATCGTCCGGGCCGGGCTGGAAGATCATTTCTGCGGCAAGCTCCTCGGCCTGCCGCTGGGCTGCGACATCTGCTACACCAACCACGCCGAAGCCGACCAGGACGACATGGACACGCTGCTGGTGCTGCTGGGCACGGCCGGCGTCAACTACATCATGGGCGTGCCGGGCGCGGACGACGTGATGCTCAACTACCAGAGCACGTCTTTCCACGACGCCCTGTTTCTTCGCGAATCGATGGGCCTGAAGCGTGCACCCGAATTCGAGCAATGGCTGCAGCGCATGCAGATCACCGACAACGCGGGTCGTCTGCAGCCACCGGCGTCGAATCGGCTGCTGGCGGACATGGCGAGCCTCAAGGGATTGACTGCATGACCGACCCGTCGGTCACGCAGAGCCCGTGGGGCGACTGGCGCCGGGCCACCCCAGCGCGACTGGCGCTCGGCCGCGCCGGATCGGGCATGCCGACCGACGAGGTCTTGCGCTTCGGTTGGGCGCACGCACTGGCGCGCGATGCGATTCACGCGGCGCTCGACGCACCCGCGCTGGCGGCAACGCTTCGCGCCGACGGCTGGGACACGGCCGAGGTGCGCAGCCGCGCCGAAGACCGCGCCGTCTACCTGCGACGACCCGACCTGGGTCGGCTGCTCGACGCGGAGGACGCCGAGCGCCTGCAGTCGGCCAATGCATCGCCCTGCGACCTGTGCCTGGTGATCGGCGACGGCCTCTCTTCGCTGGCCGTCGCCCGGCACGCGTTGCCCCTGCTGACGGCGCTGCGCCAGCGCCTGCCGCCGGATTTGCGAGTGGGGCCAGTCGTCGTCGCTACGCAGGCGCGTGTTGCCCTGGCCGATGAGGTCGGCGAGTTGCTCGGAGCCAAACTCGCGATCATGCTGATCGGCGAGCGCCCGGGCCTCAGTTCGCCGGACAGCCTGGGCGTCTACATCACCCACGCTCCGCGCCGCGGCCGAACGGATGCCGAGCGCAATTGCGTTTCCAACGTCCGGCCCGAAGGCCTGCCCTACGACGCCGCGGCCTTCAAGGTGGCGTGGCTCGCGGGCGAGGCCTTGCGGCGGCAGCTCACCGGCGTCGGTCTCAAGGACGAGAGCGACCGGCCGGCGTTGAATTCTTCGTCCTCCACACCAACCCCGCCATGAACAACCATCGATACCCGCTCGCCGAACTGAAAGACCTGCCCGAAGACATCCGCACTGCCGTGCTCGAAGTGCAGGAGAAGGCGGGCTTCGTGCCCAACGTGTTCCTGGCGCTCGCGCGCCGGCCGGCCGAATGGCGCGCGTTCTTTGCGTACCACGACGCGCTGATGCTGAAGGAAGACGGCTCGCTCACCAAGGGCGACCGCGAGATGATCGTCACGGCCACCAGCGCGGCCAACCAGTGTCTCTATTGCGTGGTGGCGCATGGCGCGCTGCTGCGCATCTACGAGAAGAAGCCGCTGGTGGCCGATCAGGTGGCGGTCAACTGGCGCAAGGCGGACATTTCGCCCCGCCAGCATGCGATGCTCGAATTCGCCATGAAGGTCTGCGACCACGCGCACGAGATCGAAGACGCCGATTTCGCCCGGCTCCATGCCCACGGCTTCAGCGACGAGGACATCTGGGACATCGGCGCCATCACGGCCTTCTTCGGCCTGTCGAACCGCATGGCGAATTTCAGCGGCATGCAGCCCAACCCCGAGTTCTTCCTCATGGGCCGCGTGCCCCGCGACAAGAAAGCCTAGCCCGGTTTGCGGCAGGTTGCGAGCGCGTCGAGCGAGCGGTCGTAACTCGGCGACTTCACGTCCATCAGCCCCAGCACCGTGTGATAGAGGTTGTCGTGCGTCAGGGGTGCGTCGAGGCTCTTTTCCATGCACGTCTGCGACAGGCTGCGGCGCCCGCGCATGCCGTCGCCGAACCAGGCCACCATGGGGATGTGCTTCTGCACTTCAGGGGCGAACGCATAAGGCACGCCGTGCAGGAACAAGCCGTATTCCCCGAGCGATTCGCCATGGTCGCTGAGGTAGAGCATGGCCGGGTCGTACTGCGTCGCGCGCAGCTTGAGCCAGTCGATGGTCTTGCCGAGGAACCGGTCGGTGTAGGCAATGGAATTGTCGAAGCCGTTGATGAGTTCGGCGTGGCTGCATTCGGCCAGCGCATTGGTCGTGCACTCGGGCTTGAAGCGCTTGACGTCGGGCGACGAGCGCTTGTAGTAGGCCGGCCCATGGCTTCCCATCTGGTGCATCACCAGCACCACGCCCTTGCTGCGACGCTCGGGTGAAAGCGCTTCGAGGCGAGCGTCCAACCCGACCAGCAGCGCGTCGTCGAGACATTCGTCACCGTCGCACAAGCTGCGCTTCGCGTCGGCACCGAGGGCGGTGATTGCCGACGCGTGCGGGATGCGGTCGCATACGCCCTTGCACCCGCCAGGCTGGTTGTCCAGCCAGAACACCGCCAGCCCAGAGGCCTGCAGCACGTCCATCAGATTTTCGTAGTCGTCCTTGCGCGATTCGAACGCGGCCTTGCCCAGCGGCGAGAACATGCAGGGCACCGATGCCAGCGTGTTGGTGCCACAGGAATGCACGTCGCGCCAGCTCAGCACTTGGCGGGCTGCGAGGTTCGGCGTGGTTTCGCGCGCATAGCCGTTGAGCGAGAAGTGGTCGGCGCGGGCCGTTTCGCCGACGACCAGCACGAAGAGCGGTGGCCGGGCTTGCGCGGCATAGCTGGCACCCAACGCCGCACCGGCAGACATCGGGATCAGCTTGCGGCTGCGCTGGAACATCGGCTTCACGACGACCATCGCGGCCGAATAGAAAGTTGCGAGCGGGTTGAGCTCATAGCGCAGATGCACGTGGTTGCGCATCAGCGGGGCGAGCTCGCGATTCATCGCCAGGCCGCCCCCGGCCGCCAGGGCCACCGCAGCGACGAGCAGGAGGGCATTGCGCCAGAGCTCCGAGAGGAAGCGCATCCGCACCACCTGCACGCGCCAGAGCGCCCAGGCCGGCAAGGCAGCCACCAGGAGCACGTCGACCAACAGGCGCCAGCCCAGCAGGTCGCCGACTTCGTGTGCGTCGGTCTGCATGGCGTTGGCCAGCATGGTCGGGTCCATCACGGCCCGATAGCTCAGCATGTAGTGCTGCGCGATGCCGGCGACGATGACCACGACAAGCCAGATCGGCTTCATCGCGCGCGACCACGCGAAGAAGGACAACAAGGCCACGGTGCCTGTGACCATGAGCCACGCCATCAGCGCGATCGACGGCATGTACACGCTCGGTGCGCCGCCGATGCGGGCCAGGTCCTGCCAGAGCGTCCAGTTCGCGGTCAGCGCCAGATAGACGCTGAGCAGGATCACGATGCGACGCGCCGACTGCGGCCGTGCGAGCCATTGGTCGAAGCGCCTCCACAGCGGGAGCGCCGTGGGTTCGGGACGGGTGGGCCCGCCGAGCTCGGCCGCCAGGGGACCGGGTGCCAGCGCCAACGGATCCGCATTCAAAGCGGGCGTGGAGGCCTTCATGGTCCGGGCGGGGCCGAGCTCAGGCTCGGGCTCAGGTCTTGTCCAGGCTTCGCGGTTCGAACCCGGAACTTCGTTGCAACGTGATACAGAACGTCGATCGTGAAGCCGGTGACCCAGCAGATCCACGCAGTCCAGAGCGTGTGGCTCAAATAGTGGGCGCCTCGGAGCTGTTGCGCAACTCCCAGCACCAGTCCGACGCAGAGCACGCCGACGAGCCAGCCGCGCGCCGCGCCCGGCGACACGCGACGAAGGACGAAGTACCCGCCGAGATAGGCGAAGGCCGCGGAGGCGTGGCCCGCCGGAAAGCAGCCGCCCGGGCCTCCATCCTGCACGCCCCAGGACCAGTGCGACACGTAGCGCGCGACGCCGCCGAAGACCTGCAGATCCCACGGGCAACTCGTGTGGCTCGACGTCTTGATGAGGGACACCGCGATCACCGAAGCCAGGATGGTCACTGCGAGTTGCACCCGTTCGCGCAGCGCCAGCCGGCGCAGGAGGCCCCACGGCCAGCGGATGCCCGCGACGATGGCGGCGAGGATCACCCAGCTCAAGGTCCTGGCGTCCTCGTGCAGCACGTGAACCAGGAATCCGTTGTCGCGCAGCGGGAAGCCATAAGGCGTGGCGGAGAGTTTTGCCAGAGCGAGGTCGTAGCCCGTGGCATCCCAACCCAACAGAAGGCACAGCGCCCCGAGCGTGAATACGAGCGGGAGCCCGAAAGGAGATCGATCCATTGAGCCGGAGCTTAGGGCACCGGCCTTAATGGAGGCTGAAGCTGCCGGAGCCCACTAGACTCCACGTTTTTGGGCAAGGATTGCGGGATATGCGCATTTTGCTGGTCGAGGACGACACGCCGCTGGCCGACGCGGTCTGCAGCTATTTGGCCGCCAAGGCCTTCGTCGTGGACGTTGCGCCCGGCCTCGCCGAGGCGCGAGCCGCGTTGCACGCAGTTCAGTACGCCGCGGTGCTGCTCGATCTTCATCTGAGCGACGGCGAAGGCCTGGCGCTGCTGCCGAACATCCGTGCCCTGCGAGAGAAGCCGATCGTCATCGTGCTCACCGCGCGCGACCAGGTCACCGACCGCATCCGGGGACTCGATGCCGGCGCCGACGACTACCTCATCAAACCCTACGACCCTGCCGAGTTGCTGGCGCGACTGCGCGCCGTCGAGCGCCGGCGCAGCGCGTCGAACACGCCTGTCCTGCGGTTCGGCGGCCTGGAAATCGATCTGGCGCGCGACCTCGTCCGCAAGGACGGACGGCCCGTCACGCTGACGCAGAAGGAATGGGCGTTGCTGCGCGTCATGGCGACGCGGCCCGAGCGCATCCACACGCGCGAGCTGCTGGCCGACGCGCTTTACGGATTCGGCGACGAGGCCGACAGCAACACTCTGGAGGTCTTCATCAGCCGGCTGCGACGCAAGCTCGGCCGCGAGCACATCCAGACACTTCGCGGGCTGGGGTACCGGCTGTCGTTCTCGCCCGGAGACGACCCGCCGTGAAGTTCAAGTGGCTCGACCCAGCCAACGCGGGACTGGGCACCCGCGACTCGCTCGCCGGCCGGCTGACGCGAACACTGATTGTCTGGATCGGTGGGGTGTGGCTGCTGGGCGTGCTCGGGGTCGCGTGGTATGTGGATCGGGAGATCAACCACAACTTCGACAATGAACTCGCCGAGGTGTCCCACAGAACCTTCGAGATGGCCATCAGCGAACTCGACCGACTGAGACCCGACCGCAATGCGGGGAGCGACGGCCCCGCCATTGCGCCCAAGCAGTTGTTTCCGACCGACGCGCTGCTCTTTCAGGTGGTGGACATCCACGAGCGCGTGCTGTTGCGGTCGGCGGAAGTTCCGGGCGACATCTTCGACGTCCCGTTGGCTCCGGGGTTCGCCAACGCGAAAGGATGGCGCATCTTCACGGTGCGTCACCCGACACTCGGACTGTTCTTTCAGGTCGCGGACCCCCTCGAAGAACGACGCCACGCGCTGAATCGCACGCTGATCGGATTGATCGTGCCCCTCGTGGCCGTGCTTCCTCTGCTGGCGCTGGTGCTTCGCAACGTGGCGCGCGCCGAACTGCGTTCCCTGCAACTCATGGCCGAGGAGATCGCGCGACGCAGCGGCTCCGACCTGCGCCCCATCGACCTGCCGAACCTGTCGCTGGAACTGCGCTCGGTCGGCGACGACGTGAACCGCTTGCTGCAGCGGCTGGCCCAGGCACTCGACGTCGAACGCGCACTGGCGGCCAATGCAGCCCACGAGTTGCGCACCCCACTCGCGGCCGCGCGGGTGCGACTGCAGACCGCGCTCGAGCACGGGCTGCGCCGCGAAGAGGTGGTTGCGGCGCTGGAAGCGTTGCAGCTGCTGTCGCATCGCACCGAGAAGCTGCTTCAGTTGTCGCGGGCCGAGTCGGGCGCATCGCTCACGCGATCCGGGATCGACCTGGTGCAACTGGCCGGGGCCGTCGCGCAGGACTTCTGGCAGGACGCCCGCATTCACCAGCGCCTCGACCTCAAAGTGCCCGACGTCGAGACGGCACGGGCGCTCGGCGATGTCGACGCGCTGGCCATCGGCTTGCGCAATCTGGTGGAAAACGCGCTGCGCTACAGCAGCAGCCGCGTCGTCCTCGAAGTCATCGCACCGTCCACGCTGGCGGTGCGGGACTTCGGGCCCGGTGTGACCGATGCCGAATTGCTGACGCTGCGGCAGCGTCACGTCCGCCACAGCCACGACCGCGCAGGCTATGGACTGGGCTTGTCGATCGTCGGCACGATCGTCGAGAAGCATGAAGCACGCCTCGAACTGCATTCGCCACCGCCCGGCGCGCGCTCGGGCTTCGAGGCGCGCATCGTTCTCGCGCCCGCGTGAGTCCTCGGGCGCACGTCCGGCTTCGATGGACGCGCCCCTTAAAATCCCCGGCATCCTTGCGTGCCGTTGCACCCCTATAACGACAACCCCGAGAGACCCGACATGACTCACGACGAAATACTCGCCCAGTACGGCCCCCGCGAATCGATGGAATACGACGTGGTGGTGGTCGGCGCCGGGCCAGCCGGGTTGGCCACCGCCATCCGACTGAAGCAGCTTGCGAGCATCGATGGCAAGGAGATCTCGGTGGTCGTGCTCGAAAAGGGCTCGGAGCCTGGGGCGCACATCCTGTCGGGCGCAATCATGGACCCGCGCGCGCTGTACGAGCTGATCCCCGACTGGAAGGAACAGGGCGCCCCACTCAATCAGCCCGTGACGCAGGACACCTTCCTGATGCTGAGCGAAACCGGCGCGACGCGCACGCCCAACTTTCTCCTGCCGAAGAACTTCCACAACGACGGCAACTACATCGTCAGCCTGGGCAATGTGGTGCGCTGGCTCGCGCAGCAGGCCGAAAGCGTGGGCGTCGAGATCTTTCCGGGATTTCCGGCGGCCGAAGTGCTCTACACCGAAGACGGCAAGGTGCGTGGCGTGGCCACCGGCAATCTCGGCGTGGGCAAGGACGGCGAGCCGACCGAGAACTTTCAGCTCGGCATGGAACTGCTCGGCAAGTACACGGTGTTTGCCGAGGGCGCGCGCGGCCACCTCGGCCGCCAGCTCATCTCCAAGTACAAGCTCGATGACGGCAAGGACCCGCAGAGCTATGGCATCGGCATCAAGGAACTCTGGGAAATCGACCCGGCTCGCCACGAGCCCGGCCTGGCCATCCACACCGCGGGCTGGCCGCTGCCCTCGGACACCTATGGCGGTTCGTTCGTCTATCACGCCGAGAACAACCAGTTGATCATCGGCTACGTCGTGGGGCTGGATTACCAGAACCCGCACATGAGCCCGTTCGAAGAGTTCCAGCGCTTCAAGACACACCCGAACATCCGCTGGTATCTCGAGGGCCAGGACAAGGGTCTCAAGGCACCCAAGCGGTTGAGCTACGGAGCCCGTGCCATCACCGCCGGTGGCCTGCTGTCGCTGCCCAAGACCGTGTTTCCGGGCGGCGTGCTGGTCGGCTGCGAGGCCGGCTATCTGAACGCGAGCCGCATCAAGGGCAGCCACGCTGCCATCAAGACCGGCATGCTCGCCGCGGAAGCGGCGTACGACGCGGTCACGGCCGGCCGCCAGCACGACGAACTCTCGGCCTACCCGGCTTCGTTCGAGAAGAGCTGGCTGCACACCGAACTCAACAAGGCGCGCAACTTCAAGCAATGGTTCAAGAAGGGGCTCACGGTCGGCACGCTCATGACGGGCATCGAACAGTTCGTGCTGCGCGGGCACATTCCGTGGACCATCCATCGCAGCGAGGCCGACCATCAGCGGCTCAAGCCCGCAGCGGAATGCAAGAAGATCGATTATCCGAGGCCCGACGGCAAGCTCACCTTCGATCGCCTGTCATCGGTGTTCGTGAGCAACACCAATCACGAAGAAAACCAGCCGGCGCACCTCACGCTCAAGGACCCGGCCATCCCCACGACCGTCAATCTGCCGAAGTACGACGGGCCCGAAAGCCGCTACTGCCCCGCCGGCGTGTATGAGTTCGTGCCGGACGGCGCGGGCCAGCAGCGGCTGCAGATCAACGCGCAGAACTGCGTGCACTGCAAGACCTGCGACATCAAGGACCCGACGCAGAACATCGTGTGGGTCACGCCCGAAGGCGGCGGTGGTCCCAACTACGTGGGGATGTAGGGCGCCTCAGGCTCGCTGCTGCATCTGCTCCCAGATGCGGGCGGAAGTGAGGGGCATGTCCAGGTGCGGCGTCAACGCCGCGTAGCCGCCACGAGCCAGCGCGTCCGCCACCGCATTGACGATGGCGGGCGTGGCGCCGATGGTCCCGAGTTCGCCCACACCCTTGACGCCGAGCGCGTTGTTCAGACAAGGCGTGGACTCGTCCATCTCGGTCTTGAACATGGCGCTGGCGATGTCAGCGCGCGGCGCGGCATAGTCCATCAGGCTGCCGGTCAGAGGTTGGCCGGTTTCGACGTCGTACACCACACGCTCGCACAGCGCCTGCCCCATGCCCTGCACGGCGCCGCCTTCGAGCTGGCCTCTCACGATCAACGGATTGACCACGCGACCGACATCGTTGACCGAGGCATAGGCCGCCACGCCCACTTCGCCCGTGGCCGGGTCGAGCTCGACTTCGGCAATGTGGCAGCCATTGGGCCAGGTGGGTCCGTCGACGTGGCTGGTGGAGTCGACGAAGATTTGCTTGTCGGACTGACGTCCGGCGAGTTCGAAGAGATCGAGTTGCAGATCGGTGCCAGCGACGCGGAAGATGCCTTGGGCGTACTCGACATCGGCAGCCGCCACTTCGAGCTCTTGTGCAGCGAGCGTCTTGGCCTTGTCGATGGTCCGTTCGGCACCCACGCGCACAGCCGAGCCGCCGGTGAAAAGCGAGCGCGACCCTGCACTGCCGAAGCCATTGCCCCGATCGGTGTCACCCAACACGATGCGCACCTTTTCGATCGGCACGCCGAAAGTGTCGACAGCCAGTTGCGCGAGCGTCGTGGCGATGCCTTGGCCCATCGCATTGACTGCCGAGAACACCTCGATGATGCCGTCCGCCTGCACCGAAACGGTCACCCGCTCCTCGAACACGTTACCGCCGGTCCATTCGAGAAAGGTCGCGATGCCCAGGCCGCGCAACTTGCCGGCACGTTTCGATTCGGCGGCCCGCGCGTCGAAGCCCGCCCAGTCGGCCAATGCCAGACCCTGGTCCATGACCGATTCGAACTTGCCCGTGTCGTAGGTCTGCTTCATCGGGTTGGTATAGGGCATCTGCTCGGGCCGGATGAAATTGCGGCGGCGCAGTTCGATGCGATCGATGCCGATCTGGCGCGCAGCCTCGTCCATCAGTCTCTCGATCGTGTAGATGGCCTCGGGCCGCCCTGCACCACGGTAAGCGCCGGTGGGTGCCGTGTTGGTCAGCACGGCGAGAAAGTGGAAGTCGATCGTCTGGATGTCATAAACGCTGGTCTGCACCCACGGGCCGATCAGCAGTTGAATGGCAACCCCCGTGCCGGTCGCATAGGCGCCAACGTTGGCGTGGGTCTTGATGCGCAGGG
Organism: Gammaproteobacteria bacterium; assembly: GCA_018820395.1. GTDB lineage: Bacteria > Pseudomonadota > Gammaproteobacteria > Burkholderiales > Burkholderiaceae_C > Variovorax. The sequence continues at coordinate 37,836 of JAHJOG010000183.1, read as the reverse complement.
CCAGGATCTTGCCGTTTGCATCGAGCGCCAGTTCTGCGAGCGCTTCGATGTCTCGGCCGTGCGAGCTGGATATGAATTCCTCGCTGCGCTCGGCGATCCATTTCACCGGCCGACGGAGTGCGCGCGCCGCGAAAGCCACCGCGATGTCTTCCGGATACGCCCCGGTCTTCATGCCGAAGCCGCCGCCGACGTCGCCGACAACCACGCGAACCTGCTCCTTGGTCAGCCCGATGGCATTGCACACCGAGTCGCGCACGCCGGTGGGCATCTGCGTGCTGAGGCGCACGGTCAGCCGCTCGGATGCTGCGTCGAAATCGGCCAGCACGCTGCGCGGCTCGATCGTCAAGGCGACCACGCGCTGGTTGACCACGTCGAGTGCCACCACGTGGCTGGCCTTGGAGAACGCGTCGGCGGTGGCCTGGGCGTCGCCATGTCTCATCTCGGCGGCGATGTTCCCGGTCGCGCTGTCAAAGACAAGCGGCGCTCCTTCCGCGATGGCACCGTCGAGGTCGACCACCATGGGCAGCTCATCGTAGTCAACCATCACAGCCTCGGCAGCGTCGCGCGCCTGCTGCATGCTCTCGGCGACCACCGCGGCCACAGGTTCGCCGACGAAACGCACGCGCTCGCGCGCCAGCACATGCCGTGGCGGCGTGGCGCAGTCACTGCCGTCGGCGCGCTTGAACGATGCGGCGCCCGGCAGGGGCTGCACGTTGGCCTCGGCCAGATCCGCTCCGGTGAACACGCCCGCCACGCCGGGCATGGCCGCAGCAGCCGTCGTATCAATCGATGCGATTCGTGCGTGCGGATAGGGCGAGCGCACGAAGCAAAGCCAGGTCTGACCCGGAAGCGACACGTCGTCCGTGTACCGGCCGGCACCCGCCAGAAGGCTCTCGTCCTCGACGCGCCGCACGGCCTGGCCGCTTCCGAAGCGCGCCGGATTGTTTTGAGTGGTCACCGGGATTCCTCTATCAGGTCATTGCAGCCAAATCGGGATCGACTATATGGGTTTCGGGCAAACTCGTCTCGACACGCGCCTGCGTACTTTCAGAGCGCTCGAGGTTGAATCATGAAATTGCCCTGGCTCGCTCCCGGAGATCCCTTGCCCGACGCTCGTTCGGCGTGGGGTCACTCGGACCCCGTGCCCGGTTTGCTGGCCGCCGGCGGCGCCCTGGACGTCGAAAGCCTCTTGCGGGCCTACCGGGCCGGCGTCTTCCCGTGGTTCAGCGACGACCAGCCGATCCTGTGGTGGAGTCCGGATCCGCGCATGGTGCTGGAGGTCGCACGTTTCCGTCTCCATCGCTCGCTGCGCAAAGTCCTCGAGCGCTTCCGCCGCACCGCGGGCTGCGAAATCCGCGTGGATCACGGTTTCGAGACGGTCATCCAGGCCTGTTCGCAATCACCCCGTGAGGGCCAGTCCGGCACGTGGATCCTTCCGGACATGATCGACGCCTACGTGGAACTGCATCGCGCAGGCCATGCGCACAGCGTCGAAACCTGGATCGACGGCGAACTCGTAGGCGGGCTGTACTGCGTGGCCATAGGCAACGCGGTGTTCGGCGAGTCGATGTTCGCGCGCCGGACCGATGCATCCAAGATTGCGCTCGCTGCGCTGGTCAGCATGTGCCGCCACCACGACGTCGAGATGATCGACTGCCAGCAGAACACCGCCCATCTGGCCAGCCTGGGCGCCCATGAGATTGCACGCACGCAGTTTCTGGCGAGCGTCGAAAGGGGCTCGCGCAAGCCGGGACCCGCATGGCATTTCGACCCCGTATACTGGAATCAACTCCTGGCTTTGCGACCTCATCTTTCGACGTGACGCACCTCAAGGACCTTCCGCTTCAGACTTTGCAGTTCTACGCGACTGCGCCCTATCCTTGCAGCTATCTGCCGGACCGGCAGGCGCGCTCGCAGGTGGCGACGCCCAGCCACCTGATCCACAACGACGCTTATTCCGACCTCGTGCTGAGCGGGTTCCGACGCAGCGGCATGTTCACCTACCGGCCGTACTGCGACGGCTGCAGCGCCTGCGTGCCGCTGCGCGTGCTCACCCGGGAGTTCAAACCCACCCGGAGCCAGCGCCGCGCGACGCTGCGGCACTCGAACCTGCAGGTGCGTGTGTTGAAACTCTGCTTCTTTCCGGAGCACTACCAGCTTTATCTGCGCTACCAGAATGGCCGCCACTCCGGTGGCGGCATGGACCACGACAGCATCGATCAATACACCCAGTTCCTGCTCCAAAGCCGAGTGAACTCACGGCTCGTCGAGTTTCGCGAAACCCTGCCGGACGGCAGCGCAGGTGCACTGAAGATGGTGTCCATTCTCGACGTGCTGAACGACGGCATCTCCGCCGTCTACACCTTCTACGAGCCCGACTCGGGCGCGAGCTACGGGACCTACAGCGTGCTGTGGCAGATCGAGCAGGCGCGCAAGCTCGACCTCGCTCATGTCTACCTCGGCTACTGGATCGATGGCAGTTCGAAAATGAACTACAAAGCGCTCTATGCGCCACACGAACTTCTGATCGACGGTCGATGGCAAGCGCCGCGCGATTTCACCAAGTAAAATCGCAACCGGCCTTCCGCGTTGCACATGACAAAAAATCGAACCGACGTTTCTCCCAAGCCCGTCATCCAGGTGATCGAGCGGATGTTCTCGTTAATCGACGTGCTCGCGTCGCGCGAAGAAGCCATTTCGCTCAAAGAGATCAGCGAGAAGACCGGGCTCCACCCGTCCACCACCCACCGCATCCTCAATGACCTGACCGTCGGCCGATTCGTCGATCGCCCCGAAGCGGGCAGCTACCGCCTGGGAATGCGGCTGCTCGAACTGGGCAATCTGGTCAAAGGCCGCCTCAATGTGCGAGACGCGGCGCTCGTGCCAATGCGCGAGTTGCACAAGGTGACCCAGCAGCCGGTCAACCTCAGCATGCGCCAGGGCGACGAGATCGTCTACGTGGAACGTGCGTTCAGCGAACGCAGCGGCATGCAGGTGGTCAGGGCCATCGGCGGACGCGCACCGCTGCACCTCACGTCCACCGGCAAACTCTTTCTCGCTTTGGACGAGCCGCAGCGCGTTCGCAGCTATGCGACACGGACCGGTTTGGCCGGCCACACTCGCAACAGCATCACAGAGCTGTCTGCGCTCGAGCGCGAACTGTCCAAGGCGCGACAGTACGGGGTTGCGCGGGACAACGAGGAACTCGAACTGGGAGTGCGGTGCATGGCGGCCGGCATCTACGACGACCAGGGTCGGCTGGTGGCGGGCCTCTCGATTTCAGCGCCGGCCGATCGGCTCGACGAAGGCTGGATGCCCAAGCTGCAGGCGACTGCCAACGAGATTTCCAGCGCCCTCGGATTCAGCGCCGACTCACCGTCGGCAAATTGATCGCCGGCTCAGCCCGCGACGTTGACTGAAAGTCCAGGCCGTCCCGGATGAGCGGCGGCGTGCGTCTGCTCCACCCAGCGCCGCACGCGCTCCGCGTCACCGATGCGGCTGAGCTTGCCGGCGGAATCCAGGAACACCATGATCAGCTTGCGGCCCGCGATCTTTGCCTGCATCACCAGGCACTGGCCCGCTTCGGAGATGTAGCCGGTCTTTTGCACGCCGATTTCCCAATCGGGATTGCGCACCAGACGGTTGGTGGTGTTGTATTGGAGGACGCGATTGCCGACTTCGACCTGATATTCGGGCGACGTCGAAAGGTGGCGTACGGTCGCGTCGGAATAGGCGGCATTGACGAGCAGCGCAAGATCCTGCGCGCTCGATTGGTTCTGGCTCGACAAGCCGGTCGGCTCGACGTAGCGCGTGTCTTTCATGCCGAGCATCTTGGCCTTGGCGTTCATGATGCTGACGAAGGTCGCCAGCCCGCCCGGATAGGTGCGGCCGAGCGCATGCGCGGCCCGGTTCTCGCTGGACATCAGGGCCAGATGGAGCAACTCGCCGCGCGGCAGCGTCGCGCCGACACGCAGACGGGAGCGGCTGCCCTTCTCGGTGTCGACGTCATCCTGCGTGATGGTGATCAGTTCGTCGTCCGGCAAATGGGCTTCGCTGACGATCAGCCCGGTCATGAGCTTGGTGAGCGAGGCGATCGGCAGCACGGCATGGTCGTTCTTGCTGAACAGGACTTCGTTGGTTTCCTGGTCCACCACCAGCGCGACGCTGGACTTGAGGTCCAGGGCGTCTTCGGTGCCGTGCAGGCCGGCGAGCTGGCCGAACGACAGCCTTTCCACTTCCGGCACCCGCACGACCGAGCGGCGCTGCACCGCCACCTCGGTCTTGCCGCCGCGCTTGCGGATCGACGCGACCACGTTGCGACCGCTGCTCACCACGCGGTCGGCACGTTCGGCCTTGACTCGGCGCTTGGAAGCCACCGAGCGAGACGAGGTGCTCGCGGTCTTGGAACTTGCAGCTTGGGATTTGCCGGCATGGCTCGAAGCAGCGCTCTTGCCGACTGCCTTCTTGCCTGCAAATGCTGCAGGCGAGAAAAACGCCGTGGCGCACAGCGCGACGGCGACGAAACGAATGACTGAGAGGTAGTGGCGGCTGGAAACTTGACGAAAGCGGGCTTGAAACATCAAGAATTTCTCCAGCGGCGATTTGAGGGAGTCCGAAGTCTATCGAAATCAAAAAAAACACGCAATATCAGGTAGTTGCATCTGCTTCTTCATTTCGTGAACAAAGGAACACTCAAAACTAACCTTGTGCCGACACTCTCTCAGCTTGGCTCTGTAACTTGTTGAGAGCACTTAAGTATGCTTTCGCCGAAGCCACCACGATGTCCGGGTCGGCGCCAACGCCGTTCACGACGCGCCCTGCATTCTGAAGCCGCACCGTCACTTCGCCTTGACTTTCCGTCGAGCCACTGATCGCGTTGACGGAGTAAAGCACCATCTCCGCCCCGCTCTTCACATGCGACTCGATCGCTTTCAGCGACGCGTCGACCGGACCGTTGCCGTCGGATTCACCGACCACCTCCCTGCCCTGCGCCGTGAAGACGATCCGGGCCTGCGGCCGCTCCCCGGTTTCGCTGTGCTGGGACAGTGAGACGAAGCCGAAGAGATCTGCAACGTGCGACTGCTCTTCGTCGCTGACAAGCGCGAGGATGTCCTCATCGAAAATCTCGCTCTTGCGATCGGCCAGCTCTTTGAAACGCGAGAACGCCGCGTTGATGTCGCCTTCGCTTTCCATCGAAACGCCGAGTTCCTGCAGGCGTTGCTTGAAGGCGTTGCGCCCGCTGAGCTTGCCGAGCACGATCTTGTTGGCGGCCCAACCCACATCTTCGGCACGCATGATTTCGTAGGTGTCGCGCGCCTTGAGAACGCCATCCTGGTGAATGCCCGAAGCATGAGCGAATGCGTTGGCCCCCACCACAGCCTTGTTGGGCTGCACCACGAAGCCGGTGGTCTGACTGACCATCCGGCTGGCCGCAACGATGTGTCGCGTGTCGATGTTGAGTTCGAGGCCGAAGTAATCCTTGCGCGTTTTCACGGCCATCACAATTTCTTCGAGCGAGCAATTTCCCGCTCGCTCGCCGAGACCGTTGATCGTGCATTCGACCTGACGAGCGCCGCCGATCTGCACGCCGGCCAGCGAGTTGGCAACGGCCATGCCCAGATCGTTGTGGCAATGCACCGACCAGACAGCCTTGTCGCTGTTCGGAATGCGTTCGCGCAGGGATTTGATGAAGTTGCCGTACAGCTCCGGAATGGCGTAGCCGACCGTGTCGGGCACATTGATCGTGGTCGCGCCTTCGGCGATCACGGCTTCGAGCACGCGGCAAAGAAAGTCGGGATCACTGCGATACCCGTCTTCCGGACTGAATTCGACATCGCCTGCCAGATTGCGCGCGAAGCGAACAGCAAGCTTGGCCTGCTCGAACACCTCGTCGGCGCTCATGCGAAGCTTCTTCTCCATGTGCAGCGGCGAGGTGGCGATGAAGGTGTGGATTCGCCCACTGGCAGCGCCCTTGAGCGCCTCGGCCGCGCGTGAGATGTCGCGATCGTTGGCGCGCGACAGGCCGCAAACGGTCGATTCCTTGATCGCGTTCGCGATCGCCTTGACGGCTTCGAAATCACCGTTCGAACTCGCCGGAAAGCCCGCCTCGATCACGTCCACCCGCAGACGCTCGAGTTGCTTGGCGATGCGCAGCTTTTCATCCTTGGTCATCGACGCCCCGGGCGACTGCTCGCCGTCGCGCAAGGTGGTATCGAAGATGATGAGTTTGTCGGTCACTGTCGCTCTCCTGTTCAGGCGGTTTCCGCCGCCGATTGTGCGCTGCGCGCGCCGTCGCTGCCCATTCGCTCCAGGCCCGCCACGATGCCCTTGAGCGAAGCTGCAATGATGTTCGCATCCACGCCGACGCCGAACAGCGTGCGGCTTTCGTCGATGCGAAGCTCAAGATAGGCAATGGCCTGCGCATCGGCCCCGGCGCCGATCGCGTGCTGGTGGTAGTCGATCACGCGAATCTCGTGCCCGGTGACGGCGCTCAGGCCACTGATGAACGCGTCGATCGGACCATTGCCTCGACCCTCGATCTTGCGAATCTCCCCTTGCCAGAGCAGATCGGCATGCAATGCGATCGTGTTCGCGCCGTCGCCGGCACGCTCTTCCAACACGAGGTGCTGCGGCGCCGTCGCGGATTCGAGCCCGTATTCACGATCGAAGAGCGCCCGGAGATCGGCGGCCGTCAGCTCCTTGCCAGCCACGTCCATCACCCGCTGCACCACCTGGCTGAATTCGATCTGCAACCTGCGAGGCAGTTCGAGCCCGTACTCGCTTTCGAGCAGATAGGAGATGCCGCCCTTGCCGGACTGGCTGTTGACGCGAATGACCGCCTCGTAGCTGCGACCGACGTCCTTCGGATCGATGGGCAGATAGGGCATGTCCCACATGTCGTCCTCGCTGCGCGCCGAAAAGGCCTTCTTGATGGCATCCTGATGCGAACCTGAAAAAGAGGTGTAGACCAGATCGCCCACATACGGATGGCGCGGATGAACGGGCAGTTGGTTGCAGTGCTCCACGACGGAGCGGATCTGGTCGATCTGCGAAAAGTCGAGCCCTGGCGATACGCCCTGGGTATAGAGATTCAATGCGACGTTCACGAGGTCGATGTTGCCGGTTCTCTCGCCATTGCCGAACAGGCATCCTTCGATGCGGTCGGCGCCGGCCATGAGCGCGAATTCTCCGGCCGCCGTCCCGGTGCCCCGGTCGTTGTGTGGATGGACCGACAACACGATGGCGTCGCGCCGCGCAAGGTGGCGATGCATCCATTCGATCATGTCGGCGAAGATGTTGGGCGTTGAATGCTCCACGGTCGAAGGCAGGTTCACGATGCACTTGTGCTGCTGGCTCGGCTGCCACACCTCGGTCACTGCATCCACCACACGCTTGGAGAACGCGAGCTCGGTGCCCGAGAACATTTCGGGCGAGTACTGAAAGGTCCATTGCGTCGCGGGCTGGCGGGCCGCGCAGTCGACGAACATGCGCGCATGGGTCGTGGCCAGTTCGACGATCTGGTCTTCGTCAAGACCGAGAACCACGCGACGCATCACCGGCGCCACCGCGTTGTACAAGTGAACGATCGCGCGGGGAACGCCCTTCAAGCATTCGAAAGTCCGCTCGATCAGCGGGCCGCGCGCTTGCGTCAGCACCTGGATGGTGACGTCGTCCGGGATGCGGTCTTCGTCGATGAGTTTGCGAACGAAATCGAACTCGACTTGCGACGCGGATGGAAAGCCGACTTCGATCTCCTTGAAGCCGATCGACACCAGCAACTCGAACATCTTCATCTTGCGCGAGATGTCCATGGGCTCCACCAGCGCCTGGTTGCCGTCGCGCAGGTCGGTCGACAGCCAGATCGGTGCCTGGCGAAGGACGGTGTCCGGCCAGGTTCGATCCTGAAGGCGGACGGGGGCGGAGGCGCGGTATTTGCGGCTGGGTTGAGTCAACATCTGAAATCTCTCGCTTTGATCGAAACAACCAGCAACCCAAAAACAAACGGCCCGTTGCTGGTGCGAACGGGCCGTTGGATGGATTGCGCGCGCGCTACCGTCTTCGCCCGTGAGGGATCAGTAGTAGAGCCAGCGAAATCTTGTTCATGGAGACGTGCAATGTAGCACAGCCGCCGCTAGTTATGCAGGCCGCGCTCGTCGGGTTCGTCAGTCGAGATGCTGATCAGACTCGCCGGCTGGCCTTTGGAACGGCGCCAGCCATACACCACGTACCCGCTCATGCCATAGGCGACGAAGAGTCCGAACAGAACGGTCGGCGGATGAATGTTCACCACGGCAATGCCGAGCGCGATCAAGACGATCGCCGCGAAAGGCACGCTGCGCTTCATCTGCACGTCCTTGAAGCTGTAGAAGGGCGCGTTGGTCACCATCGAGAGCCCCGCATACAGCGTGAAGACGAAGGTGATCCAAGTGATCTGCGACCACGAAAGAAACAAGACCTCGCCGCCGCGCTTTCCCCATTCCGTCATCAGCCAGATGAACCCGGCCACGAGTGCGGCCGCGGCAGGCGACGGCAGTCCCTGGAACCAGCGCTTGTCGACGACACCCGTGTTGACGTTGAAGCGCGCCAACCGCAAGGCCGCGCACGCGCAATAGACGAAGGCCGCGATCCACCCCCAACGACCGAGCCCCTTGAGAGACCACTCGTAAGCGATGAGTGCCGGTGCCGCGCCGAAGGACACCATGTCGGACAGCGAATCCATCTGCTCGCCGAAAGCGCTCTGCGTGTTCGTCATGCGTGCCACGCGCCCGTCGAGACTGTCGAGAATCATCGCCGCGAACACGCCGAGCGCAGCCAGATCGAACCGCGCATTCATCGCCATCACGATCGAATAGAACCCACCGAACAACGCGGCCAGCGTGAACAGATTCGGCAGGATGTAGATTCCCTTGCGCCGCTTGCGCGGCGTCACCTCGTCGGGAATCGTGTCGTCATGCATGAAGTCATCCTAGCGCATCCACCGACCGCCCCCGCGAAGCGCCACACCGCAAGCAAACAAGGTCGGCGAAGACCAAAACCGGCCGAGCCAGGAACACCACGGAACCGGCTTCGCCGGGCCGTAGGTGTTGCCCCCGGCAGGGGGTTGGCGAAGCGACACAAAGTGCGCGCAGCCTGGGGGCGAGCTTAATTCCGCGTCTGATCGACCAGCTTGTTCTTCTTGATCCAGGGCATCATCGCGCGCAGCTTCTCGCCCACGACCTCGATCTGATGCTCGGCGTTCAGGCGGCGACGGCTCATCAGGGTAGGCGCACCGCCGGCGTTTTCGAGCACGAAGCTCTTTGCGTACTCACCGGTCTGGATGTCCTTGAGGACCTTCTTCATGACCTGCTTGGTCTCCTCGGTCACGATGCGCGGGCCGGTGACGTATTCGCCGTATTCCGCGTTGTTCGAGATCGAGTAGTTCATGTTGGCGATGCCGCCTTCATAGATCAGATCGACGATCAACTTCAGCTCGTGCAGGCATTCGAAGTACGCCATTTCGGGCGCATAGCCTGCCTCGACGAGAGTCTCGAAGCCCGCCTTGATCAGCTCGACCGTGCCACCGCAGAGCACGGCCTGCTCGCCGAAGAGGTCGGTTTCCGTCTCTTCGCGGAAGTTGGTTTCGATCACGCCAGCCTTGCCGCCGCCGTTGGCGGTTGCATAGCTGAGCGCCAGGTCGCGCGCCTTGCCCGACTTGTCGGCATGGACTGCGATCAGATGTGGCACGCCCCCACCCTGCGTGTACGTGCTGCGGACAGTGTGGCCGGGTGCCTTGGGCGCCACCATCCACACATCGAGATCGGCGCGCGGCTGCACGAATCCATAGTGGACGTTGAAGCCGTGTGCGAAAACCAGGGAAGCGCCTTCACGGATGTGCGGGGCAACGTCGTTCTTGTAGACGTTGGCGATCTGCTCGTCAGGCAGCAGGATCATGACCACGTCGGCGGCCTTGACCGCATCGGCCACCTCGGCCACGTTGAGGCCAGCCTTCTCGACCTTGGGCCAGGACGCGCCGCCCTTGCGGAGTCCGACCACCACCTTCACGCCGCTGTCATTCAGGTTCTGCGCGTGCGCATGCCCCTGGCTGCCGTAGCCGATGATGGCGACAGTCTTGCCCTTGATGAGGCTCAGATCCGCGTCCTTGTCGTAATAGACCTTCATGGTTTTCTCCTTCGTTGATTGGGTGGATGTGATGTCGGATGATGCGGCGGTCAGACGCGCAGAACGCGCTCGCCCCGGCCGATGCCGCTGGCGCCGGTGCGTACGGTTTCGAGGATCGCGCTGCGATCGATGGCTTCGAGGAAAGCGTCGTTCTTTCCGTGGTCGCCCGTGAGCTCGACGGTGTAGCTCTTGTCTGTCACGTCGATGATGCGGCCGCGAAAGATCTCGGCCATGCGCATCATCTCTTCGCGCTCCTTGCCGACCGCGCGCACCTTCACCATCATGAGCTCGCGCTCCGTGTAGGCGCCTTCGGTGAGGTCGACGACCTTGACCACTTCGATCAGGCGGTTGAGGTGCTTCGTGATCTGTTCGATCACGTCATCGGAGCCGGCCGTGACGATCGTCATGCGCGACAGGCTCGCATCCTCCGTCGGCGCGACGGTCAGAGATTCGATGTTGTAGCCACGGGCCGAGAACAGGCCCACCACGCGAGACAGTGCGCCCGCCTCGTTTTCAAGCAATACGGCAATGATGTGTTTCATGGGTGCGGACTCCTCTTTTCGCCGCCCTCCCCCGCGCACGGTAATGCGCAGGCTCGGCGGGCAATAGATTCGCCTGTGTGAGTTTTGGGAAGGCGCGGTGCGTTGTCAGAGATCTTCGCTGCCGAGAATCATCTCGGTGATCCCCATCCCGGCCTTGACCATCGGGAAGACGTTTTCGGTCGGGTCGGTGCGGAAATCCATGAACACGGTCCGGTCCTTGAGCTTGCGCGCTTCGCGCAGCGCCGGCTCGACGTCTTGCGGACGCTCGATCAGCATGCCGACGTGGCCATAAGCTTCTGCAAGCTTCACGAAATTGGGCAGCGCGTCCATGTAACTGTGGCTGTAGCGCCCCGAGTACTCGATCTCCTGCCACTGCCGGACCATGCCGAGGTAGCGGTTGTTGAGCGAGCAGATCTTGATCGGAGTGTTGTACTGCAGGCAGGTCGACAGTTCCTGGATGCACATCTGCACCGAACCTTCGCCCGTGATGCAGAACACTTCGGACTCCGGCTTGGCCAGCTTGATGCCCATCGCATAGGGAATACCGACACCCATCGTGCCGAGGCCACCCGAATTGATCCAACGCCGGGGCTCGTCGAAGCGGTAGTACTGGGCGGCCCACATCTGGTGTTGACCGACGTCGGACGTGATGTACGTGTCGGCGTCCTTGGTCATATTCCAGAGCGTCTCGACCACATGCTGGGGCTTGATGACGTCCTTGTTGCCACGGTCGTACTTGAGGCAATCCTTGCTGCGCCACCCTTCGATCGTGTCCCACCAGCCTGCCAGCGCAGCCGGATCGACACGCGTGTCGGTGTCCTTGATCATCGAGATCAATTCGGTGAGCACATCCTTCACGTCGCCGACGATCGGGATGTCGACCTTGACCCGCTTGGAAATGCTCGATGGGTCGATGTCGATGTGAATGATCTTGCGTTCGTTCTGCGCAAAATGCTTAGGGTTGCCGATGACCCGGTCGTCGAAGCGTGCACCGACGGCGAGCAACACGTCGCAGTTCTGCATCGCGTTGTTGGCTTCGATGGTTCCATGCATGCCCAGCATGCCGAGAAACTTGCGATCGCTGGCCGGGTAGGCGCCCAGGCCCATCAACGTGTTGGTGACCGGATAACCGAGAAGGTCGACGAGTGTGCGCAGTTCCTGCGTCGCATTGCCGAGCAGCACACCACCGCCGGTATAGATGTACGGACGCCGCGCGCTCAGGAGCAGTTGCAGTGCCTTGCGGATCTGCCCGCCATGCCCCTTGCGCACCGGGTTGTACGAGCGCATCTGCACCTTGTCGGGATAGCCCTCGTAGGGCGTCTTCTTGAACGACACGTCCTTGGGAACATCGACCACCACCGGCCCGGGCCGACCGCTACGGGCGATATGGAACGCCTTCTTCATCGTCATCGCAAGATCCTTGGGATCCTTGACGAGAAAGTTGTGCTTGACGATGGGCCGCGTGATGCCAACCGTGTCGCATTCCTGGAAGGCGTCGAGGCCGATGGCAGCCGTTGGCACCTGGCCCGAAATGATCACCATCGGAATGCTGTCCATGTAGGCCGTTGCGATGCCGGTCACGGCATTGGTCAGCCCCGGCCCCGACGTGACCAGAGCGACACCGACATCGCCGGTTGCGCGGGCATACCCGTCGGCAGCGTGCACGGCGGCCTGCTCGTGCCGCACCAGCACGTGCTGGATGGTGTCTTGCTTGTAAAAAGCGTCGTAAATGTAGAGAACCGCACCGCCCGGGTAGCCCCAGACGTACTTGACGCCTTCGGCCTGGAGTGCCTTGACCAGCACTTCGGCGCCCATGAGTTCTTGCGTTTGACTGCCGGTGACGGCTGCAGCGGAAGCGAGTTCCGCCTTGGAGATTTCCATGATGATCAACCTTTGCGTTTTTTCGGGAACGAAAAACCTTGGGTGCCTCTCCGCCAGCTCTTTTGAAGCCGCGTCGAGACTTGAGGCCAAAGCCATGGGCGGACTTGTCGTGCCGCCGGACCGTGACCCGTTTGCCTTTTGACTTGCAGCGCGGATTATGACACTGGCGGCCGGCCTCCGATGCGCCCGGGCCCGAACGGCGTTGAAAATGCATAATCCGCGGCGACGAGTACGAACCTCGAGAGACACTTTTTTCCTGACGGCGTGGCCCCGACGCCGGAGCGCGCTTGGCAACTCAACAAGAACTGTCCGATTTCCTGAAGAACGTCGAAAGGCGCGCCTTCAAGCGCTCGATCTACCACGTCAGGGATGAAGAGGCTGCGCTCGATATCGTTCAGGACAGCATGATGAAGCTGGCCGAGCATTATGGGGACAAGCCGGCCGGTGAATTGCCACTGCTCTTCCAGCGCATCTTGTCGAATTGCACGCTCGACTGGTTTCGGCGGCAGAAGACGCGCCGGGCGCTTTTTTCGAATCTGAGCGACTTCGAAACCGCGGACGAAGGCGGTGATTTCGATTTTCTGGAGCACGTGGTTTCGCCTGCTGACGCGCGTCAGGTCGAGAGTGCCGAAGACACCACGCGACGGGCCCAGATCTTTCACGAGATCGAAGAACAGATCGCCGCACTGCCCGGCCGTCAACGCGAGGCCTTTTTGATGCGTTACTGGGAGGAAATGGACGTCTCGGAGACGGCAGCAGCCATGGGTTGCTCCGAAGGCAGCGTCAAGACGCACTGTTCTCGCGCAGTGCATGCCCTGAGCAAAGCGCTCGCGGCCAAGGGAATCACGCTATGAAACCAACGCACACGACCTCGACATCCGCTCTCGAAGAACAGTTTGGCCGCAGGGTGAGCGCGCGACTGAGCGCCGGCACGGGCGAGCTTCCGCATGACCTGGCCGAGCGCCTCCGTGTGGGGCGTGAACGGGCGATGGCGCACCGCAAGGAGGCACCACGGCCCGCGATGCCCACCGTCGTCGCGGGTGGCATCGCAGCGCGGCTGGGTGGACTGTGGTGGATGCGCGTCGGCTCCGTGGTGCCGCTGGTCGCACTGGTGGCCGGGCTCATCGTGATCAGCGTGATGCAGGACGACAACCGGGCTGACCAGTTGGCAGAAATCGATTCGGCGCTTTTGACCGACGATCTCCCGCCCGCTGCCTTCACCGATCCCGGATTTGCCCAGTTCCTGAAGACCAGTGCCATGTCAGAGCGCTGAGTGCAAGTTTGATGGTGTCATTCCGGTTCTCTCGTCCAGTTGCGCGTGGTTCGGCATGCGTGCTGATCGCGAGCGCCTTCTTCGCAGGGCCTGGGTTTGAACTGGCTCACGCGCAAAGCAAGGCTGCTTCGGCATCCGGCACACCGGGTGCCTCCAAGCCAGCGGAAACCAAACCGCTGTGGCGCGAGCTGACGCCGCGCCAGCAGCGCGCGCTGCAACCGCTCGCCGCGCACTGGAACCATCTGACGATTCCGCACAAGCGCAAGTGGCTCGCACTGTCGCGCAATTACGCGCACATGTCGGCTGAAGACCAGGAGATCCTGCACAGCCGAATGTCGGAATGGAGCACCCTGAGCCCGCAGGAGCGTGACCGGGCCCGATTCAACTTCGCCGAGCTCAGAAAGATTCCCGCCGACGAGCGAAAGGCAAAGTGGGAGGCCTATCAGGCCCTGAGCGCCGAAGAAAAGCACAAGCTGGCTTCGCGTGCGGCAGCGCGGCCGCCAGGGGCCTCGTCGACCATCGCGCCGATCCCCAGTCAGAAGCTCGCACCTGTTTCGCCGCTGTCCCCGGAAACGCGCCACGCGCCTCGGATCCAGCTGGCTCCGCCCGCCGAACAAGCCGTCCCAGCTCACGCGGCACCAGCGCCTGTCGGACGTGCGGCCACTCCACCTCCGGTGTCGGCCGAAGCGCAAGTGCCTCCTCCAACCCCGGAGCCGCCCAACGCGCCAGCTTCCAGCGCCAAGACTCCGTGATCCAATGCGGTGATGGATTCTCGCTCCCCTGAAGCCGTTGCGGCGCCGTCCGCCGGCGCGTCCGCGACCCACTTTCGCAACGCATCCGATTCCCTCGTCGCTCCCGGCCTTTGGCGCCGCATGGCGTGTTGGCTCTATGAGGGCCTGCTGCTGTTTGCCGTCGTCTTCTTTGCCGGATGGCTCTTCAGCACGCTCGGGCAGATGCGCGACGCCATGGACTCGAGACGCCATTTGTTGCAGGCCTTCCTGTTCGTGGTGTTCGGCATCTATTTTGTGTGGTTCTGGTCCCGGGGCCAGACACTCGCCATGAAGACCTGGGGCATTCGGCTGGTCGACCGCCATGGTCAACCGGTAAGCCAGGCGCGCGCGTTGGCGCGGTACCTGCTGAGCTGGATTTGGTTTCTGCCGCCGCTCGCTGCGATCGCGCCCTTTCGCCTGAGCGGCGGCGAATCCTCGGTGCTCGTTCTGGGTTGGGTGGCCGTGTGGGCGATCTTGTCGCGCTTTCATCCGGAACGCCAGTTTTGGCACGATGCCTGGGCAGGCACCCGCCTGGTCGCCACACGCCCCGCAGGCACACCATGAAGCGCGAGGACGCGCCGGTCAACCCACAGGAATCGCGCCGGGG
Organism: Gammaproteobacteria bacterium; assembly: GCA_018820395.1. Classification (GTDB taxonomy): domain Bacteria; phylum Pseudomonadota; class Gammaproteobacteria; order Burkholderiales; family Burkholderiaceae_C; genus Variovorax. Next base: position 22,605 of record JAHJOG010000183.1, on the reverse strand, counting down.
GCTCAGCCGGATCTGGCATGCCATGCTGATTTCGCTGGATGGCTTTCGAGCCGGTTGGCGCGAGCCCGCCTTTCGACAGGAAGTCGCATGCGCCGTGGTCATGATGCCCGCGGCGTTCTGGATCGGGCAAGGCTGGGTCGAAGTCTCGCTCCTGGCCGGCGTCGTAATGTTGGTGCTGATCGTCGAACTGCTGAACAGCGGCATCGAAGCCGCCATCGATCGCGTGGGCCCCGAATGGCATGCTTTTTCCAAGACGGCCAAGGACCTGGGCAGCGCCGCCGTGTTGCTGTCGATCGTCCTGTGCGCACTCGTTTGGATCGCAGCCCTCTGGCATCGGCTCGCAGCCATCTGACAATCATCGGACCGCGGCATGATGGCGCAATGAATCCAGCTTTTTCGATCTGTGTGTACTGCGGCTCCCGCCTGGGCGATCGGGCCGACTTCTCGGTGGCCGCGCGCGAGGTGGGTCAGTGGATCGGGGCGCGCGGCGGGCAGCTGGTCTACGGCGGGGGCCGCACCGGACTCATGGGCGAAGTGGCAGAAGCCACGCGCAGCGCCGGTGGCCGCGTGGTCGGCATCATTCCCAAGGCGCTGGTCGACAAGGAACTGGCCAATCCGCTGTGCGACGAACTCCACGTCGTGGACACCATGCACGAGCGCAAGGCGATGATGGGGGAACGCGCGGACGCCTTTGTGGCGCTGCCGGGCGGTATCGGAACTTTCGAAGAACTGTTCGAGATCTGGACATGGCGCCAACTCGGCTACCACGACAAGCCGGTGGCGATCCTGAACATCGCCGGCTATTACGACACCCTGCTCGAATTCCTGGCCCACGCGGTGCGCGACGGATTCATGGGCGAGTGGCAGATGGATCTCATCCGTGCCGGCGACAAGGTGGATGCGACGCTGACCAGCCTGCTCGACGAGGCACGCCGGCGGCCGGGTGGTGACAAGCTTTCCGAAGTTCTCTGACGCGGTGCCCGCCCTAGACGGCGGCTTCGCCCTCTTCGCCGGTGCGAATGCGCAGAACGCGCTCGACCGCAGTCACAAAGATCTTGCCGTCGCCGATCTTGCCCGTGCGGGCGGCGGTGACGATCGCCTCGACGCAACGATCGACATCCGCCTCGTTGACCACCACCTCGACCTTCATTTTGGGCAGGAAATCGACGACGTACTCTGCGCCGCGGTACAACTCGGTATGGCCCTTTTGTCGGCCAAAACCCTTGACCTCGGTCACGGTCAGTCCGGTGACGCCGACTTCGGCCATGGCTTCGCGCACGTCGTCGAGCTTGAACGGTTTGACGATGGCAGTGATTTGCTTCATGGGGTCCTTCTTCCGGCGATTTCGTTGAACTGGCTGACGCTAGGTTAGCGCCAATCCTTGCCAAAGCCACGGTGGCTGACCCTGATACCCCCAGGCGCCTGCCGTCTTTTGCATTGGTATCCCTCCATGACGCCGGCCGTCCGCTCAATCCCCCTAGCCGCCACGCCTTCCAGGCAAGGCCCTGCTCGGCATCGAAAGGACTGTTACTCTCGTCGCTCGATGCGCACAGGCACTCCCACCCGCGATTCATTCGGCCGCCTCGGTCTCTTGCTGCCATGGCTCCGCGGGCAGGCCTATCCGCTCTTGGTATTGACCACGCTGATTTGGGGCGCCAACGCGGTTGCCGCGCGCCTCGCGGTCGGCGAGGTTTCGCCCATGATGCTGACCTGCGCGCGCTGGGGGGTGAGCTGCATCGCGCTGGGGTTGAGTTCGCGGCGCGAGATCGCCACGCACTGGTCCGGGTTGCGCGGCGCCTGGCCATTCATCTTCCTGATGGGCGCTCTGGGCTTCACGGGCTTCAACGCCCTCTTCTACGCGGCCGCGCACCACACCACGGCAGTCAACATCGCGATCATCCAGGGGTCCATCCCGGTGCTGGTTTTGCTCGGCAGCGTCATGCTCTATCGCACGCGGGTCGGGCCCGTGCAGTTCGCCGGGGTGGCGATCACCGTCGCCGGCATTGCGGTGGTCGCTTGCCAGGGCCAGTTGGCGCGGCTCGCACAGTTGTCCTTCAACGTCGGCGACGTCTGGATCACGCTGGCCTGCTTGCTGTATGCAGGGTATGCGCTCGGGCTGCGCCGACGCCCGCCCGTCCCGGCCATCGTCTTCTTCGCCGCGACCGCACTGGTGGCGTGCCTCGTGTCGCTGCCCTTGCTCGCGGCCGAGATCGCCATGGGCAACTTCATCGTTCCAACCGCCAAAGGCTTCGCACTGATTGCTTTCGTCGGACTGTTGCCTTCGTTCGTTTCGCAGATGACGTTTATTCGCGCGGTCGAGCTCATCGGCCCGGCCCGGGCCGGCGTTTTTCTCAACCTGGTGCCGATCTTCGGACCGCTCTTGGCCGTCTTGGTGCTGGGCGAAGCACTGTCGCTTTATCACGGCGTGGCTTTGGCCCTGGTGCTCGGTGGCATCTACATTGCGGAGAAGTTCGGCCGCCGCGAGCAGTGACGAGGTCACCATTGCGCAAGCCTGAGATCCGCGTTTTCGACGCCCCCTCGCAGATCGACGCGACGGCGTGGGACGACCTGCTGGCCGCCCAGGCCGTGCCGACACCATTCCTGAAGCATGCGTACCTGGATGCCATGCACCAAAGTCGCAGCGCATCGCCCGCAAGCGGGTGGACGGCGCAGTTCGTCACTCTTTGGCGTGAGGGCCGTCTGGACGCCGCGTGCCCGGTCTATGTCAAGGACCACTCGTACGGCGAATACGTATTCGACTGGGCCTGGGCCAATGCGTATGGGCAGCATGGCCTGGCGTACTACCCCAAGGCCGTGGTCGCGGTGCCGTTCACGCCGGTTCCGGGCACGCGGCTGCTTGCACGCGACGCCGCGAGCCGCGCGCTGCTCGCCAAGGCGCTCGTAAGTTGGTGCGAGCAAGCGGAGTTGTCGTCGCTGCATCTGCTCTTCGGCGCGGATGAAGACATCTCAGCCTGTGTCGACGCCGGCATGATGCTTCGCCACACGATCCAGTTCCATTGGATGAACGAGAGCGCAAGCGATGGAGCCGCCGATGGGACGTCGAAATACCAGGATTTCGACGCTTTTCTCGCCAGCCTCTCGCACGACAAACGAAAAAAGATTCGTCAGGAGCGTCGCAAGGTGCACGACGCTGGGGTGAGCTTTCGCTGGTCGCGCGGCCGCGCCATCAGCGAGTCCGACTGGGAGTTCTTTTATCGCTGCTATGCCCGGACCTACCTCGAGCACGGCAATGCGCCCTACCTCACTCGCGATTTCTTTCAGCGAATGGCGGATCACCTGCCAGAAGCCTGGCTGCTGTTCGTCGCGGAGCGCGACGGGAAGCCGATCGCGTCGAGTCTGATCGCGTTGTCAGCGGACGGAAAGGTCGCCTACGGCCGCTACTGGGGCGCCTTGGAGAGAGTGGACTGCCTGCACTTCGACGCCTGCTACTACCAGCCTCTGGCGTGGTGCATCGAGCACGGGGTGAACCGATTCGAGGGCGGTGCCCAAGGCGAACACAAGATGGCTCGGGCACTCATGCCGGTCAAGACGACCAGCGCCCACTGGCTCGCCCATCCTGCCTTTGCCGACGCCGTCGAGCGATTTCTCGACCGCGAGGGCGAAGGCATCGAGAACTACATTGACCACCTGGGCGAGCGCAGCCCGTTCCGCCAAGCGACCTGAGCTACTTGCGGTAGTTGGCGATCCCGTCGACGATTTCCTTGCGGGCCGAGTCCAGGCCTTCCCAGCCGAGCACCTTCACCCATTTGCCTTCTTCGAGATCCTTGTAGTGCTCGAAGAAATGGGTGATCGCCTTGAGCCGCATCGGGTTCACGTCCTCGACCTTCTTCCAGTGGCTGTAAATCGGGAGCACCTTGTCGGTCGGCACCGCGAGCACTTTGCCGTCGACGCCGGCCTCGTCTTCCATCATAAGAATGCCGATCGGGCGGCAGGGCACCACCACGCCCGGCACCAGTGCCCAGGGGGTGATGACCAGGACATCGACCGGATCGCCGTCGCCCGACAACGTCTGGGGCACGTAGCCGTAGTTGGTCGGATAGTGCATCGCTGTCGTCATGAAGCGGTCGACGAAGATGGCGCCGGACTCCTTGTCGACTTCGTACTTGATGGGGTCGGCATTCATCGGGATCTCGATAATGACGTTGAACGCGTCGGGGGCGTCTTTGCCGGGGGAAACCTTGTCGAGGGACATAGCAGCTCTTGGAGTAGTTGAAAGCGTTGGGGGAAAGCGATCGCAGGGATGCGGATAAACCCGAAGTTTACTTTCCGTGTCATCGGCCGGTCGCACGGAAAGCCGCTTTTGCCTGTAAATTCCGCCCGTTGGCCAATCCGTTCCGGGATGTGATTTTTTTACCGGGACTTCGAGGAAGCAACGCGGCGGAAGCACTGACCCGTACGCGTTGCACGCAGGGGGTTCTCGCACCGTCTCCACAAGTAACGAACGAATGGAGAAGTCAGGAATGATCGGCACCACCCCTCTCGTCCTCGCCATCGTCTGCGGCCTTGTGGCCGTCGGCTATGGCTTCTGGGCGCGCAGTTGGATACTTTCTCAAGACGCGGGCAATGCGCGAATGCAGGAGATCGCGGCCGCGATCCAGACGGGGGCCGCCGCGTACCTGGCCAAGCAGTACAAGACCATCGCCATCGTCGGCGTGGTGCTCGCCATCCTGATCGCCGTCTTCCTCGACGTGACCACCGCGGTCGGCTTCGTGATCGGCGCGGTGCTGTCCGGCGCCTGCGGCTTCATCGGCATGAACGTTTCCGTGCGGGCCAATGTCCGCACGGCACAGGCGGCGACCCGCGGCATCGGCCCGGCACTCGACGTGGCGTTTCGTGGCGGCGCCATCACCGGCATGCTGGTCGTCGGGCTCGGGCTGCTCGGCGTTTCGGTGTTCTTCTGGTTTCTCGTCGGCAACGGCCAGCTCACGCCGGACAAGAGCCTGGCGGCTTTACTCAATCCGCTCATCGGGTTCGCCTTCGGCTCGTCGCTCATCTCGATCTTTGCCCGACTGGGCGGTGGCATCTTCACCAAGGGCGCCGACGTCGGCGCCGATCTGGTGGGCAAGGTCGAGGCCGGAATTCCCGAAGACGATCCGCGCAACCCGGCCGTCATTGCCGACAACGTCGGAGACAACGTGGGCGACTGCGCGGGCATGGCGGCGGACCTGTTCGAGACCTATGCCGTCACGCTGATCGCCACCATGGTGCTCGGCGCACTGCTGATCACGACGGCGCCGATGAACGCCGTGCTCTATCCCCTGGCGCTGGGTGCCGTGTCGATCATCGCGTCCATCATCGGCTGCTTCTTCGTCAGGGCATCCACGGGCATGGTCAATGTGATGCCGGCGCTCTACAAGGGTTTGGCCGTGGCCGGCATCCTGTCGCTCATCGCATTCTGGTTCGTCACGCAGTGGCTGATCCCCGACAACGCAATCTCCGCCGGGGGCAGCCAGATCCGATTGTTCGGCGCCTGCTTCGTCGGGTTGGCACTCACGGGTGCGCTGGTGTGGATCACCGAGTTCTACACCGGCACGCAGTATTCACCGGTGCAGCACATTGCGCAGGCGTCCACCACCGGACATGGGACGAACATCATCGCGGGCCTCGGCGTTTCGATGCGGTCCACCGCCTGGCCGGTCATTTTCGTGTGCATTGCGATCATTTGCTCCTACGAACTCGCTGGTCTGTTCGGCATCGCCGTGGCTGCAACCTCGATGCTGAGCATGGCCGGCATCGTGGTCGCGCTCGACGCTTACGGACCGATCACCGACAACGCTGGTGGAATCGCCGAAATGGCCGAATTGCCAGCCAGCGTCCGCGACGTCACCGACCCGCTCGACGCCGTCGGGAACACCACCAAGGCCGTTACCAAGGGGTATGCCATCGGTTCCGCCGGATTGGCATCCCTGGTGCTTTTCGCCGACTACACGCACAAGCTCGAAAGCTATGGCCAGGCGATCAGCTTCAACCTGAGCGACCCCATGGTCATCGTCGGACTCTTCATCGGAGGACTGATTCCCTACCTGTTCGGTGCGATGGCCATGGAAGCCGTCGGCCGTGCAGCCGGTTCGGTGGTCGAAGAAGTGCGACGCCAGTTTCGCGAGATCCCGGGCATCATGGAAGGCACGGGCAAGCCGGAATATGGCCGCGCAGTGAGCATGCTGACGGGCGCAGCCATCAAGGAAATGATGATCCCGAGCCTTTTGCCGGTGGTGGTGCCGATCGTGGTCGGACTGCTGCTAGGCCCGAAGGCCTTGGGCGGTTTGCTGATGGGCACGATCGTCACGGGACTGTTCGTTGCGATCTCGATGTGCACGGGGGGAGGCGCATGGGACAACGCCAAGAAGTACATCGAAGACGGCCACCACGGCGGCAAGGGGTCCGAGGCGCACAAGGCCGCGGTGACCGGCGACACCGTGGGTGATCCGTACAAAGACACCGCTGGGCCGGCCGTCAATCCACTGATCAAGATCATCAACATCGTCGCGCTGCTGATCGTGCCGCTGGTCGTGAAGTTCCATGCGGGGGACATCAAGGCAAGCACGGCACCGGTGGTGACGCCGGTCGCCGCGGAGGCCATGCGCAGCACTCCGGCCGTGCATGTGGCGGAAACCCTTTTGCCAGCTCGAAAGTAACGCCTGCAAACCGGACGCCCGCGAGCGGAGGGGCGCGACAGAACCCTGGGAGGCGAACGCCTCCCCGGGTTCTCGCCCAAGCGATTCCTAGCTAAGACTCAAGCCGTGCGTCGGCAAGGCGCCATGGACGCTGCGCAGCGGCACGCCCTGGATCGTGTCGAAATCGGACGGTGGCGCATCCGGAGTGCGCATTTCCTCGAGCTCATGGAGCGACGCCACCCAGCGCCCGGCGGAGGAATTCGCCGGCTCATCGTTTGCAAAAATCCCGTCCCGAATGTAGAAAGTCTCGCCCTCCGGACGCTCTGCATGCAACTCGAGCAAGCGCGAGATGGGAAAGGTGTACGTGACCAGCTTCTCCTTGGTCTTGCGATCCTTGCCGCCGCAATTGAAGAAACCTTCAGAAGCGATCACCATGCAGGAACCATCGACCTGCGACTCGAACTGTGCGTCGGCTTGCCCGTTGCAGCGCCAGACGGCGGTCGGCAGGCGGACTCGGACCTTGTCGATCACGAGATCGCGCTGACTGTTGAGCGTGTTCAACGGCGGAACCAGCGAACGCAATTGCCGCAAGCGCTCCGCAAAGTTGGCATCTATCACGAATTCGACGTGGTGGGTTGCCCCTCCCGAACGCATGACCACCTGCATGATGACGTGTCGAGGCTGACTCATCGAGCGCTCCTGAGGCAAAGTCGATCCATAAGAGAGCAAATTAATACAATGGTTTTAATTCGCGTCATTAGGCGGACTTTGAATTAGAACTAAAGTAAATAGTTGAGAATTTGCGAGAATTAACTTCAACTGTAGTTCGAATTCTGTGACATGGAAAGCGCCAAGGGCATCCTGCCTTGTGCGATATGTCATCCATCACTCGCGCGCTACTCCCGGCACAACGGATTCTCGTTCCCGATCAGGGATCGATCAGTTCATCCAAGGCTTTGCAGGATGGGGCACAGACGGTCTGGGATTTGCCGAGCAATTGACGGGTCCGCATTTGCGAGCGGACCCGATGCTTTCCGCACATGAAGCACGACATCGTCGCTCCGCTGAACGATGCAGAAGCACGAAATGGCGAGCCGGGCGCTTTTGCCTTGTAGCGCAGCCCATCCGCCACCATCGAAGTCTTGACCTCAGTCTTTGCCATCGGGACCTTTCCTTGACGATTTTTTCATCACGCGTTCAATTGCCTTTTTTGCATCCATTTCGGCGGAAAGCGATGCATCCAGACCGGACCGGCAAAGTCCTGCGTGCTGATAGTTGAGATTTTCATAGAGCTCCGCAGCCGCCGGATAGCCATCCAGCAGCTTGCCGAGCCCGGCATTGGAATCCACCTCGCGAAGTTCCTCGGAAAGGTGGTCGACGACCGAACGGTATTGTGCGGCGCTCACCGGCTGTGCGCTGTGCTCGAGCCGCTCCAAGAGCTGCGCCAGCACGTGCACCACCGCCAGGTCGGTCTTGCGCGTTGTGGATCGAGTTGCGTTCATGCTCCCCAGATGGGGTCTGGCTTCCGAAATCCAAGCGTCCCGCGCACCCCGCCCTCTCGGGCGGCACGACGGGGAGCTAGAGCAGCATCTCAGGAACAATCGGTGCAATCAGTGAATTGTAGAACCGTTGAAAGAACGTCGATTCCGGTTCTGCCCGAAGGATCACCTCTTTTTCACCGTCGCTGGTCAGCCATTCCAGTTCGCCCGACACGGAGTCGAGCCGCAGCCGGTACGAGTTCTGCAACTTGCTGATGTTGATGACGCGGAGCATCTCGCGTGCCAGCTGCGGACTGTCCACCACGACGCCCATTTCAGTATTTTGAGTCGCCGAGCGGGGGTCCAGGTTCATCGAACCGATGAAAATCTGCCGCCGGTCGATCGCGGCCGTCTTCGCATGCAGACGCCCCAGTGACTTGCCGAAGGTTCCGAAACGCTTGCTCGCGGTCGTGCGCTCCGGGCTCAATTCGTAGAGATCCGCACCGTCTTTGAGCAGGCGATGCCGGTAGCGCGCATAGCCCGTGTGCACAAGCGGCTCGTCGTTTGCCGCAAGCGAATTTGTCAGCAGCGTGAGCTTGACCTTGCGGCTCGCCAGGTCCTCGAAGGCTGCCATGCCCCGCTCGCCCGGTACCAGATAAGGCGAAGTGATGTCGACCTGCGTCTTGGCATTGAGCAACAGGCCCCAGACTTTCATCGTCACACTGGTGGCCAATGCCTCGTCCGACGTCATGGTGGTCGGCTTGGTGGGCGGATCGGCCACGGCTTGTGCATGACCCCACAACAGCCCGAGGCGGCCGGCGTCGAGCTCTTCGGCGATCGGCCCGTAGCCGAGGATGTCCGACGGCGGGAGGTCGATCTTCGGCGGCGGCGCCGTCATGCCGATCCAGTCGTCGAATGCCTTCGCGTCGGCCTTGCCCAGACCGTCTCCTTCCGCCGTGACGATGTCGCCGATGGGCCAGACCTGCTGACTGTTCCAGTAAGAATCGAAGATCGCTTCGAGCTGCGGGACCACCTTGCCGACCACGACCGCATCCATGTCGATGAAGTTCTGCGCCTCGCTCAACACGAAGTAGTCGTCCGCGATGTTGCGTCCGCCAACGACGGCCATCACGCCATCCGCGACGAAAAGCTTGTTGTGCATGCGGTGGTTGAGGCGCCCGATCTCGAAGGGCGACGCCGCGAATCGCGCGATGAGCCCGCGTCGCGCGCAACAGAAGGGGTTGAACAGCCGCACTTCGACGTTCGGCGTGCGCGACAGCGCCAGCAGAGGCAGCTGGCTCTTTTCGGTGTACAGATCGTCGACGAGGACCCGGACCTTCACCCCGCGCGCTGCAGCCGCACGAAGCGCACGCATGAGAAGGCGCCCAGTGGCGTCGTTCTCGAGTTGGTAGTACTGCACGATGAGCGACTGTTGCGCCCTCTCGGCCAACTGGATCCGCGCATCCAGCGAATAAACGCCGAGCGGCATCAGGCGAAAACCGGAGTGCTCTCCGGGCGGCGTCGATGCGGCAACGATCTTCGCCAGTCGGGTCGATGGGTCGGCGAGCGGCGAGTTTTCGGCTGCACGGTCCTTTTGCGGCGGCAGCGAGCCGCAACCGGCGACCGCGAGCAGCATGCACAACAAAGTGAAGCGCAGGAGGCGCACGATCGAGTTCATTCTTATCTTCCCCTTGGTTCTGTAGGCGAGCATACGTGCACGACAGGAGCGCGGATTCAGAGCGCTCGCCAGCCGGGCCGTCCTAGAATCCGCATTGCCGCCTTCCGGGAGCCACATCATGATCCACCCTCTGCGCAAACGCCTTGCCGGCTGCCTCGCACTCCTTGCATTTTCCACGACGCTGCTGACGCCGGCCTTCGCCGCGTTGGACATTGGCGACAAGGTTCCCAAATTCACGGCCGATGCCGCGCTGGGCGGCAAGACCTTTCGATACTCACTGGCCGACGCGCTTGCCAAGGGCCCGGTGGTCGTCTATTTCTTCCCGGCTGCAGACTCCAACGATTGCTCCATCGAAGCGCACGCCTTTGCTGAAGCCATCGATCAGTTCGCCGCGCTGGGCGCGACGGTGATCGGCGTGTCTGCCGACGACATCGGCACGCTGTCGAAGTTTTCGGTGAAGTCATGCCAGAGCCGCTTCCCGGTGGCTTCCGACGAATCCAAGACCGTGATCCAGGGCTTCGACGCCGTGATGCAGACCCGTCCCGACTTCGCCAACCGGCTCTCTTATGTGATCGCGCCGGACGGCACGGTCGCCTACTTCTATCAAAACCTCAACCCCGACAAGCACGTCGAGCGCATGCTTTCCGCGGTCAAGGCGCTGCCCAAGACCACGGCCAGCCGCTGACAGCGACGCTTCACGCCCTCCTCCATGCAACTCAACTACATCGGCAACGAAAACGTTCCTTCGACCTCCGGCCTGACATTGCCGGTCATCGACCCCTCCGACGGCCAGGCTTTCGACCAGCTCCAGCGCAGCAACGCGGCCGATATCGATGCGGCCGTTCGCGCAGCGCGCCACTGCTTCGACACGGGCTGGCACAAGGTGAGCGCGGCGGACCGCGGCCGGCTCCTCTACAAGCTGTCCCGAAAGATCGAGGAGCACGTCGACGAATTGGCCCTCCTCGAGCAGCGCGACTGCGGCAAGCCGGTCAAGCAGGCCCGCGCGGACGCCGTGGCACTGGTGCGCTATTTCGAGTTCTACGCGGGCGCCTGCGACAAGCTCCACGGAGAAACCATTCCCTACCAGGACGGCTACAGCGTCTTCACCTGGCGCGAACCCCACGGCGTGACGGGCCACGTCATTCCCTGGAACTACCCGATGCAGATCTTCGGGCGCAGCGTCGGCGGCGCCCTGGCCGCGGGCAACGCCTGCGTGGTCAAGCCTTCCGAAGACGCCTGCTTGTCGCTGATCCGCGTGGCGCAACTGGCGGCCGAGGTCGGGTTTCCGCCTGGGGCGCTCAACATCGTCACCGGCTACGGCCACGAAGTCGGCGATGCCCTGGCACGCCATGAAGGCATCGACCACATCAGCTTCACGGGCAGCCCCCGTGTCGGGACGCTGATCCAGCAAGTCGCGGCCGAGCGGCATTGCCCGGTTACGCTCGAGCTCGGAGGCAAGAGCCCGCAAATCATCTTCGCGGACGCGAACCTCGACGCGGCGCTGCCCGTGCTCATCAACGCGATCGTGCAGAACGCCGGGCAAACCTGCTCGGCGGGGTCGCGGGTGCTGATCGAGCGTTCGATTTATGAACCGCTGCTCGACCGGCTCGGCCGCGCCTTCAGCGCACTGCGTGTGGGCCCGGCCGCGATGGACCTCGACGTCGGCCCGCTGATCCGGCAGTCGCAGCAGCAGCGGGTGTGGGACTTCCTGTCCGACGCGCAAGTTGCCGGCATCCCGATGGTGGCGCACGGCACGGTGGTCGACGAGGCGCCCGAAGCCGGCTTCTACCAGGCGCCCACGCTGCTGCGCGACGTGCCGGTCGGCCACCGGCTGGCGCAGGAAGAAGTGTTCGGCCCGGTGCTGGCCGCCATGGCTTTCGCAGACGAAGACGAAGCGGTGGCGCTGGCCAACGCGACCCGCTTCGGTCTGGTTGCCGGCATCTGGACGGAAAACGGCTCTCGCCAGTTCCGCATGGCCAAGCGCGTGCGGAGCGGCCAGGTCTTCATCAACAACTACGGAGCCGGCGGAGGCGTCGAACTGCCCTTCGGCGGAATGAAGTCGTCAGGCTACGGCCGCGAGAAAGGGTTCGAGGCCTTGTACGGCTTCACGACCCTCAAGACGGTGGCGGTGCGCCACGGCTGAAGCCCTGCCCAAGTAACCGCGCGGGCTGCGCGATTTGCTCGATACGGTAAATTGGGACTCCATGCGCAAACAAGTCATCGACGTTTCGCGGATCGGCCGCCCGTTGGCAGCGCCGTCCGAGGCAGTGCCCGCGACCGGGCGACTGCTCGACCGCCTGGAGCGACCGCTGACCGACCTGCGCATCAGCGTGACCGACCGGTGCAATTTCCGATGCAGCTACTGCATGCCCAAGGAAGTCTTCGACAAGGACTACCAGTACCTGCCGCACAGTGCCCTGCTCAGCTTCGAAGAGATCGCGCGGCTCGCCCGCATCTTCGCGTCGCATGGCGTCAACAAGATCCGCTTGACCGGCGGTGAGCCTCTCTTGCGCAAGAACCTCGAGCTGCTGATCGAGCAGCTCGCTGAGATCCGGACACCCGACGGCCTGCCGCTCGACCTCACGCTGACGACCAACGGGTCGCTCCTCGCGCGCAAGGCCGCCGCATTGAAGGCCGCCGGTCTCAAACGGGTCACGGTCAGCCTCGACGGCCTCGACGACGTGGTGTTCCGCAGCATGAACGACGTCGACTTTCCGGTGGCGCAAGTCCTCGCCGGCATCACTGCTGCCCAGGACGCCGGACTCGGACCGATCAAGGTCAACATGGTCGTCAAGCGCGGCACCAACGACCAGGAAATCGTTCCGATGGCGCGCCATTTCCGGGACACCGGCGTGGTTCTGCGCTTCATCGAATACATGGACGTCGGCGCCACCAACGGCTGGCGCATGGACGAAGTCCTGCCTTCGGCCGAAGTGATCCGCAAGATCGCCGAAGTGTTTCCGCTCAAGCCGTTGGAGGCCGCGAGTGCAGGCGAAACAGCGCAACGATGGGCCTACGAAGACGGGCGCGGCGAGATCGGCGTCATCAGCAGCGTCACCCAAGCCTTCTGCAGCGATTGCAGCCGCGCACGCCTGTCGACGGAAGGCAGGCTCTACCTCTGCCTCTTCGCCAGCGCCGGACACGATCTGCGTCCCCTGCTGCGCGGTGATGCCGACGATTCCGCGATCGCCTCGGCCGTCGGCCACATCTGGCAAGGCCGCGCCGACCGCTATTCCGAGCTGCGTGCGCTGCTGCCCGCCGCGAGCGGCGAGGCCGACGGCACACCGCGCCGGGTCGAAATGAGCTACATCGGCGGATGAGTTCGATGCCGACGATCCCCTCCGACGACATCACGGGTCTCGTGCTGGCAGGCGGGCGCGGATCGCGCATGGGCGGCGTCGACAAGGGCCTGCAGAACTTCAACGGAACGCCGCTCGCCATGCATGCGGTATTGCGGCTCGGCATGCAGGTCGGGCAGGTGATGATCAATGCCAACCGCAACCTGTCGGCCTACGAGTCGCTCGGCGTGCCGGTGTGGCCCGACGGATTGGCGGACTACGCCGGCCCGCTGGCCGGATTCCTCAGTGGCCTGGAGCACTGCGAAACGCCTTATATGCTGACTGTGCCGTGCGACACGCCGCTCTTTCCTCTCGATCTGGCGGAGCGGTTGTCGGAGGCCCTGGCCGCCGCCGATGCGGAGATCGCCATGGTGAGCGCTCCCGAAGCGGCCTCTGCACCAGGCGACCCGCCACTGCGCGCCCAGCCCGTCTTCTGCCTGCTTCGCACGACGCTGCTCGAAAGCCTCGTGCGCTTCACGCACGAGGGCGGTCGCAAGATCGACCGATGGACCGCACAGCACAAGACGGTGCTGGTGCCCTTCGATCGGCCTGGCGATGCGCCCGATGCGTTCTTCAATGCCAACACGCTGGCCGAGTTGCACGCGCTCGAAAGCAAATGAGCCGAATCGCCCAGATCGCGGCCGAACTGGCCGGCTACGACCCCAAGGCATTGGACGTGACTGCAGTGCAGGCGTTTCTTCAGCGCCTCGCTGCTTCGGGCGAAGTGGCAGATGTCGAGCGCGTGGCGCTGCGCGATGCGCTGGGCCGCGTGCTTGCAGAAGACATCGTGTCGCCGGTCGATGTGCCGCCGCACGACAACTCGGCCATGGACGGCTTCGCGTTCGACGGCGGCCTTCTCCAGGCCGACGCCCCTAGCGATGCGTCGATCTGCCTGCGCGTCGTGGGTACCGCATTGGCCGGGGCGGCCTGGCAAGGCTCGCTCGCGCCGGGCGACAGCGTGAAGATCATGACCGGTGCCGTCATGCCTGCGGGCCTCGACACCGTCGTGCCCCAGGAATTTTGTGCCATCGACGGCGACGAGCTTCGTTTTCCGAGCCGCGTGCTGCGCCGCGGAGACAACCGCCGCCTCGCCGGCGAAGACCTTCAGAGCGGCAAGGCTGCCCTCCGGCGCGGCGAACTCCTGTCGCCCCCCGCGCTGGGAATGATCGCCAGCCTCGGCATTCCGACCGTGCCGGTCATGCGGCGCGTGCGCGTGGCGTATTTTTCGACCGGTGACGAGATCCTGAGCCTCGGCGAGCCGCCGCGCGAAGGCGCCATCTACGACAGCAACAGCTACACCGTCACCGGCTTGCTCCAACGGCTCGGTTGCGAAGTCGTTGATCTCGGCCTCGTGCGCGACGACCCCGAGGCGCTCGCCGCCACGCTGCGCCGCGCGGCCGACGAGGCCGATGCAATCATCACCAGCGGCGGTGTGAGCGTCGGCGAAGCGGACCACACCCGCGCGGTGATGCAGCAGCTCGGCGACATGGCCTTCTGGCGCGTCGCCATGCGCCCCGGCCGCCCCATGGCGGTCGGCCTGATTCCGAAGCCCCGGCCGGCCGAAGGCAACGCGGTGCTGTTCGGGCTGCCCGGCAATCCGGTCGCGGTGATGGTCACTTTCTTCGCCTTCGTTCGTCCGGCCCTGCTCCAGATGATGGGCTGCAACCCCACCTGCTGCGCGCCACCACCGCTGCTTCGCGCTCGCACCGTGGCGGCCATCCGCAAGAAGCCGGGTCGCACCGAATACCAGCGCGGCCATGTTCGGATGGTTCCGGGTGCACTGCCCGAAGTGCGCGTGGCCGGCAACCAGGGTTCGGGCGTGCTCAGCTCGATGGTCGAGGCCAACGGACTCGTCGTGCTGCACCACGACCAGGCGAGCGTCGCGGCGGGCGACGAGGTTGACGTCATGATGTTCGAGGGCGTACGGTAACGGCCCACGGACACTCACCATGCGCCCCGCACGTATCGCGCTGATCCAGCAGATGCCGATCTTCGGTGCCATCGGCGGTGAAGCCATCGAGTTTCTGCTGGAACCTGCCCCGGTGGTCGACGTGCCGGCCGGCGCCTACTTCTTTCGCGAGAACGATGCGGCGAACTGCATGTACGTGCTCGAAGCCGGACAGGTCACGGTCTCGAAGAGCTGGCAGGGCCACGAGCTGCTGCTGCGGCGACTGCAGCAAGGCGACTGCTTCGGCGAGATGGCCCTGCTCGATCTTTTCCCACGCAGCGCCACGGTGCGGGCCGATTCCGATTGCAGCGCCATCGAGCTGTCGTCCGCCAATCTCTATCGGCTCTTCGAGCACGACGCCGTGCAATTCGCGCTCATCCAGATGAACATCGCGCGCGAGATGAGCCGGCGGCTGCGCGTCACCGACGACCTGCTCTTCCGCGCCAGGATGGGCGAGGTGCTCGAGGCCCACGAGCCGCTCTTCCCGTCCTGACGCAGGCCCGCCCAGTCGCGGCGGCCAGCTTTACTCAGGCGCGGCCCAGCGCCACGTTCACGCCCTTGTTGGCCAGCATGTCGGCGCGCTCGTTGCCCGGGTCGCCCGAATGGCCGCGCACCCAGCGCCACTCGATCTGGTGCCCGCTCTCGAAGGCCAGCCGGTCGAGCTGCTGCCAGAGCTCGACGTTCTTCACTGGCTGTTTCGTCGATGTCCGCCAGCCCTTGGCCTTCCAGCCGCGGATCCACTCGGTGATGCCCAGCCGCACATACTGGCTGTCCAGATAGAGCACCACCTTGCACGGCCGCTTGAGCGCTGCGAGCCCTTCGATCACGGCCTTGAGTTCCATGCGGTTGTTGGTGGTGTTCAGCTCGCCACCGAACAACTCGCGCTCGGTGTCGCCGGACTTGAGCCACGCGCCCCAGCCGCCGGGTCCTGGGTTGCCCTTGCAGGCGCCGTCGGTATAGATCTGTACTTCCGTCAAGAGCCGCTTCCTTCGTGTGGCGAGTTGTCGTGGCACCGGTGGACTTTGCCCGCGATCGGAACCGGGGCGCTCGCCCGCGATGCCGCGCGGCGCCAGTCGGCACTCAGCAGCCGCAAGCCACGCACCCGCTTGACGGCGATCAAAAAATACACGGCGCCGAAGATCGGCCACCAGCGCGTTCCGGCGGCGTCGAGCCAATGGCAGCGGTCGAGCCAGGCCTGGCTGCGAACGGCCGGGCGATAGATGCCGAAGTCTCCCGATTCCACCTCGAAGCTGAGCAGTCGCAGCCAGTCCCGCATGCGACGGTAGCCAATGAAATCGCCGGTCTCGGGCAGAAAGAGTTCGCCGAAGCCAAGTCGCTTGTAAAGTTTGCCCCGTCGCTGGCTCGCGCCCCATAAGCTCGTCGGGTTGAACCCGCAGACGACCACACGCCCTTCCGGCACCAAAACGCGCTCGACCTCGCGCAACGTGGCGTGCGGATCGTGGCTGAGCTCCAGCGTGTGCGGCAGCACCACGAGGTCCAGGCTGTTGGCCGGGAATGGCAGTGCGGTGTAGTCGGCAATCAGCGCAGCGCGCGGCGCCATGGCGGGTTCGTTCAGCGCCAGCCAGCGATGCGGCATGCGGTTGGCACGCAAGCCTTCGATCTCGGGCAATCCGAGCTGCAATGCGTGATAGCCGAACACGTCGGCCACGGCGGTATCGAATCGATCCTGCTCCCAGCGCAGTAGGTAGTGGCCGGGAGGGGTATCGAACCAATCATGCAAACCTATAATTTCACCGCTCATGACCTTCGCTTCGCTGCATGCCTTCGCCGCCACCATCACCTGGATGCCGAAGGACGGTCGGTTGGCCGCGATTCTAGTCAGGCCGGTCTTTCAGCCCGATTTCAACTCGATTCGGTGAACGCTCGCGACATTCCGAGCCCACGAAAGAAGAACAAACGCCAATGAAGTTTATTGTTGCCGCCTGCCTCGCAGGCACCCTGTTTCTAGCAGGCTGCGCAAGTACCACATCGACTCGAACGCCAGGCAGCGCGGAAACGCCCGCCGCCGCCGCCGCGCCCGTCTATCCCGATGGCGCGCTCAAGCCGATCGCCTCGGGCCAGACCCGTTCTCGATCGGTCGTCACGCTCGCTCCGCCGACCGACATGTGGGACCGCATCCGCCGGGGCTTCAAGATGCCCGACCTGCAGGACGACCTGGTCCTGGACCGCGAGCAGTGGTACGCCAGCCGCCCCGACTACATGCAGCGCATGACGCAGCGTTCCAGCCGCTACATCTTTCACATCGTCGAAGAACTCGAGCGGCGCGACATGCCGACCGAGCTGGCGTTGCTTCCGTATATCGAAAGCGCCTTCAATCCGCAGGCCGTGTCGAGCGCGCGCGCAGCGGGCATGTGGCAATTCATGCCTGCGACCGGGACCGACTTCGACCTCAAGCAGAACATCTTTCGCGACGATCGCCGCGATGTGCTCGCCTCCACGCGTGCAGCGCTCGACTATCTGCAAAAGCTCTACGGCATGTTCGGCGACTGGCACCTGGCACTCGCCGCCTACAACTGGGGCGAAGGCAATGTCGGCCGAGCCATCGCCAAGAACCAGCGCGCCGGCCTGCCGACTGGCTACAAGGACCTCAACATGCCGGCAGAAACGCGCATGTACGTGCCGAAGTTGCAGGCGGTCAAGAACATCGTTGCGAATCCGGAGCGCTTCAAGGTCGAGTTGCCACTGATCGGCAACCATCCCTACTTCCAGACCGTCACTCTCACGCGCGACCTCGACGTCTCGCTGGCAGCCAAGCTGGCCGACGTGAGCATCGAAGATTTCCGCGCGCTCAACCCGTCGGCGCACAAGCCGGTGCTGCTTGCCGCCGGCACGCCCGAAATTCTGCTTCCCTGGGACAACGCTGCTGTGTTCAAGCGCAACTTCGAAGCCCACACCCAGGGACAGTTCGCGAGCTGGACGGCCTGGACCGTGCCCGAAACCATGTCCGTGTCTGAAGCTGCGCGTCGCTCGGGCATGAGCGAAGGCGATCTGCGCGCAGTCAACGACGTGCCGCCGCGCATGCTCATCAAGGCGGGCTCGACGCTCATCGTTCCGCGCAGCGCGCGGGTTCAGGAAGACGTGGCCGCGCTGGTCGCAGACACCGGCCACCTGAGCTTCCAGCCCGAGATCGTCACCCGCCGCACCATCGTGAAGGCCCGCCGCAACGAGAGCGTGGCGAGCATTGCCCGGCGCTACCGCTTGAGCGCCGCGAACGTCGCCGAGTGGAACGACGTCAAGTCGAACCACGCCTTCTCGCGGGGCTACAGCGTGGTGGTGTATCTGCCCGTTCGCGCAGCCGCAGCGGCGAACGTCGGCCGGGGCATCTCGTCGAAGCACGCAGGTGCTGCCACGGTCATCACGAGCAAGCCGGGCGGCGGCGTCGTTCGGACCAGCGCCAGCAAGCGCGTGGTCAGTGCAAAGCCGTCGCGGACCGTTCGCGCTGCGCCGGCCGCACGCGTAACGCCGGCCAAGCACGGCGCCTCGAAGAAGAAGCGCTGAGGGTGCTGCGCGGCCGTCCGCGCTCGCGACGGGCGCGCTTCGACCGCGACCCGCGGCTTGCTGGTGTCGAGCCGCTGTTCAGAGCTTCTCGGTCTCTCCGCTGCGTGGCTGCCACTTCATCAGCCGCTTTTCGACGAAGCCCACCAGACCATCGAGCACCAGCGCGAAGGCCGTGAGCACCACGATGCCCGCGAACACCGTGTTGACGTCGAAGGTGCCTTCGGCCTGCAGGATCAGATAGCCGACGCCTCGCGCGGAGCCGAGGTACTCCCCTACCACCGCCCCGACGAAGGCCAGGCCCACCGACGTGTGCAGGCTCGAAAACACCCAACTCGTGGCGCTCGGCAAATACACCGTTCGCAACAATTGACGCTGGCTCGCTCCCAGCATGCGCGCATTGGCCAGCACCACCGGGCTCACCTCGCGCACGCCTTGGTAGACATTGAAGAACACGATGAAGAACACCAGCGTCACCGCCAACGCCACCTTGCTCCAGATCCCGAGCCCGAACCACAGCGCGAAGATCGGCGCGAGGATCACGCGCGGCATCGAGTTGGCCGCCTTGATGTAGGGGTCGAGAATCAGGCTCGCGGTCGGCGCCAGCGCGAGCCACAGGCCGAAGCACAGCCCCAGCACCGTGCCGATGCAGAAGGCCAGCGCGGTTTCGAGCAGCGTGGTGCCCAGGTGGTGGTAGATGTCTGCGTTCCCGCGCAGCCCATCCGGAAAGAGTGCATTCGGCGAGATGCCCACCGGAAGAAACCAGCTCCAGATGCGCCCCGCCACCTGCACCGGTTCGCCCATGAAGAAGGCGACCTGCTGGTCACGCGAGATCACATGCCAGAACAACAGCAGCGCAAGCAACAAGCCGATCTGCCAGTACCGGGCCGTGCGTTCGTTCGGAAGGAGCCGCATCGTCAGGCCGCCTTCTGCAATTGTTGCGTGTAGCCCTTGAGCACCTCGTCGCGCAATACGTTCCAGATCTGCTGGTGCAGTTCGACGAAGCGGGGATGCGTGCGGATCTCGGCCACGTCGCGTGGGCGCGGCAGGTCGATCGCGAATTCGCCGATGGGCCGCGTGGACGGGCCGGCCGACAGCACCACCACGCGGTCGCTCATCGCAATCGCCTCGTCGAGATCGTGGGTGATGAAGAGCACCGCTTTCCTGCCGCGCGCTGCAGTGATGTCCGCGGTGCCCGCGGCGCCTGTGCCGGCCTCTTGCGCCGCCCACAGTGCCAGCACCTCGTTTTCCATCAGCTGGCGTGTCTGGACGTCGAGTGCGCTGAAGGGTTCGTCCATCAGGATGATGTCGGGGTCGAGCGCGAGCACTTGGGCCAGCGCGGTGCGCTTTCGCATGCCGCCCGAGAGCTGGTGCGGGTACCGGTCGCCGAAACCGGACAGGCCCACGCGCGAAAGCCATTGCTCGGCCAGCGCCTGCGCATCCGCATCTTTCATGCCGCGGTACTGAAGTCCCACCATGACGTTGTCGAGCGCGCTTCGCCAAGGCATCAGGGCCTCGGCCTGGAACATGTAGCCAGCGCGCGCGTTGATCCCTTGCAGCGGGCTTCCGAACACCTTCACCGACCCCGACGATGGGGCCAGCAGGCCTGCGGCGACGTTCAGCAGCGTCGACTTGCCGCAGCCCGTCGGGCCGACGACCGAGACGAATTCGCCCTTGCGGATACGCAAGGTGGTGTCGGCGACGGCGGTGTAGCGAGTGCTGGTGTCTCGGGATCGGAAGACGCAGCTCACGTCGAGCAGTTCGAGCGCGCAGTCCGAAGCGGGCTCGGACGAGGAAATTGAATCGGACATGAATGAGCCAGAAAAAACCCGGCCGGAGCCGGGTCGCTAAGCGGTCCGGTCAGGCCTTGAACCTGTCCTTTGCACGTCGCGCAAAATCGTTGGTGAAGGTCTTGGCCAGGTCGATCTTGTCGGCCTTCACGGCCGGGTCGAAGCTGGCCAACGCCTTCAGCGCGGTGGGCGGGCCATCGGCAGGCACCATGCCGTCGGTGGCGATGGCTTCCCGCACCTTGTCGAAGGACGCCAGATAGAGCGCCCGGTCGCCCAGCAGGTAGGTTTCAGGCACCGTGCGGATGATGTCGCTCGGCCCGGCGGTCTGCAACCACTTGAGGCCGCGAACGATGGCATTGGCCAGCGCCTGGCAGGTGTTCGGATTCTTCTGGACGAAATCCAGCGGTGCGTAGAGACAGGCCGCGGGCATCGGCCCACCGAACACGTCGCGGGTTCCTTTGAGCGTGCGCGTGTCGCTGATGATCTTGACGTCGCCCTTCTGCTCCAGCATCGTCATCACCGGATCGGTGTTGCTGATCGCGTCGATCTGCCCCGAACGCAGCGCCGTGAGTGCACCGGCAGCGACGCCCACGCCGATGTAGCTCACGTCGCTGGCGCTCAGCCCCGCGCGGGACAGCACCAGATTGGCGACCATGTTGGTGGATGAGCCCGGCGCCGAAACGCCGATCTTCTTGCCCTTCAGATCGGCGATGCTGGAATAGCTCGGCATGTTCTTGGTCGACACGCCGACCGCGATCTGCGGAGCGCGTCCTTCGAGCACGAAGGCCTGGAAGAACTGGTTCTTGGCCTGCAGGTTGATGGTGTGCTCGTACGCGCCCGAGCAGACGTCGGCCGAGCCGCCGACCACCGCTTGCAGCGCGCGCGATCCGCCCGCGAAGTCGGAAATCTCGACGTCGAGCCCTTCGGCCTTGAAGTAGCCGAGCTGTTCGGTGATCGTCAGCGGAAGGTAGTAGAACGCGGCCTTGCCGCCGACCGCCAAGGCGATCTTGGTTTTTTCGGGCTTGGCCTGCGCCCACACCCTGGGCACTCCGATGGTGGCCGCGCCGAGTGCGACGGCGCAAGAAAAATGACGGCGATTGAGCATGAGATTGGACCGTGGCCCGTTGGTTGCTTTTATGGAAATCGAATCGAGCTTAGGCGTAGCCACCATGGCACTGCATCGGGAACATCCCGTGCGGGTTTTTACGTAAACATCAAGTCCTCTAGCGCCCGGCGAACACGATCGCGATGTTGACGATGAACGCAACGGCCCAGACCGCGCTGCGCGCCGCACTGAACCCCTTGATGTAGAGCGCGATGTAGAGCACCCGCAGCACGACATAGGCGAGCGACAGGCTGTTCAACCAGAGCGGCGCGGCGCCCAATTGGTGGGCAATGAGCACGGCACCGATGAAGAACGGTAGGCCTTCGAAACTGTTGGCCTGCGCGCTGTTCGCCCGCGCGCGCCAACCGCTCTGGCGCGCCACCCATTCGCGCGGCGCCTCGTTGTCGCGGGGCCGGAAACTGCCGAGCTTCGCAATATAGGCCGCGGCATAGGGCAAGGCGACCGCCACCAGCACGCACCAATAGGAAAGCGTCATGTCGAACCCGGGTCAAGAAAGAGCATCGGTTCAGCGGCGATCGACCAGAGCGTGGGCGATGGTGCCGAGATCCACGTATTCGAGCTCGCTGCCCGCAGGAACACCGCGCGCCAGCCGCGTCACCGTCAGGCCGCGCTGCTTCAGCGCCTCGCCGATCACATGGGCGGTCGCTTCGCCTTCGGCGGTGAAATTGGTCGCCAGGATCACTTCGCTCACGGCGCCGTCGAGGGCCCGGTCGAAGAGCTTGGCCAGGCCGATGTCGTTCGGTCCGATGCCATCGAGCGGGCTCAGCTTGCCCATCAGCACGAAGTAATAGCCCTTGAAGGCGCCGGTGCGTTCCAGCGCCGCCTGGTCGGCCGGCGTCTCGACCACGCACAGTTTGGTGGCGTCGCGGCGCGCATCGGCGCACACGCGGCAGATCGGCGCCTCGGTGAACGTATTGCAGCGGTCGCAATGCCGCACCTGTGTCGACGCCTGCTGCAGCGCGCGTGACAGGACCTGGGCGCCGTCGCGGTCGTGTTGAAGCAGATGAAAGGCCATCCTCGAAGCCGACTTGACTCCCACGCCCGGGAGCCGCCGCAAGGCTTCGATCAGTCCGTCCAGCGCGCTCGAGTCCGCCAT
>JAHJOG010000182.1 GCA_018820395.1 Gammaproteobacteria bacterium | reverse complement strand
CGGTTCACGGCCGTCGCCCGCAGCGCCTTGCCGGCCACGGTGCGCTCGAACACGAGGAAGAACAGGCCACTCAGCACCACGGCGGCGCCGACCATCAGGATCACCTGCGCGCTGACGGTGAAGCCGTCGCCCAGGGTCAGCACGCCCGAAGCCAGCGGCTGGGTCCGCGAACCTTCGGGTCCGAAGAACAGCAGGCCCAGGCCCGACAGCAGGAAGTGCAGCGCCAGCGACACGATCAAGAGAATCAGCACCGACGCGTCCGCGATCGGCTGGAACACCACCCGTGCGAGCAGCGGCGCGATCGGCACCACCAGCAGCACCGCCGCCGCGACATGGACCGGCGCCGGTACGCCCGGCCGCGCAGCCAGCCACGCCAGCACGCACGGCACCAGCGGCAGCAGCCCCCAGCTCAGCACGGCGCGCCCGATGCGGCGGTGTTCACCGCGCCGCAGCAGGCTGCCGATTTCGGTTGCGACCGCCAGCGCGGCCAACACCGCGACCAGACCGATCGTCGGCGGCAGCCGGTCGGTCTCGAAGGCCGCCAGCGTCAGCGCAGCGAAGGCCGCGATATCGCCGAAGGGCACGAAGACGACCCGCGTCACCGAGAAGATCAGCACCAGCCCCAGGCCGGCGAGCAGATAGATGGCCCCGTTCGCCAGCCCATCCACGGCCAGGATGAGCGCCACGTCCCACGTCATCGGCGGGCTTTCAGGGCTGCAGCTTCCACTTGCCCTTGTCGAGTTCGACGATCACCCGCGCGCGCTCGTCCACCCCATACACGCTTCCCGGCTTGAAGTTGTAGACGCCGTGCGTGCCGACCACTTCCTTGGTGCTGGCGATCGCGTCGCGCAACGACTGCCTGAATTCCGGCGTGCCGGGCTCGCCCTTGGCGCGCGCGGCCGCGTCGGTGAACACCAGCCAGCCGTCGAACGAATAGGCCGAGAAGGCGTCGCTCGTCGGCGCGTTGTTCGTCTTCTGGAAGATCGACCGGAATTCCAGCGCGATCTTCTTCGTCGGGTAGCCGTCGGGCAGCTGCTCGGCGACGATCACCGGCCCGGTCGGCATCAGCGCGCCCTGCCCGGCCGCGCCGACGACCCGCACGAAGTCGGGATTGATCAGGCCATGCTGTCCGTACACGTGACCCTTGAAGCCGCGCTCGGCCAGCGCCAGGAAAGGCAGCGCGCCGGGTGTGCCCGCACCGCCGGTCATCACCGCGTCGGGCCGCATGGCGAGCAGCTTGAGCACCTGCCCGGTCACCGACGAATCGGCACGCGCATAGCGTTCGTTGCCCAGCACCTCGATGCCGGCAGCCGGCGCGGCCTTCATCAGCGCGTTGTAGACCAGGTCGCCCCAGGCGTCCGAAAAGCCGATGTAGCCGACCTTCTTGACGCCGTCCTTCTTCATGCGCTGGACCACCGCGTCGATCATGAGCTGCGTCGGCTGAGCCACGGTGAAGAGCCACGCGCCGTCCGGCCCTTCGAGCGAGATCGGCGTCAGCCCGATCATCGGCACCTTGGCCTCGCGTCCTACCTGCGCCATGGCCAGCGCAGCCGGCACGCCGGAGGTGCCCATCAGCACGTCGACCTTGTCCTCCTCGACCAGCTTGCGCGCGTTGCGCCCGGCCGTCGTCGGGTCGGAAGCATCGTCCAGCACGATCAGCTGGATCTTGCGGCCGTTCACTTCGGGCTTGTAGGCCAGCGCGGCCTGCATGCCCTTGGCGTAGGGCACGCCGAGCGACGAGTTCGGGCCGGAGAGCGAGACACTCAGTCCCACCTTGAGGTCGGCGGCATAGGCGGCGACGGCGCCCGCCGCGGCGGCGGCCACCACGGTGGTCGCCAGCACACGGCGCGTCAGGGTCTGCATCAAGCTCTTCATGGGGGCTCCTGGTTGGTTGAACGGTGGGACTCAGATGAACAATTGAACGGAGGGCAGCGCGCGACCCGCATCCAGCAGATCGATGCGCTTCTGCCGGATCGCGAAGCCGCCGGGCGTGGGCACCAGCCAATGCCGGCAGGTGCCGGCCAGCATCATTTGATCGTCGCCGCGCGCCTCGACGTAGATGAACGGCGTGCACAGGCGCACGTCTGCGGAGCCTTCGGGCGCCGGCTCCACGCGCGGCCACTGCAGCACGTGCTGGCAGCGGCTCTTCGGCTGCTGCGAATGCGCGCGCGGATTCTTCAGCCGGTCCACCCGCAGTTGCAGCAGCAGACGGTCTTCGTAGGCGATGGAATTGTGCGAATGCGGATCCGCCTGCGCGGCGCCGAGCAGTGGCACCCAGTAGTGGCCGTCGTCGGTGAAGAGCGCCAGCCACTCGTCGAAGCGGCCTGCGTCGAGCAGCGCGGCCTCGGCCGCCACGAAATCGCGCGGGTCGTTCATTGCGCTGCCCCTTCGGCCGGGAGCATGAACTTGGCCCAGGCGCGAAACTGATTGCGCATCAGCAGTTCGTTGGTCCCGTGCGTGGTGATGTCCGACTGCGCCAGCTCCGCCGGGTCGAAGTCGCGGTGCAGGCTGATCCACTCGTTGCCCTCGGCGCGCAGGCCGTGCTGGATGCTCTCGAACAGATGCAGGTCGTCGTGCGCCACCACCGACATCGGCGAAAACACCAGCCGGTTGTAGGTCATCGAACGCTCGAACAGCAGCTCCGGCGCGCCGGCGGCACGAAAGCTCCAGGCCTCGATCAGCGTGCGGTCGACCGCCAGCGGACGGATCACGCGGATCACCTGCGGCGAGCCCTTGACCGACAGGCTCGGGAAAAAGACCGAGTTCTGCGGCGAGCGCTCCAGCACCTCGGCGGCGCGCTCGGCGCCGTGCGCAGACCGCATCGCGGCTTCGTACTCGGGCAGCTGCGCGTAGCCCGAGTGGATGCTGAAGTTCACGCCCAGCACGCTATGCCCGTTGGCGAACACGCGCCCGCCCATCCGGTCGAAGAAGTCGTAGTCCGAGCCGAAGGGCAGGATCTGTTCGATCGCCATCGGCTTGGGCTCGTCCGCCGCGTGGCCCTTCCAAAGCGCATCGGCCGCCTGCGTGGCCGACGCGTGCGTGGAGATCGGATGCATCGTGTCGTTGATGTTCTCCAGGTACATCTTCCAGTTGCAATGCACGATGCTGCGCAGCACGCCGCCTTCGGCCGTGAGGCGACCCTCCGGCGAGCGGTCGACCATGTTGTCGATCGCCGTGAGCACGCCGCCGAAATAGTCGCCGAAGGCCGGCCCATGCTCGGACATCCGCGCAAAGACGAAGTCGCGATACACCTCGACGTGCTTCAGCGCCACCATGCCCTGCCCGGATTCGCAGGCCTTGAGCTGCGTGTTCTCGTAGCCGTTCTTGAGCGGGATCGCGAGCGGGGCTCCGTCGAGCTTGTAGGTCCACGCGTGGTAGGGGCAGCGAAAGAACCTGCCGGTGTTGCCGCTTTCCTCGGTGACCACGCGCGTTCCCTTGTGGGCGCAGCGGTTGTACAGCACGCGCACCGAACCGTCGGGCTGCCGCACCATCAGCACGGGCCGGCCGGCCAGCTCGAGCGAGACGTAGTCGCCGCTCGCGGGCACCTGGCTCGCATGGCCGACATAGAGCCAGGTCTGCGCGAAGAGCCGCTCCTGCTCGAGCGCGAACAGCTCCTCGCTCAGGTAGAGGTCGCGGTGCACGCGGTCGTCGCGCACCAGCAAGCGGATGGCCTCGGGCCGGTCGCGGTAGGTGTTCATCGTCGTCACAGCACCAGGCTGCCCACGCTGGTGCCGCCGCACACGTAGAGCACCTGACCGGTCACGAAGCTGTTGGCCGGGTCGACGAAGAAGCGCACCGCGCGCGCCACGTCGCCTGCCTCGCCCAGCCGGCCGACCGGCACCGCTGCGGCCAGCGCGCGTTCCTTGTCGCTGCCCGCCTCGACCACGTCGTAGAACATGTCGGTGCGCACCGGCCCCGGCGCCACCACGTTCACCGTGATGCCCTCGGGCGCCAGTTCCAGCGCCCAGGTGCGCGCCATGCCCAGCATGCCGGCCTTGGTCGCCGAATAGGCCGTGCGCGTGGCCAGGCCCACCGCCGCCCGCGATGAAAGGAGCACCACGCGTCCGAAGCCCCGGGCGCGCATGGCCGGAAGCGCGGCCTGCACGAGCTGGATCGCGCAGCCCAGGTGCAGTTCGACCAGCGCGTCGAGGTCGTCCAGCTTCACTTCGGCCAGCAGCGCCGGCCGAATGACGCCCGCGTTGTGCACCACCGTCGTGACCTCGAAGCGCTGCGCGACTTCGCTCGCGGCTTGCGCGGTGGCCTCGCGGTCCGTCAGGTCGACCTCGATGCTGTGCATGCACGGATGGCCGATGCTGCAGGGCCGCCGCGCGAGCGACACCACCTCGTGGCCCTGCGCGAGCAGGTCCTGGCAGATGGCGTGGCCGATGCCGGCGCTGCCCCCGGTGACCACCGCGACGCCGAGCGCCGCGCTCACGACCCGGCTCCCACCAGGGCCAGCACGCGCAGCGGACTGCCGCTGCCTTTCTCGATCTTGAGCGGCGGGCAGATCAGCACCGCGCCGGTCGGCGGCAGCAGGTCGAGGTTGGTCAGGCACTGCAGCCCGAGCTTTCCTGCGCCGTGCATCAGCAGGTGGCAGGGATAGGGCGGGCGCTGGTGGTAGCCCTGCCCGGCGTCGGTGCCGATCGCCTCGGACCCGAAGCCGAGCACGTCGCGCTCTTCGACCAGGAAGCGCACCGCCTCGGTCGACGGGCCCGGCGTGTGCTGCCCCGTCTCGTCGTAGTTCTGGTAGGCCACCGGATCGCGGCGCTTGGACCAGTCGGTGCGCATCAGCACCCAGGCGCCCGACGGGATGCGGCCGTGCGCGGCCTCGAAGCGCTCGATGTCGGCCACGCTCAGCAGATAGTCGTCGTCCAGCTCGACCTGCGGCGTGCAGTCGATGACGCAGGCCGGCGCGACGAAGCTCTGCACGGCAATCGTGTCGACCGAGTTGTTCGGCAGATCGCGCCCGGAGATCCAGTGGATCGGCGCATCGAAGTGCGTGCCCGTGTGCTCGCCGCACGAGAAGTTGTTCCAGTACCAGGACGGCCCGCGCTCGTCGTAGTGCGACGCCTCCTCGATGCGAAAAGGCCAGCACTGCCCCATCTCCGGCGGCAGCGTGATCTGCGGAAACTCCGGCGTGAGCGTCTGCGTCAGATCGACCACGCGGACGCGCCCGGACGCCAGGGCACTCACCAGCCCGCCGAGCACTTCGGCGGAAGACATCGTTTCGACAGTCGTGCTCATCTCATTCTCCGTTGATCCCACTAACCCCAAAACATCACTCGGCCCGAGGCCCTTTCCAGAAACACCGCGGATCCGGCTCCGCCGGTCCGCCGGTGTTGCCCCCGGCAGGGGGTTGGCGGCTACACGCAGTGAGCTAGCCTGGGGGCGAGCCGAGCTCTCTTTCCAGCACCTTCGGGTTGTCCCGCCAGCGTTCGAGCCATTCCTGCGCCACGTCGCCTGGATAGATGTCTTCGATGCCGTCGCGCAGCGCCTTGACGATCGCATTCGCCAGCGCGCCCGCGGCGAGCTTGGGTGGCGGCAGGTGCTGGTTCCATTCGTCGTCGATCGGGCCCGGGAACACGTTGATCACGCGGATGCCGGCCGGCCGCATTTCGGCGCGCAGGCACTGCGCGAGCGAATAGGCAGCGGCCTTCGAGGCGCTGAAGGTGCCGTGCGCCGGATAGTTGCTGAGCGCGAAGATCGACAGCAGGTTGACCCAGGCCGTGGCGCTGGCCACGCCGTCGGCCGAGCGGCCCCGGA
Source organism: Gammaproteobacteria bacterium (assembly GCA_018820395.1). Lineage (GTDB taxonomy): Bacteria > Pseudomonadota > Gammaproteobacteria > Burkholderiales > Burkholderiaceae_C > Variovorax. The sequence continues at coordinate 3,314 of JAHJOG010000182.1, read as the reverse complement.
GCGCCGGGCCGAACTCCTGCGCGAGGCGAAGCAGACCGAAGTAGTTGATGTCCATCTCGGCCTTCGCGACGTCGGTGCCGCGCCGCGCGCCGATGCCGAAGGTGCGGTGCACTTCGGCGTTGTTGACGACGATGTCGACCTTGCCGCCGATCGAGCCCGCCACCTCGGTCACCGAGCGCCCGTTGGTCAGGTCGAGCGGCACCAGCGTGACCTGCGGCAGCGCTGCGATGTCATCCACCCCGGGCATGACCTTCCAGGGCTCGGCATGGCCGACCCAGACAATGTCGGCCCCGGCCTTGACCAGGGCACGCACCAGCGCCTGCCCGACCTCGGTCTTGCCGTCGGTCACCAGCACCTTGCGGAACTTCGGGTCGCTGGTCATCTCGCGCAGCATCTTGTCGTCGGCCATGTGGGCATCTCCTTCGTTCGGATATCCAATGAGAACCGCCTGCCCAGCGCGATCGATGCGCGCACCGACCCGCACCGGCACCGGGTCGGTCACCACCTCGGGCACGTCGCCGTGCAGATGGACCATGACCGTCGGTCCCGCGGCCAGGTGCACCAGGCCGAGCCGCCACGGCAGTCGCTCGCGAAAGAACAGGTCGTTACTGTGATGCAGCGTGGTGGTCGCGAGCAGACGGCCTTCGCCGCCTTGCGGGCGCCAATGCAACTGCGGCGAGAGGCACTGGTGGCAGGCCTCGCGCGGCGGGTATTGCACCGTGGCGCAGACTTCGCACACCTGCAGTTCGAAGCGGCCCTCTGCCGCCGCCGCGGTCAGCCCGAGCGCGACGCGGCCGCGGGCCCCCGGCGGCAAGTTCATCTGCCGCGTGCGCAGGATCGGGTTCTTGCGCTTGGGGCGCATCAAGGGCATCGACATCAGCCGGGCCTCCCGAGAATCACCGCGCCCGTGCACAGGCAGCGGTCGTAAGTGACCATGCCGAAGCCCGCCACGAGCCCGACCTTGGCATCGGGCACGGCGCGATCGCCGGCGGCATCGGTGAGCTGGCGGATCGCTTCGACCATGCCCACGAATCCGCCGGCCGCGCCAGCCTGCCCGGCCGAGAGCTGGCCGCCGCTGGTGTTGTTCGGAAAGCTGCCGTCGAAGGTCAGCGTGTTCGACCGCACGAAGGCGGGGCCCTCGCCCTTGTCGCAGAAGCCGAGGTCCTCGAACTGCATCATCACGATCACCGGGTAGTCGTCGTAGGTCTGAACGAAGTCGAGCTGCGCGGGCGCCAGGGCCGCCTGCGCATAGAGATCGTCGCGGTCCTTCTGCCAGCCGCCGCGCACCATCACCGGGTCGTCGGCGAAGGCGTTGTGGCGCTCGATGGCGCCGCGCACGATCACGTGCGCCAGGCCAAGATCGCGCGCGCGCTCTTCGCTCATCACGAGGAAGGCGTCCGCGCCGGCACACGGCATCACGCAGTCGAACAGGTGGATCGGATCGGAGATCGGCCGAGCGGACAGGTATTCGTCGAGCGAGAGCGGCTTCTTGAACATCGCGTTCGGATTCGCGAGCGCGTTGGTGCGCTGCGCGACCGCGATGCGGCCGAAATCCTCACGCCGCGCGCCGTAGGTGCGCATGTAGTTGGCGGTAATGAAAGCGAAGATCGAATTCGGTCCGCCCGAGCCGTAGGGGTAGCTCGCGTCCCGCGCGAAATTGCTGAAGCTGCCGAGTGTCTGGCGGAACGAGTCGACGTGGTTGGTGTCCGCGCCGATGCAGGCCACCACGTCGGCGTCGCCCGCCTGCACCGCACGGGCGGCGCGGCGCAGGCACATCACGCCCGAGGCGCCTCCGGTGGGCACGTGGTCGAGCCAGCGGGGCGACAGGCCCAGGTGCTGGGTCACTCCGACGGCCGTGTCGGGTGCCAGCGAGAAACTGCTGAGGCACAGGCCGTCGATCTCGTCCTTGGCGATACCGCTTTCGCGCAACAGCGACTCCATCGCCTGGCCGATGAACCAGTGCGCGGTGCGCGTCGAATAGCGCACGTAAGGCACGGTCACGGGCACGGCGACCGCCACGCCTTCGTAGCTGCGCTGCCGGGTCATCGCGCGGCCCTCGCGTTCATGCCTGCCTCTTCTTCATCGCGCGCGTGTCGATGCAGCGGTCCGCCTGTTGCGGGAGCGACTGCGCCAGCGTGCGCAGTTCGCCGCGCTGGATCTTCTGCGACGGCGTGAGCGGCAAGCCGTCGAGAAAGGCGACGTAGCCGGGCGCCTTGTAGTAGGCCAGCTGGTCGAGCGCATGCTGCACGATGCTCGCGGCGATCTGGTCGCGCGAGGAGAAGTCGGCGCCCTCGCGCAGGACGATGCACGCCAGCACTTCGTCGCCGCGCACCGGATCGGGCGTGGCCGCGACGGCAGAAGCCTTCACCGCCGGATGCTGGTTGAGCACGCTCTCGACTTCGACGGCCGAGATGTTCTCGCCGCTGCGCCGGATCACGTTCTTCTTGCGGTCGACGAAGAACAGGTTGCCCTCGGCGTCGCGCCGCACCAGGTCGCCGGTGTGGAACCAGCCGCCGTCCCACGCCTCGCGCGTCGCCGGCTCGTCCTTCAGGTAGCCCGAGAAGAAGTAGCGCCGCGGATCGTCGCCCGACGAGCGCACCCAGAGTTCGCCGGGCGCGTCGGGCGCGGCATCGGCGCCGGCGTCGTCCACGAGGCGGATCTGCACGAAGTCGTCATGGCGCCCGAAGCAGTTGGTGCCGACTTGCCGCGGCTCGCGGTGGGCCATGATGCAGGCCGCGGCGCCGGTCTCGGTCATGGCCCAGGCCTCGACCAGCGGAAAGCCGAAGCGTGCCTCGAAGGGCGCATGGTTCTTGCGATCGACGCCGGCACCGAAACCCCAGCGGATGGCGTGGTTGCGATCGGCCGGCGACGGCGGCGCGCCGAGCAGCATCGCCGGCATCACGCCGAGGTAGTGCGCGATGGTGGCGCCGCTTTCGCGCGCGCTCGCCAGCCACGTCGTCGGGTGGAAACGGTCGAGCTGCACAAGGCAACCTCCCGCGACCAGCACCACCATGGTCGAGAACGCCATGGCGTTCATGTGGTTGAGCGGCAGCGGCGTGATCACGCGTTCGCAGTCGCGCCCGACGCTGCACACGCCGTCGAGCGCGGCGTACCACTCGCCGGCGCGCAGGAAGTAGGCGTTGCTCAGCATGCAACCCTTGGGCCGGCCGGTGGTGCCCGAGGTGTAGAGCAGCCCGCATTCGGTGTCGGCGCCCACCGGCTCGCCGGCACGCGGCGGCGCGGTGCGCGCACGCGGCACGACGGCGTCGGCGCCGGGCACCAGCGTGTCGAAGCCGATGCCGGCCTCTGCCGCG
>JAHJOG010000016.1 GCA_018820395.1 Gammaproteobacteria bacterium | reverse complement strand
GTCGCTACGAAGCGGCGGGGGTCGAGCATGTCGTCATCCAGCCGATCCCGCCGCTGGAAGGCATGCGCCACTTCGCGCGCGAGGTGATGCCGGCATTCGCCTAGCGGTCCTCCGAAGAGCGGCCGAACGTCGCACCGATGGCGGCGGCCGCCTCACGCAGCCGATGCACATGAACCAGCAACTCTTCGAGCGTCATCCTGCCCTCCGGCGCCTGGATCGCCACCGCCGCGCACGCGCGCTGACGGTCCAGCATGACGGGCACGGCGACGCCGTTCATGCCACGCAGGTGCTCGGCCCGATTGATGCCGATGCGACGGCGACTGGTCTCGCGCATCTCGGCCTCGAGTGCTTCGCGGTCGATGATGGTGTTTTCGGTGAACGCGCGCAGCGCCAAGTGCCCGATCAGCCGCTCGCGCTGCGGTTTGGGTAACAGGCTCGCCAGCAACTTACCGCTCGACGTCGCATGCAACGGCACGTGCGAACCCGGCGCAAGCATCATGCGCAACGGCCACGAGGTTTCGACCCGGTCGAGGTAGACGATGTCGGTTCCGGCCAGTGCCGTGAGATTGCAGGTCTCGCCCGTGCTCTCGACGACCGCCGAAAGGATCGCGTGGCGTTCGTTCCGGCTGCCGCTGTTCATCAGCGTCGCGATCGCCAGGCGTTCGGGCCGACTGCCGAGCTGAAGCCGGCGCGAGCCCGGCTCTCGCAGCACCAAGCCGGCGTTTTCGAGCGTGCCGACAAGACGATGCACCGTCTGCTTGGGCAGTTCGACGGCTTCCACCACCTCGGCCATCATGCAGCCGTTTTGACGCTGCGCAATCACCTCCAGAACGCGGAACGCACGCAGGGCCGCCGAGTTGGCGTGGTTGCTTTTCATGGTGTTTGTCCCGATACGATTGCATCGACTTTAGAAGAAAACGGTACTGCGCTGGGGCGTAAATCGGAATAACGTGGTGATTGGCCGGCACCGCACGACAGCGATGCCGGGTTTTCTCGGAACAAGAAGGAGACAACCGTGACACATCCCGAACTCGATTTCCAGGGGCGCTCGCGCCGTTCGCTGCTGACGGCAGGCGCATCGCTGGCCGTGCTACCCACCTTCTCGGGCCTGGCGTTCGGCCAGGACAAGTACCCATCGCGTCCGATCGAATTCGTGGTGCCGTGGGGTCCGGGCGGCGGCGCCGACCAGCTCGCGCGCCGCGTCGGCAAGCTCCTGGAAGAGGAGCTGAAGGTGTCGTTGCCCATCATCAACATCCCGGGGGCGACCGGCAACACCGGCACGTCCAAGCTGCTCAGCGCACCGCCCGACGGCCAGACGATCGCAGTCTTCATCGGCGACACGATGGGCACGCTGGTCACCGGGCAGGCGCGCTGGAAGCTTGCCGATGTCGCGCCGCTGGGCGTGATGATCCGCCAGCCGACCGGGCTGTTCGTCAAGGCCGATGCGAAGTGGAAGACCTTCGCCGACCTGCTGGCCGACGCCAAGACCAATGAGCTGAAAGCCGGCATCACCGGGTTCGGCAGCCCGGACGAGATCCACATCAATCAGATGAATCAGAAAGGCAGCAAGTTCCGGGTGGTGCCGTTTGCCTCTCCCGGCGAGCGCTACTCCTCGATCCTGGGCGGCCACGCGGACGTGCTGGTCGAACAGGCAGGCGACATCAAGTCCTTCCTGCAAAGCAAGCAGATGCGTCCGATCGTCTTCTTCTCGAACGATCCGCAGACGGGCTACGAGGACATTCCGCTCGCGAAAAACTCCGGCTTCCCGATCGCCATCGACCAGTGGCGCTCGATCGTCATGCGCGCCGGCACCGACCCCAAACACCTCGCCGTGATGACGGCGGCCGTGCAGAAGGTCGCCGCCAGCGACGACTTCAAGAAGTACCTTGCCGAGGAGATGGCGTTGCCGAACAGCTTCGTTCCGGCCGACAAGACCGCTGCGTTCCTGGAGAAGGAATTCAACACCATCAAGTCGAACCTGCCCGGTAAGAAGTAGATCGTCGCGGTTTGCCCGCGACAGCCCGCCCCCCCACCACGATCGGCCGTTTTCAAGCGGCCGATTTTCCGGAGACGTCACCATGCCATCCCGCCTGCGCCAGTGCTTGCCTCACCTCGTGATGCTGCTGGTTTCCATTGCGCTCTACGTTGCGGCGATGCAGATCGACACGAACGGAACTGCTGGGGGAAGCCGTATCGGGCCCGATTTCTGGCCCAAGGCGGTCATCGTTTTCATGGGCGCGCTCGCGCTCTATGAGGTCGTCAAGCGGGCGATCTTCGGCAGCAACTTCAAGGCGACCGGCCTCACCGAAGGCCTCACCGCCAACCCTTCTGGCGACCCGACGACGGCGACCGCCGACGAAACCGAGCCGGTCGAACACCCGCGACTTCTGGTCGCCGGCATGCTGCTGATCGTCGGCTATGTGGCAGTGGTCCATTGGCTCGGCTTTTTCGTCACGACCGCCGTCTTCCTGTTCACCTTCACCCGGGTCGGCGGATTCCGGCGCCATGGCTGGAACGCGCTGATCGCCGTTGGCGGGGCCTTCGCCATGGTGGTGCTTTTCATGCGCGTGGCCTACATCTCGCTGCCGCTGGGCGAGGGGCCGTTCCGCAGCCTGTCGCTTGCGCTCTTGAACGTCATCGGCGTGCACTAGGAATTCACCGCCATGGAAACGCTTACCAACCTGCTCGGCGGCCTGGCCGCCAACATGCTGCCCGTCAACTTGCTGGCGATGGTGATCGGGCTCGTCCTGGGCATGCTGGTGGCGGTTCTGCCCGGCCTCACGCTGGTGATGGGTGTGGTGCTGGCACTGCCGTTCACCTACAAGATGGGCGTCGAGCCAGCGCTGATACTGCTGACCGCGATGTACGTCTCGGGCACTTACGCCGGGGCGATCACCTCGATCCTCTTCCGGATTCCGGGTGAGCCGATGGACGTGCCGCTGCTCTGGGACGGCTACGCGATGACGCGCCGCGGGGAAGCCGCGAAGGCACTCGGCTGGTCGTTGGCGGGCGCTTTCATCGGCGGCCTGATCTCGGCCGTGCTGATGGTCGCCATGGCCAAGCCGGTTGCACATCTGGCGCTGCGCTTCTCGTCTCCCGAGTTCTTCTCGATCGTCTTCTTCGGACTGGCCAGCGTGGTCGCGCTCTCGGGGGGTTCGGTCGTCAATGCGCTGATCAGCCTGTGCCTGGGCCTGTTCCTGGCCACCGTCGGCGTCGACACGATCTACGGCGCCGAACGGTTTGCGTTCGGCCAGCCTTTCCTGCTCGACGGCGTGGAGTTCCTGCTGGTGATGGTGGGGGCCTACGGCATCGGAGAGGTGCTGTCGCGCCTGAACACCGGATTCCAAAGCGAGGCGGCCGCCGAAGCCGGCAAGGGCCGCTTCAAGACGGCGCTGCCATCGATCAAGGAGATGATGCGAATCAAGTGGACGTTCTTGCGCGGCACCGCCACCGGCATCGTGGTCGGCGTCGTTCCGGGTGCAGGCGCCACGGTGTCGGCATTCGTCGCCTATGGCCTCGAGGGCCAGTACGGCAAGAACGGCAAGGCGCTTGGCACCGGCGTTCCCGAAGGCATCGTTGCCGCCAAGTCGGCGGCGACCGCTTCGGTCGGCGGCGCGCTGGTGCCGCTGCTGGCCATGGGCATCCCCGGGAGCGGCGCGACCGCGATCATCCTCGCCGCCTTTCTGCTGCACGGCATCCAGCCGGGTCCGCAGGTGTTCGTCAACAGCCCGGGCCTGGTCAACATCGTTTTCGCGGCGGTCTTCATCGCGTTGATCGGCATGTGCATCCTGGGCTACTTCGCGATCAAGCCGCTGTGCAAGGTCCTCGACGCCCCGGAGTCGATCGTCTCGGCTTTCGTGGTGCTGTTCTGCTTCGTCGGCGCCTTTGCCGCACGGAACAACCTGTCCGACCTCTATGTCATCGCGTTTTTCGGCGCGGTGGGCTTCCTGTTCGAGAAGTACAAGTTCCCGATCGCGCCGATGGTGCTTGGCACCATTCTCGGCCCGCTGGCCGAAAGCAACTTCATGACCACGATGGTGAGCTTCGACAACGACTGGACCGTCTTCTTCACCCGCCCGATCAGCGGGGCCGTGATGGCGCTCGCGCTGTTCGGCCTGGCCTATCCGGTGTTCAAGGCGCTGGTGGTGCACCTGCGTGGTCCACGCCCCACGGCGCGCGCCACGAATTCGTAGCCCGACCCACTCTCCGGGTCCTCGAGGTGCAACGCACCGAGGTTGCCGACCTGACGATGGACCGCGCCTAGCCGTAGCGCGCGATGCCGAGCCCTTCCATGTCGATCTCGGGCGACCGGCCGCCAACCAGGTCGGCCATCACGCGGCCCGTGCCGGCCGCCATGGTCCAGCCCAGCGTCCCATGGCCGGTGCAGAGCAACAGATTGGCGATGCGCGTGCCGCCGACCACCGGCGTTCCATCCGGCGTCATGGGCCGCAGGCCGGTCCAGAATTCGGCGCCGCGCACGTCGCCGCCACGCGGGAACAGGTCGGTGACCACGTGCTCGAGCGTGTCGCGCCGCCGGCCGTCCAGCGCGAGGTCGTAGCCCGACAGCTGCGCCGTGCCGCCGACGCGAATGCGGTCCCCGAGCCGGGTCACAGCGACCTTGAAGGTCTCGTCCATCACGGTCGACTCCGGCGCTCCGCTCGCGTCCGCGATGGGCACCGTGATCGAAAAGCCCTTGACCGGATACACCGGCAACCGGATGCCCAGCGGCGCCAGCAGTCGCGGCGAATAGCTCCCCAACGCCACCACGTAGCGCTCGGCATGAAACGGCCCGGCACTCGTGTGCACCGCCGTCACGCCCGACGCGTCGTGGGCGATGTCGCCGATGGTGGTGCCGAAGCGAAAGCGCACGCCTGCCGCCTCGGCCAACTGCGCGAGCGCCTGAGTGAACTTGAAGCAGTCGCCCGTTTCGTCGCCCGGCAGACGCAAGCCGCCGACGAACTTCTCGCGCACCGAAGCCAGCGCGGGTTCGTATCGGATGCACCCTTCGCGATCGAGCGCCTGATAGGGCACGCCATAGGCCTTCAGGATGTCGATGTCCTTCTGCATGCCGTCGACCTGCTGCTGCGTGCGAAAAAGCTGCAGGGTGCCGAGCGAGCGCTCGTCGTAGTGGATGCCCGTGTCGGCACGCAGTTCGCGCAGACAGTCGCGGCTGTATTCGGCCAGCCGGACCATGCGGCCCTTGTTGAGCTCGTAGCGTGCCTGCGTGCAATTGCGCAGCATCGAAAGGCCCCAGCGCCACATGGCCGGGTCCAGCATCGGGCGGATGACCAACGGGCTGTGCCGCATCAGCAGCCACTTGACGGCTTTCAGCGGAACACCCGGGCCAGCCCACGGCGCCGAATAACCCGGCGACACCTCGCCCGCGTTGCCATAGCTGGTTTCCAACGCCGGTCCGGGCTGCCGGTCGAGCACGGTGACCTCGTGGCCGGTCTTGGCGAGGTAGTAGGCCACCGTCGTGCCGATCACGCCGCTGCCCAGAATCAGAACTTGCATGGGGTACTCG
>JAHJOG010000181.1 GCA_018820395.1 Gammaproteobacteria bacterium | reverse complement strand
CGTCGACGCGGCCCACATCGAGCATCTGACCGAGCCTTTCTACCGCACCGACAGCGCGCGCCAGCGCGTCACCGGCGGCGTGGGGCTTGGCATGTATCTCTGCCGGCTGGTGGCGCAGGCGCATGGCGGGACGCTGACAGTTCGCAATGCGGAGCCGGGACTGTCGGTTTCGGTCACGCTCGCCGGAGCCTGAACCGTAAGCGGCTTCTTGCTGCACCGTCGTCTCGACTCGATGCGAGTGGCGCTCAGGCCTGGCGAATGCGCGCGCCCATCACCGCCGCTGCAACGATCAGCATGGCGGCCAGCGCGATGATCCACGACAGCGGACGGCCGGTCGTGACCAGCAGGAGCGCCGTCGATGCCACCGGCGTGATGTAGCTCAGGATGCCGATCTGCCGCGCGTCGCCGCGCTTGAGTGCAATGTCCCAGAAGTAGAAGGCGGCTCCCAGCGGGCCGATGCCGCAGGCAAGCACCAGCAAGGCATCGCGCAGCGACAGGGAAACGCTCGGTTCGAGCCACGCATGGCACGCCAGCGACAGCACCCCGGACACCAGGCCGAAGAGCCCGATCGCAGCGGTCGAAAACGGCGCCACGCGCTGGCTGGCAAGAGAGAAGGTGGCCCAGATGAACGCCGATCCCAGCGCCGGCAGAAAACCCCAGTACTCGGCGGCCGGCCCGCTCGCCTTCGATCCGCCGGCGGCACCGAGGATGGCCAGCGCGGCGCCGGCGAACCCCACCAGCGCCGCGAACACGTGCGCCGGACGCAGCGACATGCGGGGCAACAGCAGCGGTGCGAGCACGACCATCAAGAGCGGCCAGAGGTAGTTGACCAGGTTGGCTTCGACCGACGGCGCGTGGCGCAGCGCGATGAACAACAGGAAGTGAAAGCCGAACAGCCCGTAGACGCCGAGCGCGAGCGTGCGGGCCGGCACGATCCACGCTCGCGGCTGACGCAGCACCAGTGGCCAGCCGATGGCGCTGCCGATCACCAGCGAGAGTCCCGTGAGCAGAAAGGGCGGCACGTGCGACAGCGATGCGCCGATCGACGCCAGCGTGGCCCAGAGCGCTATGGCCGCAAGGGCAGGCAATGTCGAGTTCACGGCGAGCTTCGTGTCGGACATGGGTGGCCTAGAGGCGAAACACCAGCGCCGAGAGCGCCGTCACCAGCAGGAACGGAATCCCGATGCGATGAAACTCGCGCAGTCCGTGCGGCACCTTGGCCAGGCGCAACGCGATCAGGTTGGCCAATGAACCGAGCACGCAGCCGAAGCCGCCGATGCTGACGCCCGCCGCGAGCGCGGGCAGGTCGCGCACGTGGCCGTCGAGCAGGATGGTGGCCGGCACGTTGCTGATGAACTGCGAGGTCACGATCGCAGCGACATACGCGCGCCATCCTTCGGCGATCGGCCATCGGTTCATCGCGGCCGTGACGAACGGCAGTTCCGCCAACTGGCGCAGGTCCACGAACATCAACGCGATGATCGCGAGCAGCGCCCAATCCACGCCGAGCAGCACGCGCGGGCGCAGCAGCAGGAAAGCGCCGAAGACCACCGCCAGGCCGGCGAGCATCCAGTGGCGGTCCAGCGCGACGACGAATGCGATGAAGAGCACCGCGGAGAGCGCCAGCAGCCGTGGCTCCATCGGCGCGGCGTCGGGCGCCGACTTGACGACGATCGGCGTGCGCGGCACCAGGAACCAGATCGCGACAGCCAGCCAGAAGATCATCACCGCGACGGTCGGGCCCATCATGGCGATGAAGCCGACAAGACTTTCGCCCGAGCGGTGCCACAGATAGAGGTTCTGCGGATTGCCGATCGGCGTCAGCGCAGAGCCCGCGTTCACCGCCAGCGCCTCGAACACCACCAGGCGGGCCAACGGCAAGTGAGCTTGCGCGGCGAGGACCCGGGTCAGCGGCACCAGCAGGAAAAGGCTCACGTCGTTGGTGACCAGCGCCGAAAGGACGGCCGCACTCGCGCTGAGCAGGAACACCAGGCTGCGCAGGTCGTGGCATCGCGCCAGCAGACGGGCGGCAGTGACCTGCAGCACCCCGCTGCGTTCCACGCCTTGCGTGACGGCGAGCAAGCCGGCGAGCGCGCCGATGGTCTGCCAGTCGACGAGCATCAGAAGGTCGAGCGGCGCGCGCGGCCGTGCCAGCGCGAAGACCACCGCGACCAGCAGAAGCACCCACAGCAGACCGTTGCCGGATCCCGGCTCGGAGTCCGCCGTTTGCGACTCAGGCCGGATCGCGTTCACGCAGTTCGCGCTTGAGCACCTTGCCGATGGCGCTGCGGGGGAGTTCGTCCAACAGCGTCAGGCGAGCGAGCCGTTGCGTCTTTCCGACCTGCGTGTGGCTCCATTCGAGCAGCTCGGTCGCGCTCGTGTCGTCACCCGGGCGCCGCACGACGAAGGCGACCGGCGTCTCGCCCCACGTGTCCGAAGGAACGCCCACGACGGCCACGTCGGCGACCGCGGCGTGCTGGCGCAGCACTGCTTCGAGATCGCTCGGATAGATGTTGAAGCCGCCGCTGATGATCATGTCCTTCTTGCGATCGAACAGGGTCAGAAAGCCGTCGGCGTCGAAGCGGCCGACGTCGCCCGTCCGGATGAAGCGCTTGCCAGTCGAGTCGAACCACTCGGCCTCGCGCGTCTTGTCGGGTTGGCGGTGATAGCCGACCATCATCCCGGCGGAATGGCCGACGACTTCGCCGGCTTCGCCGTTCGGGACTTCGCGGCCCGCGTCGTCGATCAGTCGGATGTCGCTTCCCTCGCCGGGGCGGCCGACAGTGTGCAGCTTGTCGGGGTGCAGGTGCGCCTCGAGGATGCAGGTGCCGCCGCCTTCGGTCATCCCGTAGAACTCGACCAGGCCGCCGGGCCAGCGCTTGAGCACGTCGGCCTTCAGCGCGGCATTGAACGGCGCGCTGGTGCTGAACTTGAAGCGGAAGCTCGACAGGTCGTGCGCGTCGAAGTCCGGGTGCGCCATTAGCCGCTGGTATTGCACCGGCACCAGCATCGTGTGGGTCACGCGGTGCTGCTGCGCCAGTTGTAGATAGCGGCCGGCATCCGACTTGGGCATGAGGATCACACACCCACCGTACGCGATGGTCGGGAAGAACACCACCAGCGTCGTGTTGGAGTAGAGCGGCGTCGAAAGCAGCGTGACCGTGTCGGTGCCGTAGCCATACCGGGCGCCGCGCCGCACGTGCGCCCAGCGCATGCCGTGGCCTTGCACGATGCCTTTGGGCTCCCCGGTGGTGCCGGACGAATAGATGATGTTGAAGGGCCACGCAGGCTCGGGAGTCACCGGCTGCGGCCGCGTGCCGGCCGGGGCGAGCCACGCGTCGAAAGCGGTCCCGGCTTTCGACCCGTCGAGCGACACGCGCGCAATGCCGCCTTCAGCCTGTGGACCGACCGCTTCGGCCGCTTCCGCGTCGACGAACAGCAATCGCGCTCCGGCGTCTTCGATCATTCGCGCCAGGCTGGCCTGAGTCGAGCCCGGTGCCAGCGGCGCCACCGCCACGCCCGCGCGCAGCGCACCGAGGAAGAGCGCGGCGTACTTCACCGAAGAGGTCGCGCAGATGGCGATCGCGTCGCCGGCTGCGAGCCCGTCGCGCTGGAGCGCGGCGGCGATGCGGTCCATGAGGCTGTCGAGCGCCTGGTAGTCCAGCCGGCTTTCGCCGTCGAGCAGTGCAAGATGATGCGGCGTCGCCTGTGCGTGCAGATGGATCAGCTCGGCGATCACGCCGAAGTCGCGCTCCAGGGCCGCACGGATCGACATCGTCAGACGCCGGCTGCGTGCGCCTGCTGGTCGGCGTGGTAGCTGCTGCGGACCATCGCGCCCACGGCCGCGTGGCTGAAACCCATCGCGTACGCTTCCTGCTCGAACATCTTGAAGGTGTCCGGATGCACGTAGCGCCGCACCGGCAGGTGGCTGTTGCTCGGCGCGAGATATTGGCCGATGGTCAGCATGTCGATGCCGTGCGCGCGCATGTCGCGCATCACCTGCAGGATCTCTTCGTCCGTCTCGCCCAGGCCGACCATGATGCCGCTCTTGGTGGGCACGTGCGGGTGCAGCGCCTTGAACTTCTTCAGCAGGTTCAGGCTGAACTGGTAGTCGCTGCCCGGCCGCGCTTCTCTGTAGAGGCGGGGTGCGGTTTCGAGGTTGTGGTTCATGACATCCGGCGGAGCCGCCTGGAGGATGCCGAGTGCGCGGTCGTCGCGGCCGCGGAAGTCGGGCACCAGGATCTCGATCTGCGTTCCGGGAGACAGCTCGCGGATGTGGCGGATGCAATCCACGAAATGCTGGCTGCCGCCGTCGCGCAGGTCGTCGCGATCAACGCTGGTGATCACCACGTATTTGAGTCGCAGCCTGGCGATGGTCTTTGCGAGGTTGAGCGGCTCGTCGGCATCGAGCGGGTCCGGCCGGCCGTGGCCGACGTCGCAGAACGGGCAGCGGCGCGTGCACTTGTCGCCCATGATCATGAAGGTCGCCGTGCCGTTGCCGAAGCACTCGCCGATGTTGGGGCACGACGCTTCTTCGCACACCGTGTGGAGATTGCTCTCGCGCAGGATCTGCTTGATCTCGTAGAAGCGCGTGGTCGGACTGCCGGCCTTGACCCGGATCCATTCCGGCTTCTTGAGGATCTCGCCTTGCACCACCTTGACCGGGATGCGTGACAGCTTGGCCGCGGCCTTCTGCTTGGCCAGCGGGTTGTAGGTGTCGGCGCCTTGCGCTTCGCGAACGACTTCGGGGGTGGTCATGGGCGTGTCCGTGCGGGGCTCACCGCGCGAGATAGGTGCAAAGCTTGCCGCCGAGCACCTGCGCGACTTCGTCCCAGGTGGTTTGAATACCGATTGTAGAAAGATCGACGGTGCGAAGCCCCGCGTAGCCGCAAGGGTTGATGCGCGAGAAGGGTTCCAGGTCCATCTCCACATTGAGTGCCACGCCGTGGTAGCTCATGTGGCGGCTGACCTTGATGCCGAGCGCCGCGATCTTGCCCAGGCCGCGAAACGGATCGGCCGGGTGGGCCGGCCCGGTCAGCGCCGCGTGGGCAAAGGGGTTGTCCGTGCGCACGTAGATGCCAGGTGCCCCGGCGACCCGATGTCCCGTGACGCCGAAATGGCCCAGTGTGCGAAGCACCGACTCCTCGATGCGGTAGACGTATTCCTTGACGTAGTAGCCGGCACGCCGCAGATCGACGAGCGGATAGGCGACCACCTGCCCGGGACCGTGGAAGGTCACCTGGCCTCCGCGATCGGTCTGGACGACTGGAACATCGCCCGGGTCGATCACGTGCCCCGCCTTGCCTGCCAGGCCTTGCGTGAAGACCGGCGGGTGCTCGCACAGCCAGATCTCGTCGGCGGACTCTGAGGTGCGTGCAGAGGTGAATTCGCGCATGGCGGCCCAGGTCGACGAATAGTCGACACGACCCAGATTCGCAAGGCCGATGGTCTGGCTCAAAGCACCACTTTCACCATCGGATGAGCGGACAGCGCGCGATAGATGTCGTCGAGCTGTTCGCGGCTGGTGGCAGTGACGGTGATCGTCACGCCGAGGTAGTTGCCCGCCTTGCTGCTGCGCAACTCTATCGTGCTGGCGTCGAAGTCCGGGTCGAAGCGCTCCGCGACCTGCGTGACCGCATGCACGAACCCGTCGACCTTCACCCCCATCACCTTGATGGGGAACTTCGACGGATAGTCGATGAGCGATTCCTTGCGGGCGTCGACGGGGCTGTCGCCGGGTGGGTTGGGGGGCGTGTTCATGAATCGATTCCTGTCGAATGCGCGCTTTCCTGCTTCGCGAGCTGATAGCCCTGGTACAGCGCCTGATAGATGGGGCCCGGCGTGCCCTTGCCGATCGTGCGACCGTCGAGGGTCACCACCGGCAGCACTTCCTTGCTGGCCGATGAGAGCAGCAGTTCGTCTGCCGTGAAGACTTCGCTGCGGTCGATGCGTCGCAACGAAAACGGAATGCCCGCGTCGGCGCAGAGCCGCTCGATCAGGCCGTAGCGGATGCCGGCGAGCACCAGCTGGTCCCTGGGCGGCCCGCTCACTGCGCCATCCTTGACCACCCAGACATTGCTCGACGACGCTTCGCTCAGCCACTCGTCGCGAAACATGATGGTTTCCGTCGCTCCGGCGTCGATGCTGATCTGCCGCGCCAGCACCGCACCCAGCAAACTCGTCGCCTTGATGTGCGCCATCTTCCAACGGAAATCCTCGGCGCTGACGCAAGCGACACCTCGCGCGCGAACGTCGGTGCCGATCGGCTTCACCACGCTCAACATCGAGAACACCGTGGGTCGGAGTCCGGGCGGCATCGCGTGGTCACGGCGCGGGGCGACGCCGCGCGTCACCTGGATGTAGGCGAGTTGCGCCTGGCGCCGCTCCTCATCAGGACTGGCGTCGACCAGGCGCATCACGAGCGCGAGCCAATCGCGGCGCGCCATGGGATTGTCGATTCGCAAGGCGGCCAGCGAACGGTCGAGTCGTGCCATGTGCTCATCGAAGCAGAAGGGCTGTCCGGCATAGAGCGGCACGACGTCATAGACGCCGTCGCCGAAGATGAACCCGCGATCGAGCACGCTCACTTTCGCGTCACGCAAGGGGACGTAGTCGCCGTCGAGATAACAGAGCGAATCGGGGAGGGCGTCTGCGGGGCCGAGCATCAGCAATTATGGTGGGGGCGTCCCGGCGCTTTGCAAACGCTCGACGTTGCTCGGGCCTTGTTCCGAAGGCAATGCCGAGCGCGAGTCAGGGATTGTCCGAAGAGCTCGTTTTTTTATTTATAATCAATGGCTTTGTGTAGATGCCGTGTCGTCATCGAGGCTTCATTGGAATCCAAAACAATCGGCCGCGATGAGGGGATGTATGAAGATGTGTCGACAGTGGCATCGGCCGTTGCGTTGAGGGACGCGTCCGGTCCGGAATCCGGCTTCGAGCCGCTGACCGCCGAACAGGCGCGGCAGTTGCGAGAAAGCAGGCCGCAGATCTCGCCGTGGCGCGTGATCGCGATTCAGGGCGCGGCAGGACTTCTGGTGGCTCTGGCTGTCTGGGGTCTGACCGGGAGGCAAAATCTGGGGTGGTCTTCGGGTTACGGTGCGCTGGCGGTGGTGATTCCGTCGGCAGTGTTTGCGCGAGGGCTGATGGGGCGCTTCTCGTCCCTGAATCCTGGCACGGCTGTGCTGGGGTTCTTTCTGTGGGAAATGGTCAAGATGGTCTTGACGGTGGCGATGCTGATCGCCGCGCCAAGACTGATAACGGCGCTGAGCTGGCCGGCAATGCTGGTGGGCTTGGTGGTGACAATGAAGGTTGCATGGGTGGCGGCAATGCTGGCGCCCAAGCGGCCGAAACTGAGAGTCGAGTAACGGATGGCTGCTGAAAACGCTGCGGAACATGGTCAGACCGCTGGTGAATACATCGTTCACCATTTGACCCATCTTCAGAGCTCCAAGCCCGGCGGTGTCGCCGACTTCTCGGTTTTCAATCTCGACTCCATCTTCTTCTCGATCCTGCTTGGCGTCGTCGGCTGCTGGCTCCTGTGGCTCGGCGCCCGCAAGGCCACCTCGGGCGTGCCGGGTCGCTTCCAGGCCGCGGTCGAAGTGCTCGTCGAAATCGTCGATCAGCAGGCCAAGGGCATCGTCCACAACGCCAACAGCCGCAAGTTCGTCGCGCCACTCGCGCTCACGATCTTCGTCTGGATCTTCATGCTCAACGCCATGGACCTGTTGCCGGTCGATCTGCTCCCGTTCATCTGGGAAAAGATCTATGGCGCGGCGGGCGGCGATCCGCATCACGCCTATCTGCGCGTCGTGCCGACCGCCGATCTGTCGGTCTCGATGGGATTCTCCGTGGCCGTCTTGCTGATCTGCCTGTACTACAACATCAAGATCAAGGGTGCGGGCGGCTGGGTGCACGAGCTCTTCACCGCGCCCTTCGGCAACCACTGGGCGCTCTATCCGTTCAATTTCGCGATGCAGTTGATCGAGTTCGTCGCCAAGACCGTCTCGCACGGCATGCGACTCTTCGGCAACATGTATGCAGGCGAGCTCATCTTCCTGCTGATTGCCCTGATGGGTGGCGCCTGGTCGCTGTCCGCCACCGGCGTCTTCCTCGCACTGGGTCACATCATCGCGGGCACCGCGTGGGCGATCTTCCACATCCTGATCATCACGCTGCAGGCCTTCGTCTTCATGATGCTGACGCTGGTCTACGTGGGTCAGGCTCACGATCATCACTGATCCTTTTTCGTTTCTTGTTTTCTCGTCAACCAAAGTCCTCTAGGAGTCATCATGGAAGTAATCAGTTTTGTTGCACTGGCCGCCGGCCTGATCATCGGCCTCGGCGCTGTCGGCGCCTGTATCGGCATCGGCATCATGGGCAGCAAGTACCTCGAGTCGGCTGCACGCCAGCCCGAACTCATGGGCGAACTGCAAACCAAGATGTTCCTGCTGGCCGGCCTGATCGACGCGGCGTTCATCATCGGTACCGGTATCGCCCTGTGGTTCGCAACTGCCAACCCGTTCCTCGCCCAGATCGCCAACCTGCCGAAGTAATCGGTCGAGGCTTTCTCGTCGAATTCATGTCGTTCTCCGAATGGCTACGGATTCAATCCCACAAAGAGGGTGAAAAGTGAGCATTACCGGTACCCTGATCATTCAGATGATCGTGTTCCTGATTCTGGTCGGGTTCACGATGAAGTACGTGTGGCCACCGATCGCGAAGGCGCTCGACGACCGCGCAGCGAAGATCGCCGAAGGCCTGGCTGCGGCAGACAAGGCCAAGTCCGAACTGTCCGCCGCCAACAAACGCGTCGAAGTCGAACTGGGTCAGGCACGCAACGAATCGGCTCAGCGCGTGGCCGATGCCGAACGCCGCGCGCAGGCCATCATCGAGGAGGCCAAGGCCCGCGGTGAAGAAGAGCGCAAGAAGATCGTGGCCGCAGCACAGGCAGAAGCAGAACAGCAGACCATCAAGGCGCGCGAATCGTTGCGCGAGCAGGTTGCGGCCCTGGCCGTGAAGGGCGCCGAGCAGATCCTGCGCAAGGAAGTGAACCCGGCGGTGCATGCCGATTTGCTGTCCCGCCTGCAGACCGAACTCTGATCAAGCCATGGCCGAACTCGCCACCATCGCCCGCCCCTATGCCGAAGCGCTTTTCAAGGCGTCCGCATCCGATTCGACGGGCGTCGCCGCCTGGCTCGACCGGGTGGCCGCCATCGCCGCCAGCCCCGAGCTGCGGCAGTTGGCGGACAACCCCAAGGTGACGCCAGACCAAGTGCTGGGCGTCCTCTCGAGCGCCTACGATTCGGAATTGCCGCCGATGGCGCACAACTTCCTCGCGACCTTGCTCGACAACGGGCGTTTCAGCGCCCTGCCCGAGATCGCGCGGCAATTCCGTGCGCTGTCCAACGCACAGAGCGGTACGTCGGATGCGGTGGTCTACAGCGCTTTTCCGATGGACGACGAAGCGGTGGCGAAGGTGGCTGCGGTGCTCGAAAAGCGCTTCGGGCGCAAGCTGCAGGTCTCCGTCAAGCTGGAGCCGGCCCTGATCGGCGGCATTCGTGTGGTGGTCGGCGACGAGGTGCTCGACACTTCCGTCAAGGCCCGCCTCGAACAAATGAAAGTTGCGCTGGCGGCCTGAGGCCGACCAGCCCCCTCACAGAAAGAAGGAAAGAGTCATGCAACTCAATCCCGCAGAGATTTCCGAACTCATCAAGAGCCGGATCGAAGGCCTTGGCGTCAGCGCCAATATTCGCAATGAAGGCACCGTGGTGTCGGTGACCGACGGCATCGTGCGCGTGCACGGCCTGTCGGATGCGATGCAAGGCGAAATGCTCGAGTTCCCGCCCAGCGCAGACGGCACGCCGTCGTTCGGCCTGGCGCTGAACCTCGAGCGCGATTCGGTCGGCGCCGTGATTCTGGGCGAGTACGAGCATATTTCCGAAGGCGACACCGTGAAGTGCACGGGCCGTATTCTCGAAGTGCCCGTCGGCCCCGAACTGATCGGCCGCGTGGTCAATGCCCTGGGTCAGCCGATCGACGGCAAGGGCCCGGTCAACGCCAAGATGACCGACGTGATCGAGAAGGTCGCGCCCGGCGTGATCGCCCGCAAATCGGTCGACCAGCCCATGCAGACCGGCCTGAAGTCCATCGACTCGATGGTGCCGATCGGCCGCGGACAACGCGAGTTGATCATCGGCGATCGCCAGACCGGCAAGACAGCCGTCGCGATCGACGCGATCATCAATCAGAAGGGTCAGAACATGACCTGCATCTACGTCGCGATCGGCCAGAAGGCCTCGTCGGTGAAGAACGTGGTGCGCGCGTTGGAAGCCAATGGTGCGATGGACTTCACCATCGTGGTCGCGGCCACCGCGTCGGAATCGGCGGCCATGCAATACGTGTCGGCCTACTCGGGCTGCACCATGGGCGAGTATTTCCGCGACCGCGGGCAGGACGCACTGATCGTGTATGACGACCTGTCCAAACAGGCAGTAGCCTACCGCCAGGTCTCGTTGCTGCTGCGCCGCCCGCCGGGCCGTGAAGCCTACCCGGGCGATGTGTTCTACCTGCACAGCCGGCTGCTCGAGCGCGCCGCGCGCGTCAACGCCGACTATGTCGAAGCCTTCACCAAGGGCGAAGTCAAGGGAAAGACGGGTTCGCTCACCGCGCTGCCCATCATCGAAACGCAGGCCGGCGACGTGTCCGCCTTCGTCCCGACCAACGTGATCTCGATCACCGACGGACAGATCTTCCTGGAAACCAATCTGTTCAACGCTGGTATCCGTCCCGCCATCAACGCCGGTATCTCGGTGTCGCGCGTGGGCTCTTCGGCACAGACCAAGGTCATCAAGGGCCTGTCCGGCGGTATTCGTACCGACCTCGCGCAGTACCGCGAACTCGCTGCTTTCGCGCAGTTCGCGTCCGACCTCGACGAAGCCACCCGCAAGCAACTCGACCGCGGAGCCCGCGTGACCGAACTGCTGAAGCAGGCGCAATACAGCCCGTTGCCGATCTCGCTGATGGGCGCATCGCTGTTCGCGGTCAACAAGGGCTTCATGGACAGCCTCGAAGTGAAGCAGGTGCTGCCGTTCGAGCATGGCCTGCACCAGTTCCTCAAGTCCAGCCACGGCCCCTTGCTCGAGAAGATCGAACAGGCCAAGGCGCTCGACAAGGAAAGCGAAGCCGAACTGACTGCCGCCGTCACCGCGTTCAAGAAGTCTTTCGCTTGATGAATCGGTCCACCCCCGAAGCGGCCCTCGGCCGCTTCCCCCTCAAGGGGGCGCTGCCTGTGACCCGGCAAGTCCGGATCTATGGCGGCCCCGCGACGAAGACCAGGAGCTGACATGGCTGCAGGAAAAGAAATTCGCGGCAAGATCAAGTCGGTGGAAAACACCAAGAAGATCACCAAGGCCATGGAGATGGTGGCCGCTTCCAAGATGCGCAAGGCGCAGGAACGCATGCGTGCGGCACGTCCTTACAGCGAGAAGATCCGCAACATCGCGGCCAATCTCGCACAGGCCAATCCCGAGTACACGCACGCTTTCATGAAGACCCACGACGCCAAGGCCGTCGGCTTCATTGTGATCACGACGGACAAGGGCCTGTGCGGCGGCATGAACAGCAACGTGCTGCGTGGCGTGACCGCCAAGCTTCGCGAGCAGCAGGCAGCGGGCAACACGGTCGAGGCCGTGGCCATCGGGAACAAGGGTTTGGGATTTCTCAATCGGATCGGCGCGCGCGTGGTGTCGCACGTCACCCAGTTGGGTGACACGCCGCACCTCGAAAAGCTGATCGGCCCGGTGAAGGTGCTGCTCGACGCCTATGCAGAAGGCAAGCTCAGCGCCGTGTACCTTTGCTACACCAAGTTCATCAACACGATGCGCCAGGAATCCCTGGTCGAGCAACTGCTTCCGTTGGCCGCCGATTCCATGCAAGTGGAAAAGGGCCAGCATTCGTGGGACTACATCTACGAGCCGGACGCCCAGAGCGTGATCGACGAGCTGCTGGTGCGCTACGTCGAGTCGCTGGTCTACCAGTCCGTGGCCGAGAACATGGCTTCCGAACAGTCTGCGCGCATGGTGGCCATGAAGTCCGCCACCGACAACGCAGGCACCGTGATTGACGAACTGAAGCTGGTCTACAACAAGACCCGTCAGGCCGGCATCACCAAGGAGCTGTCGGAGATCGTGTCGGGCGCGGCCGCCGCCGCCGGCACCTGATCGACCGAACTTCGACCCCACCAAGTTTCAATATTTACCGGAGCAGATGATGGCTCAAGCAAGCACAAGTCAAGGCAAGATCGTTCAATGCATCGGCGCCGTGGTCGACGTCGAGTTCCCACGCGACCAGATGCCCAAGGTGTACGACGCGCTGCAGTTCGAAGGCGGCAAGCTCACCCTGGAAGTCCAGCAGCAGCTGGGCGATGGCGTCGTGCGCACCATTGCGCTGGGATCGTCGGACGGCCTGCGCCGCGGCCTGATCGTGAACAACACCGGCGCGCCCATCACGGTGCCCGTCGGCAAGGCCACGCTCGGCCGCATCATGGACGTGCTCGGCCGTCCGATCGACGAGCGCGGCGAAGTGTCTCAAGACATCCTCGCCTCTATTCACCGCAAGGCGCCGGCCTATGACGAGCTGTCGCCGTCGACCGACCTGCTCGAAACCGGCATCAAGGTGATCGACCTGGTGTGCCCGTTCGCCAAGGGTGGAAAGGTGGGCTTGTTCGGTGGCGCCGGCGTGGGCAAGACCGTGAACATGATGGAACTCATCAACAACATCGCCAAGGCGCACTCGGGCCTGTCGGTGTTCGCTGGTGTGGGCGAGCGTACCCGCGAAGGGAACGACTTCTATCACGAGATGGCCGACTCCGGCGTCGTGAATCTCGAGAACCTCGGCGAGTCGAAAGTGGCCATGGTCTACGGCCAGATGAACGAGCCCCCGGGCAATCGTCTTCGCGTGGCGCTGACCGGTCTCACGATCGCCGAATCGTTCCGTGACGAGGGCCGCGACGTGCTGTTCTTCGTGGACAACATCTACCGCTACACGCTGGCCGGCACCGAAGTGTCGGCACTCTTGGGCCGGATGCCTTCGGCGGTGGGCTATCAGCCCACGCTGGCCGAGGAAATGGGCCGTCTGCAGGAACGCATCACGTCCACCAAGGTCGGCTCGATCACGTCGATCCAGGCCGTGTACGTGCCGGCCGATGACCTGACCGACCCCTCGCCAGCCACCACCTTCGCCCACCTGGACTCCACCGTGGTGCTGTCGCGCGACATCGCATCGCTCGGCATCTATCCTGCCGTGGATCCGCTGGATTCCACGTCGCGCCAGCTCGACCCGAACGTGGTCGGCGAAGAGCACTACAACGTCGCTCGCGCCGTTCAGGGCACGCTGCAGCGCTACAAGGAACTGCGCGACATCATCGCCATCCTGGGCATGGACGAACTGGCACCTGACGACAAGCTGGCCGTGGCCCGCGCACGGAAGATCCAGCGCTTCTTGTCGCAGCCCTTCCACGTCGCCGAAGTGTTCACCGGCTCGCCCGGCAAGTACGTGTCGCTGGCCGAGACGATCCGCGGCTTCAAGATGATCGTGAACGGCGAAGCCGACCACCTGCCGGAGCAGGCGTTCTACATGGTCGGTGGCATCGACGAAGCGTTCGAAAAGGCCAAGAAGGCCGCTTAAGGAATCCCCATGGCAGGCACCATTCACGTCGACGTGGTCAGCGCCGAGGAGTCGATCTTCTCGGGCGAGGCCAAGTTCGTCGCCTTGCCCGGCGAAGCCGGCGAGCTCGGCATCTTCCCGCGCCACACACCGTTGATCACGCGCATCCGTCCCGGTGCCGTGCGCATCGAAACGGCGGACGGCGGCGAAGAGTTCGTCTTCGTGGCGGGCGGCATTCTCGAAGTTCAACCCAACGCAGTCACCGTACTGTCCGACACCGCCATCCGCGGCAAGGACCTGGACGACGAAAAGGCTGCTCAGGCCAAGGCCGCGGCCGAGGAAGCGCTCAAGAACGCCAAGAGCGACATCGACATCGCGATGGCGCAATCTGAACTGGCTGTCATGGCGGCGCAGATCGCGGCGCTTCGCAAGTACCGCCACAAAAAGTAGCGCTCGTCGGGGCATCGCTTCGCGATCCACGACACGTGCTCGTCGGCTGGGCTCGCGTCGCTCGGCAGCGAGGTCGGTGCTCAATCGTCGCCAATCGAAAGCCGCCTCCGGGCGGCTCTTCTTTGCCCCCTTTCGTTTGGCCTGAAATTGGCCGAAGTTGGATCTTGCCCGGTCGAAGCCCGGCCCCTACCATTCGCCTTCACGCGGACGCCA
Organism: Gammaproteobacteria bacterium; assembly: GCA_018820395.1. GTDB lineage: Bacteria > Pseudomonadota > Gammaproteobacteria > Burkholderiales > Burkholderiaceae_C > Variovorax. The sequence goes on along the minus strand of JAHJOG010000181.1, from coordinate 10,169 downwards.
TATGGCGCCGCTCACGAAGAAGACTGGAGACACGACGTGGCCCGCTGGGACAGCCTGAGCGACGACGAAACGCAACTGCTCGAGACGACCTTCTGGACGGCCGGCGGTTCACGCCACCGCATGGCCGGCCGCCTGGGCTTTTCTAAGAGCAAGGCGAACGCGCTGATCGCGGGCCTCGTCGACCAAGGGCTGCTCGCGGAAACGGGTGCCGAACGTTCGTCGGGCGGCCGGCGCGCCGAAAACCTCCAGCTCAGTGCCGACCTCGGCGTCCTGCTCGGCGTCGACATCGGCGCCACCAGCCTCGACATCGCGGTGCTGCGGCCCGATCTGACGGTGTTGGCGCACCATGCCGAACCCGTGGACGTGCGCGAGGGCCCCGGCGTCGTGCTGGCCGTGGTGCGCAAGCGAATGCGCGAGCTTTTGGCCCAGAGCGGCTTCGGCGCCAGGCAGGTGATCGGCATCGGTATCGGCGTGCCGGGGCCGGTCAACTTCGACATCGGACAGCTCGTGAATCCGCCGCTCATGCCCGCGTGGGACGGTTTTTCGATCCGCGACTACCTACGTGACGACTACGCGGCTCCGGTGTTCGTCGACAACGACGTCAACCTCATGGCCCTGGGCGAGCTCTGGCGCCTCAAACGTTCGCTCGCGAATTTCCTGGTCATCAAGATCGGCACCGGCATCGGGTGCGGGATCGTCTGCCACGGCGAGGTGTATCGGGGCGCCACCGGGTCTGCAGGCGACGTGGGGCACATCTGCGTCGACCAGGACGGCCCACTTTGCCACTGCGGCAACGTGGGTTGCGTCGAGGCAATGGCCGCCGGGCCGGCCATCACGCGCATGGCGATCCAGGCCGCGAACGACGGGCAGAGCGCCACGCTGGCTGCGCAGCTGCGCGACGACGGCGGTATCGACGCGCTCGCGGTCGGCCGCGCCAGCCGAGCCGGTGACGCGGCCGCCAACGCCATCGTGCAGCGCGCCGGCAGCCTCATCGGGCAGATGCTGGCGTCGATCGTCAACTTCTTCAATCCGTCGCACATCTTCATCGGCGGTGGCATCACGCGGATCGGTCCGCTGTTCCTGGCGGCCGTGCGCCAGAGCGTGTACCACCGCTCGCTGGCGCTTTCGACGCGCCAGTTGGAGATCCAGTACACGCCGCTCGGCGAGCGTTGTGGGCTGATCGGCGCCGGCGTGCTGGCCATGCACGAAACGCTCAAGGTCCGGGGCGTTGCGCCATGACCGCGGCAGCGCGTTCCGTGGCGGTCGAATTCGACCAGGTGCAAAAGGCCTTCGGCCCGGTGCAGGTGCTGCACGGCGTGAGCTTTTCGCTGGCGCCGGGCCGCGTGTACGGTCTGTTGGGAGAGAACGGCGCCGGCAAGTCGACCTTGATGAAGATCCTTGCCGGCTACGAGCCGGCGAGCGGCGGCAGCGTGCGAATCAACGGCGTGGCGCATTCCTTCGACAGTTCGCGTGCGGCCGAAGCCCTGGGCATCGTGCTGATCCACCAGGAGTTCAATCTGGCGGAGCACCTGAGCGTCGCGCAGAACATCTTCCTCGGCCACGAAAAGAAAAAGGGCTGGCTGCTCGACGACGCAGCCATGGACCGGGAGGCCGCCGAAGCGCTGGCACAGGTCGGCCTGACGCTCGCGCCCACGACGCCCGTCAGCCGCCTGATCGTCGCGGAAAAGCAGTTGGTGGAGATCGCCAAGGCCCTGTCGCGCCGCGCACGCCTCCTGGTGATGGACGAGCCCACGGCCACGCTCACACCAGGCGAGACCGAGCGGCTTTTCGAACTCATCGCCCGCCTGCGCGCCGACGGCGTCACCATCGTCTACATCTCGCACAAGCTCGACGAAGTGGAGCGCATCACCGACGAGGTGATCGTGATGCGCGACGGCCGCTTCGTGCACCAGGCGCCGACCGCCGAACTCACGCGCCACCAGATGGCCAACCTGATGGTCGGCCGCGAACTGGCCGACCTCTACCCGGTGCGTGATGCAGTCGACCGCTCCGTGGCGCCCGCCATGTCGGTGAGCGACTTCACCGTGCCCGGATGGGCGGTGGGGGTGAGCTTCGATGTTCGTCCGGGCGAGATCCTCGGGTTCGCAGGGCTGGTCGGAGCCGGCCGTACCGAACTCTTCGAAGGCCTCCTGGGCTTGCGGCCCGCCACCGGGCAGGTCGACATGCTCGGTCAGCGCGTGAACACCGGCAAAGGCTGGCGCAATCCGAGCCATGCGGCGGCCGCCGGCCTGACCTACCTGAGCGAAGACCGCAAGGGCAAGGGCCTGCACGTGCACCTCGGGCTGCGCCAGAACCTGACCTTGATGGCACTCGAGCGCTATGCAAGGCCCTGGCTCGATCCGAAGGCCGAACGCCAGGCATTGGCCGAGGCGGTGAGCGACTACGGGATCCGCACCGGCGACCTCGACGCGCGTGCGTCGTCGCTCTCGGGCGGCAACCAGCAGAAACTCGCGCTGGCCAAGGTGCTGCAACCGAAGCCCAAGGTGGTGGTGCTGGACGAACCGACGCGCGGCGTCGACGTGGGCGCCAAGCGCGACATCTACTTTCTGGTCCAGCGCCTCGCGCGGCTGGGCCTCGCGGTGATCGTGGTTTCGTCGGAGTTGATGGAGCTGATCGGCCTGTGCCACCGTGTCGCGGTCATGCGCGCCGGCCGCCTGGTGGCGACGCTCGATGCCGACGGCCTGACCGAGGAAGCCCTGATCACCCACGCCACAGGCACCGAATAGGAAACGAGCAATGGCTGCAACCCCCGAATCGGCACAAAGGCTTCACCGCGGCGAAGATCGGCGGCGCTGGACGCGCCACCTGCTCGAACTCGGTCCGCTGATCGGGCTGGTGCTGCTGTGCATCGTCGGCACCTGGCTCAACAGCGACTTCGCCACCTTACCCAACGTGATGAACGTGCTGACGCGCACCGCCTTCATCGGGATCATCGCGGTCGGCATGTGCTTCGTGATCATCTCGGGCGGCATCGACCTGTCGGTCGGCTCGATGGCGGCCCTCATCGCCGGCAGCGTGATCATGTTCATCAATGCCATGGGGCCGGCGCTCGGTTCGCCCCTTCTCGCGGTGGTGCTGGGTGCGCTGCTCGCGCTGGTGCTCGGAGCGCTGTTCGGGCTGGCGCACGGCCTGCTCATCACCAAAGGCCGCATCGAGCCCTTCATCGTGACGCTCGGGACGCTCGGCATCTTCCGCGCGTACCTGACCTACTTCGCGAACGGCGGCGCGATCACGCTCGACAACGACCTGTCCGACCTCTATGCGCCGGTCTATTACGCAAGCCTGCTGGGCGTGCCGGTGCCGGTATGGGTGTTCCTCGTGGTGGCACTCGTCGGCGGCGTGATCCTCAACCGGACCGCGTACGGCCGCTATGTGCAGGCGATCGGATCCAACGAACAGGTGGCGCGCTATGCGGCGGTCGCCGTCGATCGGGTGAAGATCATGACGTACATGCTGTTGGGGGTGTGCGTCGGCATCGCCACGCTGCTCTACGTGCCGCGGCTCGGCTCGGCCTCGCCGACCACCGGCATCCTGTGGGAGCTCGAAGCCATCGCGGCGGTCATCGTCGGCGGCACGGCGCTCAAGGGCGGCGCAGGCAGCATCACCGGCACGGTGATCGGCGCGATCCTGCTGTCGGTCATCAGCAACATCCTGAACCTCACCAGCATCATCAGCGTGTATCTCAACGCCGCGGTGCAGGGCTTCGTGATCATCGTCGTGGCATTTCTTCAGCGCGGTCGCCGATGAGCCGCTCGTTCCTTCCGTTCCATCGTTTTCAACAAGGAGACTTCGCATGACTTCCAGATTCAACCGGCCTTCCACGCGCCGCATCGCGCTCAGCGCCATCGCGGGCGCCAGCCTCGCGGTGGTGTCGGCCCTGTCGGCGCTCCCTGCGGTCGCGGCCGAGAAGGTCAACCTCGGCGTGTCGATTCCCGCCGCCACGCACAGCTTCATGGGCGGCATCAACTACTGGGCCAACCAGGCCAAGAAGGACCTCGAGAAGGCCCACCCCGATCTCAAGATCACCATCAAGACGGCGGCCAACGCACCCGAGCAGGCCAACCAACTGCAAGACCTGGCGACGGTGACCAAGATCAACACGCTGGTGATCTTTCCGTTCGAGTCGGCAGCGCTCACCAAGCCGGTCGAGCAGGTGAAGTCCAAGGGCGTCTATGTGACCGTGGTCGACCGCGGACTCACCGACACCAGCGCCCAGGACGCCTACGTGGCCGGCGACAACACCGCCTTCGGCGTGATCCCGGCCGAATACATTGCCAAGAAGCTCAACGGCAAGGGCAACGTGGTGGCGCTGCGCGGCATTGCGACCACGCTCGACAACGAGCGCATGGACGCCTTCAACGCGGTGCTCAAGAACCATCCCGACGTGAAGCTGCTCGACGCCAAGTACGCCAACTGGAACCGCGACGATGCCTTCAAGGTGACGCAGGACTACCTCACGCGCTTCAAGGACATCGACGCGATCTGGGCGGCCGATGACGACATGGCGGTCGGCGTGCTCAAGGCCATCGAGCAGGCCAAGCGCAAGGACATCAAGATCGTCTTCGGCGGCGCGGGCGCCAAGGGCATGGTCAAGACCATCATGGACGGCGACAACAAGATGATCGACGCCGACGTGAGCTATTCGCCCAAGTTCATCTACGACGCGATCAAGCTCACGGCCGAGGCGCGGCTGAAGGGCGAGAAGCTGCCTGCGAAGACGATCATTCCGTCGGTGCTCATCACCAAGGAAAACGCCAAGGACTTCTACCACCCCAACTCGCCTTTCTGAGGCGTGCCGCATGACGAGTGGTCCCACCGAAGCGGCGCGATGCCCATGAGCGAGGCGCAGCCAGCCCACCATCGCAAGCTCCGCTACGCGATGGTCGGCGGCGGGCGCGACGCCTTCATCGGCGCCGTGCACCGCAAGGCGATCGCGCTCGACGGACAGGCCGACCTGGTCGCCGGGGCGCTGTCGTCCGACCCCGCGAAGGCGCGGGCGTCGGGGCGCGACTTGTTCCTGGCCGACGAGCGCAATCACGGCGATTGGCGGCGCCTGCTCGACGACGAGCTCGCGCGGCCGGCGCAAGAGCGCGTCGACTTCGTCTCGATCGTCACGCCCAACCACCTGCACTTTCCGGTGGCGAAGGCCTTCGTCGAGGCCGGCTTTCATGTGGTGTGCGACAAGCCCTTGGTGCATCGTTGCGACGAGGCCGATCAACTGGTCGCCGCGGTTGCGCAGAGCGGCACGGTGTTCGGCGTGACCTACAACTACACCGGCTACCCGATGGTCCGCCAGGCGCGCGAGATGGTGCGGGCGGGCGACATCGGCACGGTGCGCAAGGTGGTCGTCGAATACAACCAGGGCTGGCTGGCGACGCGCCTCGAAGGCGAAGGCAACAAGCAGGCGCAGTGGCGCAGCGATCCGGCGCGAAGCGGCATGGCCGGCGCGATCGGCGACATCGGCTCGCATGCCGAGAACCTGTTGTCGACCGTCACCGGTCTTCGGATCGAAACCCTCTGCGCGGACCTCGCGTCGCTGGTGCCTGGCCGTCCGCTCGATGACGACGGCAGCGTGCTGCTGCGCTTCGAGGGTGGCGCCCGCGGCGTGCTCGTGGCGTCGCAGGTCAACGCGGGCGTCGAAAACGACCTGCGTTTGCGAGTCTCGGGCACGCTCGGCACGCTCGAATGGCGACAGGAACAGCCGAGCCAATTGGTGCATGCGCCGCTGGATGGACCCCAGCGCATCCTGACGCGTGGATCGCCTTGGCTGTGCGATTCGGCGCGGCAGGCCAGCCGGCTGCCGAGCGGGCACCCCGAAGGCTTCATCGAGGCCTTCGCCAATCTCTACGGCGGCATCGTGGCGGACATCCGCGGGCGCCTGGCCGGCTCGCCGGCCGACGCGGTCTTGGCCGACTATCCGCGCGTGGAAGAAGGCGCGCGCGGCGTCCGCTTCATCGAGCGCACCGTCGCCTCGGCGACCAGCGATGCCAAGTGGACCGCGTGGTGAGCTGACCTTTCGTCAGACCGACATCAGGCTCACGTGGGCCGACACCACGCGCCAGCCTTCGGGCATGCGCACCCAGGTCTGGCTTTGGCGTCCGACGCGTTCGCTGCCGGTGCGGCGGAATTCGATGTTGGCCACCGCGACGTCGGTGCCGAAGGTGGTGATGGCGCGCGCCGTGATCTCGCGTTCGAGATTGTTCGCCGGGCGGCCCTGGCGAAACGCGCGAATGGCGGCGTAGCCGTAGAGGTTCTCGCCCGCGCCGTAGCGCAAGGTGTGAGGTGAATCCCAGAAGAGCCGGTCGAGCACCGGCACGTCGTTGCCGACCAGCGCGCGTTCGTATTCGTCGAACGCGGCCTCCACTTCGGCGAGCACGTCAGGGAGATTGATGGCGGGCGGTGTGGGCGAAGTCATGGCTCGAAAGCATACAGGCCGTTGCTCTTCCTGGCCTTGGTCGCCATGGGGCAGCGGCGCTGGGTGCGGCGCGCTCGCGGCCGCTGCGCCGCCCGCGCCATGAACGCCGCCGCGGCGCCTAGCGTGAAGCGGCGGAGGCCATCGAACGCTCGGCGGGCGACCGCCCGATGAGCCACACCGACAGGGCCGACACGACGCCCGAGAACACGACATACGCGCAGATCAGCCAGGGCTGGCCGCCGCCGGTCTTGAGCAGCGCCGTGGCGACGATGGGCGTGATCCCCGAAGCGAAGATGCCCGAGAACTGATAGACGAAGGAGATGCCGCTGTAGCGCACCTTGGCGTCGAAGAGGTCGCAGAAGAGTGCCGCTTCCGGGCCGTAGACGCTCGCGTAGAAGATGCCGAAGGGGATGATGATGGCCAGCCAGATCACCATCACGTTGCCGCCGCTTTGCGTCATCAGCCAGAAGCCTGGGAAGGACGAAATCGCGGTGATCAGCGAACCCCAGAAATACACCCGCGTGCGGCCGACGCGGTCGCTCAGGGCGCCGAAGAACGGAATCGTGAAGATCATGACCACCGCAGCAGCCATCACGCCGAGCAGCGCCTGGGTGCGGCTGATCGCCAGGGTGGAGGTCAGGTAGGTGATCGTGAACACGCCGAAGATGTTGAAGAACACCCCATCGATGTAGCGTGCGCCCATGCCCTTGAGGATGTTGCCCGGGTAGCGCTTGAACATGTCGACGAACGGGATCTGCGTCGCTTCGTTGCGCTCCTTGATGGCGGCGAACTCGGGCGTTTCCTTGACGGCCATGCGGATGTAGAGCCCGACGAACACCATCACGCCGGAGATCAGGAAGGCGACACGCCAGCCCCAGGCGAGGAACTGTGCATCGGTCAGCAGCGACGACAGCAGCGCGACCACGCCCGACGCCAGGCACAGCCCGATGGCCAGGCCGATCTGCGGCAGCGATGCATAGAAGCCGCGCTTTTCCTTGGGCGCGTATTCGTAGGTCATGAGCACCGCGCCGCCCCATTCGCCGCCCAGGCCGATGCCCTGACAGATGCGCAGCAACAGGAGTGCTGCCGGCGCCCACAAGCCGATCTGCTCGTAGGTCGGCACCAGGCCGATCAGGAAGGTGGCGATGCCCATGATCATGAGCGTCATCACCAGCATGCTCTTGCGGCCGATCTTGTCGCCGAAGTGCCCGAAGATCACCCCGCCCAACGGCCGCGTCACAAAGCCGACGGCGAAGGTGGTGTACGCGAGCATGGTCGACACCAGCGGGTCGGAACCCGGAAAGTACAGCTTGCTGAACACGATGCCCGCGACCACGCCATAAAGGAAGAAGTCGTACCACTCGATGGTCGCGCCGATGAGCGAAGAGATCACCACCTTGCGGATGGCGGACTGCGGGACGGGTTGGGACTGCATGCAAGATTTCCTGGTCGGTGGGCCGCTGCGCGCTGTCACAGTTCGGCTCCGACCCGTGGACCGCTCACACAAACGGAACGTTTTGTTCCGATTGGTGTCGATGATAGGTCGTGGCACTCGGAACGCAATGCGCCTGCACTAGGGGTTTTCCCGCTGAATCAGGGTTTCAGGCCTGGCGTCGGATGGACATCGAAGGTCCGCTCATGCGTCACGAGGCGGCGCAACTCGCCGTGCTATGAAGCAGCACCACCCTTGGCAAGCAGCGACACCAGCTCCGGTACGAGCGCCTGCGCAGGCGCTTCCTGGGCACCGCGCTCGAAGGTCTGCCGCACGCCGTCGGCGATCTTGCGGGCCGACCCGTTGTCCTCGGCCATGGCGACGTAGTAGCCCAGGTCCTTGAGCGCATTGGCCAGGCTGAACCGCAGGCCCGAGGGATCGTGCGAGATGAGATAGGGCTTGAGCCTCTCGAGCGCAATGCCGCCACCGCCGCCCTTGGTCAGCACGTCGACCAGCACGTTCGGGTCGATGCCCGATCGCTCGGCGCAGGCGGCGGCCTCGGCCAGCAGCGCAACCGAACCCAGCGACACGTAGTTGTGCAGCAGCTTCATGCGATGACCCGCACCCACCGCACCGGCGTGCGTGATGTTCTCGGCAAAGGACGCGAGGATCGGCCGGCATTCGTCGAACAGCGCCCCGTCGCCGCCCACCAGCAGGTTCAGGCGGCCTTCGGCCGCTTCCTTGGGGGTGCGCGTCATCGGCGCATCGAGAAAGCGTCCGCCGGCCTTCGCGACGGCGTCCGCGAGACGTTCTGTGGAAGATGGAATGGCGGTGGAGCAGTCGATCACCACCGCGCCGGGCCGCAGGCCCTGCAGCACGCCGTCGTCGCCGAGCAGCACGGCTTCGACCTGCGGGGTGCCCGTCACGCACAGGATGACGACATCGGCTTCTTTCGCGAGCGCCGACGCGCTGCCGTGCGTGACTGCGCCAGCGGCCTTCAGGTCGTCGATCGGCTGGTTGCCGGGGTGGTCGAGGATGGCCAGCGGGTGGCCGTGCTTCAGGAGATTGGCGGCGATGCCGTGGCCCATCATGCCGACACCGATCAAGCCGATTTTTTTCATGTCCATGTCCTGCGTGAGTTCGAAGAGAAGACCCGGGGTCGCTTCGAGTGTAGAAGCGAAGCCGGAGGCGGACTATGCCCATCGCACTATTCCTCGGAGCCGGACCGGCGGTTAGAAAGCCGGAATGAAATCTCGTCTTGCCCCACTGTCTGCGGCGCTTGCCGCGCTCGTTCCGGCGTGCTGCGCCTTCGCTGCCGATGCGCCGGACTATCCCGCCCGCAAACCGGGCTTGTGGGAAATCTCGGTGCAATCCGCCGCCGCGTCAGCCAAGGCGCCCGCGCGCGCCACGCAGCAGTGCATCGACGCCGCGTCCGACAAGGCGATGCGCGAGATGGGCTCGACCGCTGGGCCGAGCACCTGCTCGAGCAACAGCCTGCGCAAGGAGGCCGGCAACCTCGTCATCGATTCCGTCTGCAAGATCGGCGCCAGCACCGCGACCACGCACTCGGTGGTGTCGGGCGACTTCGGGAGCAACTACCGGATGGAAAGCCGCTCGACCTACAGCCCGCCGCTCGCCGGGTTGGCCGAGGGCACGGCGATCGTCGAAGCCAAATGGATCGGGCCCTGCCAGGCCGACCAGAAGCCCGGCGACATGATCTTGCCCGGCGGCATGAAGATGAACGTGCTCGACCTGATGAAGAACAGGAAATAGCGAGTCGCCCTACCATGCATTCATGCATGTACCGTCGACACCGCTGAGCCTCGACTCGCGTCCCGGCGACCTGATCGTCGCGCGGCCCGAAGGCCTGTACTGCCCGCCGGGCGACTTCTACATCGATCCGTGGCGGCCGGTGGACCGGGCCGTGATCACGCACGCGCATTCGGACCACGCGCGGGTCGGCCACAGCCACTACCTCGCCCATGACGACAGCCAGGGCATCCTGCGCGCCCGTCTCGGAGACATCGCCCTGCAGACACTGCCGTACGGCGCGTCGATCACGCACCACGGCGTGAAGGTGTCGCTTCATCCGGCCGGACATGTGCTCGGCTCGGCGCAGGTGCGGCTCGAACATGGCGGCCGCACGTGGGTCGCATCCGGCGACTACAAGACCGAGGCCGACGGCACCTGCGTCCCCTTCGAGCCTGTGCCTTGCGATACCTTCATCACCGAATCCACCTTCGGCCTGCCCATCTACCGTTGGCCGGCGCAGGCGGCGCTTTTCGAGCAGATCAATGGCTG
>JAHJOG010000180.1 GCA_018820395.1 Gammaproteobacteria bacterium | reverse complement strand
GTGTTCGCGGTGCCGGAAGACCGGGCCGCGCTGATCAAGCCGGGCTCGGCCGTGACGGTGCGCGGCTGGGCCGGCGGCAGCGAGATGCAAGGCAAGGTACGCGAAGTCGCAGCGAGCGCCGATGCCGTGACACGCACCTACACCGTCAAGGTGGCGATCGACGCCGCCTCCGCGCCGGCACTCGGCTCTACCGTGTATGCGCGGCCCGAAGCCCTGTCGCGCGCGGGCACCCCGGTGCTCAAGCTACCGACCAGCGCGTTGCGCAACGACGGCAAGGGCAGCGCCGTGTGGGTGCTCGACAAGGACACCATGACCGTGCGTTCCCAGCCGATCGAAGTGGCCACCGCGGACGGCAACCAGGCGGTGGTCTCCAGCGGCATCGCGCCGGGAATGATGGTGGTGGCGGCCGGTGTGCACGTGCTGTCGCCGGGCCAGAAAGTCACCATCTACCGTGACAAGACCGCGCCGCCGGTCGCCGCACGCTGAGTCCGCCGCGATGACCACACCGACGAACGCGCCGGAAGGCAAGGCCGGCTTCAACCTGTCGAAATGGGCGCTCGAGCATGCGGCGCTCACGCGCTACCTGATGATCGTGCTGATGGTGCTGGGCTTCGCGTCCTACTTCCAGCTGGGCCAGGACGAAGACCCGCCGTTCACCTTCCGGGCCATGGTCGTGCGAACCTACTGGCCTGGCGCCACGGCGCAGCAAGTGGCCGAGCAGATCACCGACAAGCTCGAGCGCACCCTGCAGGAGGCACCGTACTCCGACAAGATCCGCAGCTACTCCAAGCCGGGCGAGTCGCAGATCATCTTCCAGATCAAGGACTCGTCGCGCCCGGGCGAGGTGGCCAACGTCTGGTACACGGTGCGCAAGAAGATCGGCGACATCCGAGGCACGCTGCCCGCCGGCGTGCAGGGCCCGTTCTTCAACGACGACTTCGGCGACGTGTACGGCGTGATCTACGCGCTCGAAAGCGATGGCTTCAGCTACGCCGAGCTCAAGACTTTCGCCGACGACGCCCGGCAACAGCTGCTGCGGGTCAAAGACGTGGCCAAGGTCGAGCAGTTCGGCGTGCAGGACGAAAAGGTCTACATCGAGGTCTCGCAGAAGCGCGTCGCTCAACTCGGACTGGATTTCAACGCGGTGCTGGCGCAGATCGGTTCGCAGAACGCGGTCGAAAGCGCAGGCACCATCCAGTCGCCGGCCGACGTGCTGCAGGTGCGCGTGGGCGGACAGTTCACCAGCGTCGAGCAGTTGCGCGCCATGCCGATCCGCGGCAGCTCGGGCAACCAGATCCGCCTCGGTGACATCGCCGACATCCATCGGGGCTACGTCGATCCCCCGGCGGTCAAGGTGCGGCACCAGGGCAAGGAAGTGATCGCGCTGGGCGTGTCGATGGCCAAGGGCGGTGACATCATCGCGCTCGGCAAGGCGCTCGAAGAGACCACGCGCGACATCGGCCGGCAGCTGCCGGTGGGCGTGTCGCTGGCGCAGGTGCAGAACCAGCCGGTGGCGGTCGCCAGCTCGGTGAACGAGTTCGTCGGCGTGCTCATGGAAGCGGTCGGCATCGTGCTGGCGGTGAGCTTCATCGCGCTCGGGCTGCACAAGGGCGGACGCTTCGGCTGGTATGTCGACATCCGCCCCGGGCTGGTGGTGGCGATCACCATTCCGCTGGTGCTGGCCGTCACCTTTTTGGCGATGAACTACTTCGGGATCGGGCTGCACAAGATCTCGCTCGGCTCACTGATCATCGCGCTCGGCCTGCTGGTGGACGACGCCATCATCGCCGTCGAGATGATGGTGCGGAAGATGGAAGAGGGCTACGACAAGGTCCGCGCCGCCACCTTCGCCTACGACGTCACGGCCAAGCCGATGCTGACCGGCACGCTCATCACGGCGGCCGGCTTTCTGCCGATCGGCATCGCCAAGTCGGTGACGGGCGAGTACACCTTCGCGATCTTCGCGGTGACCGTGATCGCGCTGGTGCTGAGCTGGATCGTCTCGGTGTATTTCGTTCCGTACCTCGGCACGCTGCTGCTCAAGGTGAAGCCGCACGACCCGAACGCGCCGCCGCACGAGCTCTTCGACACGGCCTTCTACAACGCCTTCCGCCGCACCGTGAACTGGTGCGTGCTGCACCGCTGGCTGACCATCGGGGCGACGCTCCTCATCTTCGCGCTCGGCATCGTCGGCATGGGCAAGGTGCAGCAGCAGTTCTTTCCCGATTCGAGCCGTCCAGAGATCATGGTCGACCTGTGGTTCCCGGAAGGCACGTCGTTCGCGGCTAACGAGGAAGTGACAAAGCGGGTCGAGCAGCGTTTGATGAAGGAAGAGGGTGTGGCCACTGTGAGCACCTGGGTCGGCTCGGGCGTGCCGCGCTTCTACCTGCCGCTGGACCAGGTGTTTCCGCAGACCAACGTGTCGCAGATGATCGTGCTCGCCAAGGACCTGAAGGTGCGCGAAACGCTGCGGTTGAAATTCCCGGCGCTGCTGGCCCAGGAATTTCCCGAAGTGCGCGGCCGGGTCAAGCTGCTGCCGAACGGGCCGCCGGTTCCTTATCCGGTGCAGTTCCGCGTGATCGGCACCGAGCCCGAGCAATTGCGCGTGTACGCCAACGAAGTCACCGAGGTGATGCGCAAGAACCCCAACATGCGCGGCGTGAACGACAACTGGAACGAGTCGGTCAAGACCATCCGGCTGCAGGTCGACCAGGCGAAAGCCCGGGCGCTCGGCGTCACCAGCCAGGCCATCGCCCAGGCTTCGCGCACGATGTTCAGCGGAACCACCGTGGGCCAGTACCGCGAGAACGACCTGTTGATCGACATCGTGCTGCGCCAGTCGCCCGACGAGCGCGAGGCCATCTCGGACATCGGCAATGCCTATCTGCCCACCAGCTCGGGCCAGTCGATTCCGCTCACCCAGATCGCCCGGCCGGTGTTCGGCTGGGAGCCCGGCGTGATGTGGCGCGAGAACCGCAACTACGCGATCACCGTGCAGGGCGACATTTCCGAAGGCCTGCAAGGCGCCACCGTGACCGATCAGTTGCTGCCGCAACTGCGCAAGCTCGAAGAAAAGTGGCACGCCGACGGCAACGCTGCCTACCGCATCGAGGTCGCGGGCGCGGTGGAAGAAAGCAGCAAGGGCTCGGCGTCGATCGTGACGGGCGTGCCGATCATGCTGTTCCTGGTCTTCACGCTGCTGATGCTGCAACTGCACAGCTTCAGCCGGTCGCTGCTGGTGTTCATCACCGGGCCGCTCGGCATCGCCGGCGTGGCGGGTGCGCTGCTCGTGCTGAACCGCCCCTTCGGCTTCGTCGCGCTGCTCGGCGTGATTGCGTTGATGGGCATGATCCAGCGCAACGCGGTGATCCTGATCGACCAGATCGAAAGCGACCGCGCCGCCGGCGTGCCGACATGGGACGCCATCGTCGAGTCGGCAGTGAGGCGGCTGCGGCCCATCGTGCTCACCGCCGCAGCGGCCGTGCTGGCGATGATTCCGCTGTCGCGCAGCGTGTTCTGGGGCCCGATGGCCGTGGCGATCATGGGCGGCCTCATCGTCGCGACGGTGCTGACGCTGCTGGCGCTCCCCGCCATGTACGCCGCGTGGTTCAGGGTCCGGCGGGATGAAGCCGAGCCCGCCGGGGAGCCTGCCGTTCGCGCTTAAAATGCGCGGTTGACCAATTTCAGGCGGGCCGCAAATTTGCGATCTCCTGAATCACTGGAACCGCGCGGGTGGCGAAATTGGTAGACGCACCAGGTTTAGGTCCTGACGTTCGCAAGAACGTGCCGGTTCGAGTCCGGCCCCGCGCACCAGCACGAACATCTCACTAGGAAGACACCCATGACCGTGAACGTTGAAACCCTCGACAAGCTCGAGCGCAAGATCACGCTGACCTTGCCCGTCGGCATCATCCAGTCGGAGGTCGATTCGCGCCTCAAGAAGCTGGCTCGCACCGTCAAGATGGACGGTTTCCGCCCCGGCAAGGTGCCCATGAACGTGGTCGCCCAGCGCTACGGTTATTCGGTGCACTACGAAGTCATGAATGCCAAGGTGGGCGAGGCCTTCTCGCAGGCCGCCAACGAGGCCAAGCTGCGGGTCGCCGGCCAGCCGCGCATCACCGAAAAAGAAGAGTCGCCTGAAGGCGAACTGGCCTTCGACGCCGTGTTCGAGGTGTTTCCCGAGGTCAAGATCAACGATCTGTCCAACGCCGAAGTCGACAAGCTCAGCGCCGAAGTCGGCGACGACGCGATCGCCAAGACGATCGAGATCCTGCGCAAGCAGCGCCGCACCTTCTCGCAGCGCGCGCAGGACGCGACGGTGCAGGACGGCGATCGCGCCACGGTCGACTTCGAAGGCAAGATCGACGGCGAGCCCTTCCAGGGCGGCAAGGCCGACGACTTCCAGTTCATCCTCGGCGACGGCCAGATGCTCTCCGAATTCGAAACGGCCGTGCGCGGCCTGAAGGCCGGCGACAGCCGCACCTTCCAGCTCAGCTTTCCGGAGGACTATCACGGCAAGGACGTGGCCGGCAAGCAGGCCGACTTCATGGTCACGGTGAAGAAGATCGAGGCTTCGCACCTGCCCGAGGTCAACGAGCAGCTTGCCAAGTCGCTCGGCATCGCCGACGCCACGGTCGAAGGCCTGCATGCCGACATTCGCCGCAACCTCGAACGCGAGGTCAAGTTCCGCCTGCTGGCGCGCAACAAGGGCGCGGTGATGGACGCGCTGGTGGCCAACGCCGAACTCGACCTTCCCAAGTCGAGCGTGCAGTCCGAGATCGACCGCATGGTCGAGGGCGCCCGCGCCGAGCTCAAGCAGCGCGGCATCAAGGACGCCGACAAGGCCCCGATTCCCGACGAAGTGTTCCGCCCGCAGGCCGAGCGCCGCGTCCGGCTCGGCCTCGTGGTGGCCGAGCTCGTGCGTTCGAACAACCTGCAGGCCCGCCCGGAGCAGATCAAGGCGCACATCGACGAGCTTGCCGCCAGCTACGAGAAGCCCGCCGACGTGGTTCGCTGGTACTACAGCGACGGCCAGCGCCTGGCCGAGGTCGAAGCCGTGGTCATCGAGAACAACGTGACCGACTTCGTCATCGGCAAGGCCAAGGTCAACGAAAAGTCGGTTTCGTTCGACGAACTGATGGCGCAGCAGAACTGATCGGGCCGGCCCTGGGAGGGCCGCGCCGTGGGGCTTGCGCTCCCGTCCGCTGTCCCCATATCGGCTGAGTACGGTACACACAACACTGGAAGGCACCTATGAGCGCACAGGAAATTCAAGGCCTCGGCATGGTTCCGATGGTCATCGAGCAATCGGGCCGCGGCGAACGGTCCTACGACATCTATTCGCGCCTGCTCAAGGAGCGCGTGATCTTCCTGGTCGGCGAAGTGAACGACCAGACCGCCAATCTGGTGGTTGCGCAATTGCTCTTTCTCGAGAGCGAAAACCCCGACAAGGACATCTCGTTCTATATCAACTCGCCTGGCGGCAGCGTGAGCGCGGGCCTGGCCATCTACGACACGATGCAGTTCATCAAGCCGGACGTGTCGACGTTGTGCATCGGCTTCGCGGCCAGCATGGGCGCGTTCCTGCTGGCGGCCGGCGCAAAGGGCAAGCGCTTCTCGCTGCCCAACTCGAAGGTCATGATCCATCAGGTGCTCGGCGGCGCGCGGGGGCAGGCCACCGACATCGAGATCCATGCGCGAGACATTCTCAAGACGCGCGAACAGATGAATCGCATCCTGGCCGAACGCACCGGCCAGCCTCTCGAGAAGATCGCCCGCGACACCGAGCGCGACTACTTCCTGACGGCCGACGAGTCCAAGGAATACGGCCTGATCGACCAGGTCATTGCCAAGCGCAGCTGATCGGGCGGCTTTCCATCCCGCGATGGATGCGGCGCTTTCCACACGGAAAGCGCCGTTTTCATTCCAATCAATGACGAAAACATGGGCTTTTCGGCCAATAGGGGCCGGTTCATCTTCGCTATCATTGTTCATTCCCTGTTACGAGGCACCTGTCAATGGCCGAGAAAAAAGGCTCTTCCAGCGAAAAAACGCTCTACTGCTCTTTCTGCGGGAAGAGTCAGCATGAGGTGAAGAAGCTGATTGCGGGCCCGTCGGTCTTCATCTGCGACGAGTGCATCGATCTTTGCAACGAGATCATCCGCGACGAGTTGCCTGCTGGCGAGGACGCTCGCGATGCGCGCAGCGACCTGCCCACGCCGCTCGAGATCAAGACCAACCTCGACAACTATGTGATCGGCCAGGAGCCGGCCAAGCGCATGCTGTCCGTGGCGGTCTACAACCACTACAAGCGCCTGCGCCACAAGGAAAAAGCCAAGGGCGAAGACGTCGAACTCAGCAAGAGCAACATCCTGCTGATCGGACCCACCGGCTCGGGCAAGACGCTGCTGGCGCAGACGCTGGCCCGCATGCTCGACGTGCCCTTCGTCATGGCCGATGCCACCACGCTCACCGAAGCGGGCTACGTTTGGGAAGACGTCGAGAACATCATCCAGAAGCTGCTGCAGAGCTGCAACTACGAAGTCGAGCGCGCCCAGCGAGGCATCGTCTACATCGACGAAATCGACAAGATCTCTCGCAAGTCGGACAACCCGTCGATCACGCGCGACGTGTCGGGCGAGGGCGTTCAGCAGGCGCTGCTCAAGCTCATCGAAGGCACCATGGCCAGCGTGCCGCCCCAAGGCGGGCGCAAGCACCCCAACCAGGACTTCCTGCAGATCGACACGACCAACATCCTCTTCATCTGCGGCGGCGCCTTCGCCGGGCTCGAGAAGGTCATCGAGAACCGCACCGAGGCCTCGGGCATCGGCTTCGGCGCGTCGGTCAAGAGCAAGAAGCAGCGCAGCCTGACCGAGGTGTTCAAGGACGTCGAGCCCGAAGACCTGATCAAGTTCGGGCTCATCCCCGAGCTCGTGGGCCGCATGCCGGTCGTCGCGTCGCTCGCCGAATTGAGCGAAGACACGCTGGTGCGCATCCTGACCGAGCCGAAGAACGCAGTGGTCAAGCAGTTCACCAAGCTGCTGCAGATGGAGGGCGTCGATCTCGAGATCCGTCCCTCTGCGCTGAGCGCCATCGCGCGCAAGGCACTGGCGCGCAAGACGGGCGCCCGCGGCCTGCGCTCGATCCTCGAGCAGTCGCTGATCGACACGATGTTCGAGTTGCCCAATTCCACCAACGTCGACAAGGTCGTGGTCGAAGAGTCCACCATCGACGAGAACAAGCCACCGTTGCTCGTGTATCGCGAGGCGGCCAAGAAGGCCTGAATGAAGCGACCGCCGGCCGTCCCCGCCACGACGCCCGGCGACGTCGACGAAACCTGTGTCCACGGGCTTGAAAAGAGCCCGTGGCCGACCATCTTCCCTTGATCAATCAAAGGATTCCCATGTCCGGTCATACGCCTCTGCCTCCCACCGAACTCGACCTGCCGCTGCTGCCGCTGCGCGACGTGGTCGTGTTCCCCCATATGGTGATTCCGCTCTTCGTCGGCCGCCCCAAGAGCATCAAGGCGCTCGAGCTCGCGATGGAAGCCGAGCGGCGCATCATGCTCGTCGCCCAGAAGGCCGCTGCCAAGGACGAGCCCTCGGTCGAAGACATGTTCGAGGTCGGCTGCGTGTCGACCATCCTGCAGATGCTCAAGCTGCCCGACGGCACCGTGAAGGTGTTGGTCGAGGGCCAGCAGCGCGCCCGGGTCAACCGCATCGACGACGGCGAGACGCACTTCACCGCCAACGTGACCCCGGTCGAGACGTCCGACGCGGCACAGAAGGGCACCGAGGTCGAGGCGCTGCGCCGCGCGGTGATGCAGCAGTTCGACCAGTACGTCAAGCTCAACAAGAAGATTCCGCCCGAGATCCTCACCTCGATCTCGAGCATCGACGACCCGGGCCGCCTGGCCGACACCATCGCGGCCCACCTGCCTCTCAAGCTCGAGAACAAGCAAGCCGTTCTCGATCTCGACGACATCAAGGCGCGCCTCGAAAACCTCTTCGGGCAACTCGAGCGCGAGGTCGACATCCTCAACGTCGACAAGAAGATCCGTGGCCGCGTCAAGCGCCAGATGGAAAAGAACCAGCGCGACTTCTACCTGAACGAGCAGGTCAAGGCCATCCAGAAGGAGCTTGGCGAAGGCGAAGAGGGCGCGGACATCGAGGAGATCGAAAAGAAGATCAGGCTTGCCAAGATGCCCAAGGAAGCGCTCAAGAAAGCCGAGGGCGAACTCAAGAAGCTCAAGCTGATGTCGCCCATGTCGGCCGAGGCGACCGTGGTGCGCAACTACATCGACGTGCTCATCGGCTTGCCGTGGAGCAAGAAGACCAAGATCAAGCACGACCTGGCTCACGCCGAGGCAGTGCTCAACGAGGACCACTACGGCCTCGAAAAGGTCAAGGACCGCATCCTGGAATATCTCGCGGTGCAGCAGCGTGTCGAGAAGGTCAAGGCGCCGATCCTGTGCCTGGTCGGGCCTCCCGGCGTCGGCAAGACCTCGCTGGGCCAGTCGATCGCCAAGGCGACGGGTCGCAAGTACACACGCATGGCGCTCGGCGGCATGCGCGACGAGGCCGAGATTCGCGGGCATCGGCGCACCTACATCGGCGCCTTGCCGGGCAAGGTGCTGCAGAGCCTCAACAAGGTCGGCACGCGCAATCCGCTCTTCTTGCTCGACGAGATCGACAAGCTGGGCACCGATTTCCGTGGCGACCCGTCGAGTGCGCTGCTCGAAGTGCTGGACCCCGAGCAGAACCACACCTTCGGCGACCATTACGTCGAGGTCGACTTCGACCTGTCCGACGTGATGTTCGTCGCCACGTCGAACTCGATGAACATCCCGCCGGCACTGCTCGACCGGATGGAAGTCATCCGCCTGGCCGGATACACCGAAGACGAGAAGACGCACATCGCGCTCAAGTACCTGCTGCCCAAGCAGATGAAGAACAACGGCGTCAAGGACGAAGAGCTGCTCATCACCGAGGAAGCCGTCCGCGACATCGTGCGCTACTACACGCGCGAAGCCGGTGTGCGTTCGCTCGAACGCGAGCTGTCGAAGATCTGCCGCAAGGTGGTGAAGGGCCTGCTGCTGAAGAAGATGGAACCCAAGGTGGTGGTCGGCAGCGACAACCTGAACGACTTCCTGGGCGTGCGCAAGTACAGCTTCGGCCTGGCCGAGAAGAAGAACCAGGTGGGGCAGGTGGTCGGTCTCGCGTGGACCGAAGTCGGTGGCGATCTGCTCACCATCGAAGCGGTGACCATGCCGGGCAAGGGCGTCATCAGCCGCACGGGTTCGCTCGGCGACGTGATGAAGGAATCGGTCGAGGCCGCACGCACGGTGGTGCGCAGCCGCGCACGGCGCCTGGGCATCCGCGACGACATCTTCGAGAAGCGCGACATCCACATCCACGTGCCCGATGGCGCAACGCCGAAAGACGGGCCGAGTGCGGGCGCGGCCATGACGACGGCATTCGTCTCTGCTCTCACCGGCATTCCGGTGCGCAGCGATGTCGCGATGACGGGCGAGATCACCTTGCGCGGCGAAGTGACGGCGATCGGCGGCCTGAAAGAAAAGTTGCTCGCTGCATTGCGTGGCGGCATCAAGACCGTGCTGATTCCCGAAGAGAACGCCAAGGACTTGCAGGAGATCCCCGAGAACGTGAAGAACGGGCTCGAGATCGTCCCTGTGAAGTGGATCGACAAGGTGCTGGAAATCGCACTCGAGAAGTCGCCGACGCCCTTGTCCGATGAAGAGGTCGCAGCCTCTGCGGCGGCGGTCGCCGAGCTCGCCAAGCAGCGCGGATCGCAGCAGAACGAATCCTCGGTCAAGCATTGAACCCGAGGCCTCCGGTTGTTGCGGGGGCCTCGCGGAATGCTATATAATTCGAGGCTCGAAACGCGGGAATAGCTCAGTTGGTAGAGCGCAACCTTGCCAAGGTTGAGGTCGAGAGTTCGAGACTCTTTTCCCGCTCCAGTTTTTGAAAAAGGGAAGCTTCTGGCTTCCCTTTTTTTCGCGGTTTTCGGCGCTTTCCGTTTTGGCGAGCATCGAGCGTTTTGGAACTGCGTGGCGCGATAGCAAAGCGGTTATGCAACGGATTGCAAATCCGTCTAGCCCGGTTCGACTCCGGGTCGCGCCTCCAACCACCATGAAGTGCCTGTCTTTCGCGCTCGTTCTCGCGACCGGTTTCGGCGTTCATGCCGCGACCTCGGAAGGCGATCGCTCTCGGACGGCGCGAAGCTCCGCAGCGGCGCCGGCTTCTTCTCCGATCTCTTCCCCGATCCCGATCCCCGACGACATCGTCGATGCGCGCGGCCGGATCGTGCCCGGTGCCTACGAATCCATCGCCAAGGACTACACCGGCCCTGACGCCATCAGGTACCGCAAGGGCGAGGCTTCGGCCGTCAATGATCATCCGGCGCTCAGCGAGGTGGCAAGCATCGGAACCATCCGATACGACAACGGCGGCAAGCTGGACTACCAGTTCGGCGGGCCGCCCCGTGAATCCGACAACGACTACGTGACCAACCAGGGCGGCGGTCTGGTCGCAGCGAAGAGCCTGTTGAAGTCGGTGGTTCGCCTGACCACGATGACCAAGGACAGGGGAACCATCAACGTGGTCCCGCAGGTTTTCTGGCAGGACGGTGCGGACCCCGTGCCGGGGCAGTTGCGAGAGTATCTCGCTTCGGGCTTCCTGAAGGCCGATGACAGGATGGTGGTGATGGCGCATGGCGTCGGCCCGGGGGACGCGGGCGTGACGCGGCAATCGATCTTCATCACGCAGGCCACATCCGACCGGCCGGCGCGCGGTGTCACCATCGGCACTGCGACCGCACCCGGCAAGGGCAGCTTCACGCTCAAGCCGAATGTGGCGGCCACATCGGGCTGCATCACGGACGGCGGGGAATTCCTGTTCCTGACGCTGTGGAACTGGGCCGAACTCAAGGGCGAGATCGCCGTGGTGGCCCTGGCCAGCATCCGCCCCGGCTACTCGTTGAAGTCTCCCTGGCCGCTGCGCGAATGGTGGAACGATTGGGATCGCCCCATGCCGGGGATGTTCAATCAGGGAAACTGGCAGTTCATGAAGGTGGTGGGCTATGTGCCGCTGCCGGACGACGTCAAGGCTCCGACGTCGTGTCGCGCGCTGACCGGCGTCACCGAACTCGATCGCGCCATTGCACAGGGCAGCGATCCTGGCGGCGTGGGCGAACTGGCATCCCCAATTGCCAGCAAGCGCGCCATGATGCTGCCGGGCGGCAAGTTCTACGAGAAGTACGCCAAGGGGGGCTTGCTGGTCGTGGGCTCCTATTCCGAGCAGAAGCTGGCCTGGATCGACCTGGCCCCGCTCATCGGCCACTACAACGACACGTACTTCGGAAGCGACGCCGGCAATGCCAGGACGCGCGACATGGGAGCGGCAGAGACCCAGTGGCCCTTCGTGCTTGCCGCTGGCTCGCCACATCTGCCCAGGCTCATCAAGACCGACGACGCGGGTGGGCATGTCCGCGCGATCGTCGCGACCGTCAGCTACGGCTATTGGAGCAAGGACGACCGACGCCGCAAGCACGGCACCCCCTATTGGATGAACGACCCGCACGAGGCACGCGTCTGGCCGGTGACGAAAGAGGGAACGGTCTCCATCTACGAAGTCGGCCGGTGGGTGCCCGGAAAGAAGCCGCCCGACCGCACGCCGCGGGCCGGCGAAATCCGGAAGATCGGCGAGTTCAAGGGATTGGGGAAGAACATCGTCGGTGCCGCGTCGGTCAAGTCGTACCCGATCGACCTGCAAGGGCAGACGTGGTCGGAGGACGACGGCAAGCCCGGCTCCTTGGACCACATGATCGCCGTCGCCGATCGCGAAGGGCGCCAGGCGACGTGGCTGCAGTTCTCGCTGCTGGACGGCGGCAGAACGGCTTTCGTGCGGCATGTCCTGAAAGACCGCGACTTCGATCCGATGGACCTTGAAATGGCCGATGCGTACGACCAGCAGACCGGTGTCACGACGTTCCCCGACGGGACTGCCCGCGCGTTCAAGAACTACCGCATTCTGCCGTTTTCCTATCGCGGCAAGACTTATCCGGTCCCGGCCGGCGGCCAGCGCTCCGGCGCCTTTCGCGTCGACGGGATACCTCTGGCTTACGGGATGGGAAACGTTCCTTGATCTTCGGCGCCACTCGTGCAAGCGTCGGTGCGGGGCGCTCCGCATTTCGGGTATCGTGCATCCTTGCCCACGTGCCCGGATGGTGAAATTGGTAGACACATCGGACTTAAAATCCGCCGCTTCCTGCATAAGGGGCGTACCGGTTCGACCCCGGTTCCGGGCACCATCCACACACTACAAGGGAGCAAGACATGCCTCGCTACAACGCTCCGTTCGAGATCCATGTGCACGGCGATGTGCCGCTGCGCAACGACGTGACTTTTGATCAGATCCAGGAAGCGCTCAAACCGCTCTGGAAATACGCTGGCGCCAAGTCGCTGGCCGACGGCGCGACCAGCGTCTACGAAGAAGAGCCCGGCCTTCGCTTCGAGCAGAAAGAGCACATGCTGCAGATCTGCTGGACCGTGGCCGGCGACGAAGACTTTCGCCAGGCGCTCGACGAGATGTGCATGGCGCTCAACGAACTCGCCGAGCAGGGCGCAGCCATCGAGGTCACTTTCTACGACACCGATTTCGACGAGGACGAAGGCGACGCCGAAGCCGATTCGCGCGACGATTTCGTGATGCTCTTCGTCGGACCGAATCCGGCCGCGATCATGCAGGTGCAGCGCGATCTGCTGGTCGAGGACGTGGTCAACCTGATGGAACGGCACTTCGACGGCGCCGAACTCGGCGGCGTCGTTGCCGAGATCGACAAGCTCTTCGGCGAGCGCTTCGATGCGCTGGTCAGTTCGCTCGAGATCGGCAAGCGGCCGCGCGGCGGCGGCACCGGCGGTACCGGCGGCGGGCATGGCGGCGGACGACGTCCACGCCATCTGCACTGACGCCGGTACTGCGACCGACATCCGGCGGCCCGTTCAATCCGACCCAGCCGATCGACCGCCTTGGCCCTGTTCCCCCAATCGGCCCTGCAGCCCGGCGTGCGCAAGCGCGAAGTGTTCGGCTGGGCCATGTACGACTTCGCCAACTCCGGCTACACCACGGTGGTGATCACGGCGGTGTTCGCCGCCTACTTCGTCGGCGGCATCGCCAAGGGCGCGCCGTGGGCCACCTTTGCCTGGACCACGGCGCTCAGCATCTCTTATGCGATCGTCATGGTCACCATGCCTGCCATCGGCGCCTGGGCGGATCGGCGCGCCGCCAAGAAGCGTGTGCTCGTGATGGTCACAACAGGCTGCGTGGCCGGGACGGCTGCGCTGGCGCTCACGCCCGATCTCACCGGCACGTACGCGGTGGCGCTGGCGATGGCGCTGGTGATCGTTTCCAACACCTTCTATTCGTATGGCGAGTCGCTGACCGGGGCCTTCTTGCCCGAGCTCGCAACGCCCGAAGGCATGGGCAAGGTCAGCGGATGGGGCTGGGGCTTCGGCTACATCGGCGGCATGCTGGCGCTCGGTCTGTGCCTCGCCTACGTGCTGTCGGCGCAGGCCCGTGGCTTGCCGGCCTCGCACTTCGTGCCGGTCACGATGCTCATCACCGCGGCGATCTATGGCGCCGCGGCCTGCGCCACCTTCGTGCTCTTGCCCGAACGGGCGAAGCCGCAGGCCAGGGCGGGGGCGCGCAGCGCCTGGCAGCAGATGCGCGAAACCTTCCGTGAAGCGCGCTCCTACCGCGACTTCATGTGGCTCCTGGCCTGCACGGTGTGCTACCAGGGCGGAGTGGCGGTGGCGATCACGCTGGCGGCCATCTACGCAGAACAGGTCATCGGCTTCGTGCAGAGCGAAACGATGGTGCTGATCTTCGTGCTCAACATCGCCGCCGCGGTGGGGGCCTTCGGTTTTGGCTACCTGCAGGACCGCATCGGGCACCGCCGCGCGCTGTCGGGTGCGCTGGTGGCATGGATCGCGGTGTGCGTGATCGCCGCGTCGGCCACGAACAAGGGCACCTTCTGGTGGGCCGCCGCGATCGCCGGCCTGGCGATGGGATCGAGCCAGTCCGCGGGCCGTGCCATGACGGGCTACCTCGCGCCGCCACGCCAGGTCGCGGAGTTCTTCGGGCTGTGGACCTTCGCGACGCGGCTGGCGAGCATCGTCGGGCCGCTGAGCTACGGCGCCATCACCTGGATGGCCGGCGGCAATCAACGCATTGCGTTGGTGTCGACGGCGGTGCTCTTCATCGGCGGTCTGCTCTTGCTGCTGCCGATCGACATGGCTCGCGGGCGCGCTGCGGCATTGCGTGCCGGCTGAGCTGGGTCAGGGGCCGGAAGACCGGTAGCTGGTGCCGTCGTAGCGCAGCGTCGTCGCCGCGAACTGTGTGGGCCGGTCATGGCTCACGCACGCGTCGCCTTCCTGGCGCGAGAAGGTCTGCGAAATGGTCTGGTGGAGCACGAGGTCGGCAAAGCCGTTGCTCGTCGTGAAGCCCACCGACACCCCACCACGCGTGGCCTCGAATTCGCCTGCGCAGCGCGTGTCCCACTCGCCGCGTTCGGTC
>JAHJOG010000179.1 GCA_018820395.1 Gammaproteobacteria bacterium | reverse complement strand
CTTGATCTCGCCGTCGGCGGCGGCCTGGAACATCTCGACGGCGGTCTTGCCCGGGGCCGATGGCACGTCCGGCACGCCCCAAAGCGCCGCGACTTCGGCGCGATGCGCCGCGTTCGCCATGTCGCGGTGGCCGGAGAGCAGATTGGCCAGGCCGCCGACTTCGCGCCCGCCCATGGCGTTGGGCTGGCCGGTGAGCGAAAACGGCCCGGCGCCGGGCTTGCCGATCTGCGCGGTGGCCAGATGCAGGTCGATCAATGCCGCGTTGTTGGCCGTGCCGGACGAGGACTGGTTGAGCCCCTGGCAATAGAGGCTCAGCGTTGCCGCCGACGTGGCGAAGAGGCGCGCCGCTTCGACGAGCGCGGCCTGGTCGATGCCGCAGATCTGCGCCACGCGGTCGGGCGTGCAGTCGCGCACGGCGGCCTTGAGCGCGTCGAACCCGCTGGTGTGGGCGGCAATGTAGTCCGGGCGGGTCCAGCCTTCCCAGAGCATGAGGTGCAGCATGCCGTGGAAGAGCATCACGTCGGTGCCGGGCTGCAGCGGCAGGAAGAGATCGGCCGCTTCGGCGGTGTCGGTGCGGCGCGGGTCGGCCACCACGATCTTCATCGCCGGGTTGGCGCGCCGCGCGTCCTCGATGCGCCGGAACAGGATGGGGTGCGCCCAGGCCGTGTTGCTGCCGACGATGAACAGGCACTGCGCGTGCTGGAGGTCGTCGTAGCAGGCGGGCGGCGCGTCCGCGCCCAGGGTCTGCTTGTAGCCGGCTACGGCGCTGCTCATGCACAGCCGCGAGTTGGTGTCGATGTTGTTGGTGCCGACCAGGCCCTTGGCGAGCTTGTTGAAGACGTAGTAGTCCTCGGTGAGCAACTGCCCCGACACGTAGAAGCCGACCGCGTCGGACCCGTGGTCGCGGACGACCTGCGCGAACTTGTCGGCCGCGGTGTTGAGCGCCGCGTCCCACGACACGGGCGCGGGTGCATCGCCGCGCCGCGCGCGCCGCATCGGCTGCAGCAGCCGCGCCTGGCGCGTGATCTCGGCCGCGGCGGTGAGGTGCAGCGTCGAACCCTTGGTGCAGAGCCGGCCGAAGTTGGCCGGATGCCCCGGGTCGCCCTCGACGCCGACGATGCGCTCGCCCTCGGAGTGGATGATCACGCCGCAGCCCACGCCGCAATACGGACAGGTGGAGTGCGTCTGCTTCATCGCTTCAGGCTCCGTGCGGCGCCTGGACGTCGAAGCTGTCGTCGCCCAGCCGGCCGGCCGTCGCGGCGCCGGGGCCGGCACGCGGCGGCGCGAGGTCGAGCGCCAGCGTCGCAAGTTCGGTCGCGTCGAGCAGCACCTGACCGGCCTCTACCTTGCACGCGAAGCGCGGCACGCAGCCTTCGTCCGGCTGCTTCGCGCAGCCGTCGTCCAGGCCGATGGTCCAGTTGTGCAGCGGGCAGGCGACGCTGGTGCCGAACACGATGCCCTGGCTCAGCGGGCCGCCCTTGTGCGGGCAGCGGTCGAGCAGGGCGAACACCTCGTCCTGGCTGTTGCGAAACACCGCGACCGCGACGCCAACCGGTCGCGCCACGCGGCGCGCGCCGAGCACGGGAATGTCGTCGATGCGGCAGATGGTCTTCCATTCGCTCATGGGTGTGCTCCGGATGTCGTGGTCGGGGGGGTCAGGCGGTCTGGGCCTGCGCGTTCGCGGTCTCGTCCGCAGCGGCTCCGGCAGCGCCCGGCTGCAGCGGCTCGAACTGCCGCACGTCGACCGCCGCACGGTTCGCTTCGAACCAGGGGTCCGGCTCGCCGTCGAGCGCGAACTGCAGCTTTTCCCACAGCGCCTTTCGGCCGGCCGCGTCGTCGAGCATGCGGCGCTTGACGTGGTCCAGGCCGACGCGCCCGATGTAGTGCACCGTGCGTTCGAGATACCAGCCTTCTTCGCGATAGAGCTGCAGGAAGGCGCCGGCGTATTCCATGACTTCCGCGCTGGTCTTGACCTTGACCAGGAATTGCGCGACCTCGGTCTTGATGCCGCCATTGCCGCCCACGTAGATCTCCCAGCCCGAGTCGACGCCGATCACGCCCACGTCCTTGATGCCGGCTTCGGCGCAGTTGCGCGGGCAGCCGCTCACGGCGAGCTTGACCTTGTGCGGCGAATACATCGCCCACAGGGCGTGTTCCAGGTCCTTGCCCATCTGCGTCGAATCCTGCGTGCCGAAGCGGCACCATTCGCTGCCGACGCAGGTCTTCACGGTGCGCAGCGATTTGGCGTAGGCGAATCCGCTGGGCATGCCGATGTCTTTCCACACGCCGGCCAGGTCTTCCTTCTTCACGCCGAGCAGGTCGATGCGCTGGCCGCCGGTGACCTTGACCGTCGGGATCTTGTACTTGTCGGCGGCGTCGGCGATGCGGCGCAATTCGTCCGGCGTGGTGTGGCCGCCCCACATGCGCGGAATCACGGAATAGGTGCCGTCCTTCTGGATGTTGGCGTGCCCGCGCTCGTTGATGTAGCGGCTCTGCGGATCGTCCTTGGCCTCCTTGGGCCAGGTGCTGATCAGGTAGTAGTTGACGGCCGGGCGGCAGGTGGCGCAGCCGTTGGGCGTGCGCCAGCCGAGGGTCTGGTAGACCGCGTCGTGCGCGAGCAGCCGTTGCGTGCGGATGGCGTCGCGCACGTCGGCATGGCTGGCGTCGGTGCAGCCGCAGACGGCCTTGCGCTTGGGTGCGGCCGAATAGTCGCCGCCGGCGGTGAACATCAGGATCTGTTCGACCAGGCCGGTGCACGATCCGCACGATCCGCTGGCCTTGGTGTGCTTCTTGACCTCGTCGAGCGTGAACAGGCCCTTCTCGCGGATCGCCTTGCAGATGGTGCCCTTGCTCACGCCGTTGCAGCCGCAGACTTCGGCCTCGTCCGGCATGGCCGCGGCCTTGCTGTGGCCTTCGTGGCCGGTGTCGCCGATGTTGGATTCGCCGAACATCAGCCGGTCGCGGATGTCGTGCACGCTGCGGCCGTCGCGCAGCAGCTTGAAGTACCAGCTGCCGTCGGCCGTGTCGCCGTAGAGGCAAGCGCCGATCAGCTTGTCGTCCTTGATGACGAGCTTCTTGTAGATGCCACCGAAGGGGTCGCTCATGACGATCTCTTCCGTGCCTTCGCCGCCCATGAACTGGCCGGCGCTGAAGAGGTCGATGCCGGTCACCTTCAGCTTGGTCGAGGTGAGCGAGCCCTGGTAGCGGCCGATGCCGAACTGCGCCAGATGGTTCGCCGCCACCTTGGCCTGGTCGAAGAGCGGCGCGACCAGCCCGTAGGCGATGCCGCGGTGCGCCGCGCATTCGCCGACCGAGTAGATGCGCGCGTCGGTCACGGTCTGCATGGTGTCGTTGACCACGATGCCGCGGTGGACGTGCAGCCGCATGGATTCGGCCAGCGCGGTGTTGGGTCGGATGCCGACGGCCATCACGACGAGGTCGGCATCGACCTGCGTGCCGTCCTTGAAGCGCACGGCCTTCACGCGGCCTTCGTCGTCGCCCAGGAGTTCTTCGGTCTGCGCGTTGAGCAAGAACTTGAGCCCGCGCTCCTCCAGCGACTTGCGCAGGAAGCTGCCCGCGACATCGTCGAGCTGGCGCTCCATGAGCCAGGCCGCGACGTGCACCACGGTCACGCTCATGCCGCGCAACATCAGGCCGTTGGCGGCTTCGAGGCCCAGCAGGCCGCCGCCGATGACCACCGCGTGGCGCTGCGTCTTGGCGGCTTCGATCATGGCGTGGGTGTCGGCGATGTCGCGGTAGGCGATCACGCCCTTCAGGTCCTTGCCGGGCAGCGGCAGGATGAAGGGGTTGGAGCCGGTGCACAGCAGCAGGCGGTCGTAGGGCGCCTCGGTGCCGTCGTCGGCGCGCACGATGCGCTTGACCCGGTCGACCTCGACCACGGTCTTGCCGGCGTGCAGCGTGATGTTGTTGTCCGAGTACCACTCCCACGAGTTCAGGATGATCTGGTCGATGGTCTGCTCGCCCGCCAGCACCGGCGACAGCAGGATGCGGTTGTAGTTGGGGTGCGGCTCGCTGCCGAACACCGTGATGTCGTAGAGATCGGGTGCGAGCTTGATGAGCTCTTCGATCGCGCGGACGCCGGCCATGCCGTTGCCGACCAGAACCAGTTTCATCTTCTTCATGGCAATCCTCGGGTGTTGGGGGTGCTAGTGCTGGCTGCCACAGTCTTCGAGGAACCCGATGAGTTCTTCTCTCAGCTCGTAGTAGCGCGGGTGCTGCAGCAGGGATTCGCGGGTGCGCGGGCGCGGCAGCGGCACGTTCATCACCCGGCCGATGCGGGCGTTGGGCCCGTTGGTCATCATCACCACGCGGTCGGCGAGCAGGATCGCCTCGTCGACGTCGTGCGTCACCATCACGGCCGACACCTGGCTGCGGGTCCAGACTTCCATCAGCACTTCCTGCAGGTCCCAGCGGGTGAGCGAGTCGAGCATGCCGAAGGGCTCGTCGAGCAACAGCAGCTTGGGGTTGAGCGCGAAGGCCCGCGCGATGCCGACGCGCTGCTTCATGCCGTTGGACAGGTCCGAGGCTCGCTTGCCCATCGCCGCGCCGAGCCCGACGCGGCTCAGGTAGTAGGTGACGGTGTTGTGGCGCTCGCTGGCCGACGCGTGCGGGAACACGCGTGCGACCCCGAGCATCACGTTCTCGTAGGCCGTGAGCCAGGGCACCAGGCTGGGCGCCTGGAACACCAGGCCGCGGTCGGGGCCTGCGTCGGTCACTTCGCGGCCGTCCAGCGCGATCACGCCTTCGGTGATGCCGGTGAGCCCGGCGACCATCGACAGCACGGTCGACTTGCCGCAGCCGGAGTGGCCGATGATCGAGATGAACTCGCCGCGCTTCATCTTGAGATCGAAGCCGTCCACCACGGTCTGCGGAGGCTTGCCTTGGAGGCCGGGATAGACCTTGACGACCTGGGAGAAGTCGACGAAGCGCTCGTCGGTGGCCGAGGGCAGGCCGCTGGCATGGGGCGCTGCCGAGGGGCGTCTGGACGCCACGTAGTCGGCTTCGATAGCCTCTGCCTGTGCGGCATGCCGCAGCCGTAGCACGGCAGCGGCAGTGGGCCAGCGCACGGCCGTGACGTCGCGCGGCTTCAAGGTCGGCAGCACGATCACTTCGGCGCCCTGGTCCCGGTCGCGCTGGTGCGCCAGGGCCAGCAGGTGGGCCGTGATCTCGGCGCGCAATGCCTGGAAGCGGGCGTCGTGGTTCATGGCACGCCGGTCGCGCGGCCGTTCGATGTCGACCGTGAAGGACGGGCCGAGCCGCGCGCGCGGGCCGGTGTCGAGCGGGATGATGCGGTCGGCCATCATCAGCGCTTCGTCGACGTCGTTGGTGATGAGCAGGACGGTCTTGCGGTCCTGGCTCCAGATGCGGACGATCTCGTCCTGCAGGTTGGCGCGCGTCAACGCATCGAGCGCGGACAGGGGTTCGTCCAGCAGCAGCACGTCGGGGTCCGTCGCCAGGGCCCGGGCCACCGACACGCGCTGGCGCATGCCGCCGGACAGCTGGGCGGGCTTCTTGTCGATCGCCGGCGTCAGCCCCACCATGCCGACGTAGCGCAGCACACGTGCGGCGCGTTCCTTGGCGCTCTCGCGGGCGAAGACGCGGTCGACCGCGAGCGCGATGTTCTCGCGCACCGTGAGCCACGGCATCAGCGAATAGCTCTGGAAGACGACGCCGCGGTCGGGGCCGGGCTCGGCAATGGGCCGGCCATCTTTCAGCACCTGCCCGCTGTCGGCCGCGGTGAGCCCGGCCAGCAGGTTGATCAGCGTCGTCTTGCCGCTGCCGGAAAAGCCGACGATCGCCACGAATTCGCCGGGCTCGATGCGCAGGTCGAGCTGGTGCAGGACTTCGCTGCGGGCGCTGCCGCTGCCGTAGCCCTTGCAGACGGCGCGCAGCTCGAGAGCGGCCACGCTGGGTGCCGCGCCGGGCACGCCGACGGCCGTGCGGGTGGCGTCATCGCATGCGTCGGCTTTCGAAGCCACCGCTGAGCCGGACATTTCGCGTTGCGCCGCCCGGGCGCCCGGCCCGGCCAGAGGCGCAGCGGATTGGAGTGCGAGGTTCATCGTGAGGGCCCCGCGTTTCAACGGTGGACGACCAGGTTCTGCGCGAGCTGCATCAGGCGGTCGAGCCCGAAGCCGATGAGCCCGATGGTGAACACCGCCACCATGATGCGGGCCAGCGATTCGCTGCTGCCGTTCTGGAACTCGTCCCAGACGAACTTGCCGAGCCCGGGGTTCTGCGCGAGCATCTCGGCGGCGATCAGCACCATCCAGCCCACCCCGAGCGAGAGCCGCATGCCGGTGAAGATGAAGGGCAGGGCCGACGGCAGGATGATCTTGCGCACCCGTGTGCCCAGCGGCAACTGCAGCACCTTGCCGACGTTGACCAGGTCCTTGTCGACCGAGGTGACGCCGATGGCGGTGTTGATCAGCGTGGTCCAGAGCGAGCACAGCGTCACGGTGATTGCCGAGATCAGGAACGACTTCTGGAACATCGGCGTGCCGCTGGTGACGTACACCGCGCTCACGATCAACGTGACGATCGGCAGCCAGGCCAGCGGCGAGACCGGCCGGAAGAGCTGGACGATCGGGTTGATCGCGGCCTGCACGGTCTTCGACGAGCCGGCCAGGATGCCCAGCGGCACGGCCACCACGGTCGCCAGCAGAAAGCCGGTGAAGACGGTGAAGAGGCTGGTCAGGATCTGGTCGAAGTAGGTGGGCTTGCCGGTGTAGGTGAAGTGGCGTGGCTCCGCGCTCGGGTCCTGTGCCAGCCGCTCCTTGTTGCGAGCGTCCTGCCGCGTGTAGAAGTCGGTGCGCTTCTGCCGCTCGGCGAAGTGATCGAGTGCGAGCGCCTTGGCCTGGGCTGCCACCTGCGTCGGTCCGGGAATCGCGCCCAGGCTCGTCTGGATGTGCGGCGCCACGGCGGACCACAGCGCAAGGAACAGGGCGAGCGACGCCACGGGCACGCCCACGGCCATCCACAGTGCGCGGGCCAGGTCGCGCGGGTCGCGCGCCGCGGCGCCGGCGCGGCCGAACATCTTGATGACGGTGTCCATGATGCTTGTCCTCCCGTGGCGGCTCAGGCCGCGTCCTTGGCCTTCAGGCCGATCTTGAATTTGCCCAGGTAGTCGTTGGGCTTGCGGCCGTCGTACACGATGCCGTCGATGAAGCCGTCCTGCGGGCCCTTGAAGCCGTCGGTCTTGGCAGGGAAGTCGGACTCCTTGGCCTTGCCTTCGGCGACGAGCGCCTTGGCAGCCTGCATGTACACCTCCGGCAGGTAGACCTTCTTCGCGGTGTCGATGTACCAGGCATCGGGCTTGGCTTCGGTGATCTGGCCCCAGCGGCGCATCTGCGTGAGGTACCAGATCGCGTCGCTGTAGAACGGGTAGGTCGCGAAGTAGCGGAAGAACACGTTGAAGTCCGGCAGCGGGCGCTTGTCGCCCTTTTCGTATTCGAAGGTGCCGGTCATGCTGGCGCCGATCACCTCGGCGTCGGCGCCCACGTAGTTGGACTTGGCCAGGAGCTTCACCGCCTCGGCGCGATTCGCCATGCTGGCGTCGAGCCACATGCAGGCGCGAATCAGCGCCTTGACCACGGCGACGTGCGTCTTGGGGTATTTGTCGGCCCAGTCGCGCGTGACGCCGAACACCTTTTCGGGGTTGTTCTTCCAGATCTCGATGTCGGTCACCACCGGCACGCCGATGCCCTTGACGACGGCCTGCTGGTTCCACGGTTCGCCCACGCAGTAGCCGTGGATGGTGCCCGCTTCGAGCGTGGCCGGCATCTGCGGCGGCGGCGTGACCGACAGCAGCACGTCGGCGCCTTGGGTGCCGCTGATGTCGCCGGCGGTGTAGTAGCCCGGGTGGAGTCCGCCGGCGGCGAGCCAGTAACGCAGCTCGTAGTTGTGCGTCGACACCGGGAACACCATGCCCATCTTGAAGGGCTTGCCCTGCGACTTCCACTTGTCGACGATCGGCTTGAGCGCGTCTGCCTTGATCGGGTGCTTGATCTTGCCGCCCTCGGTCGGGAGCGAGGGCTTCATCTCGTTCCAGACGGCGTTGGAGACAGTGATGCCGTTGCCGTTCAGGTCCATGCTGAAAGCGGTGACGACATCGGCCTTGGTGCCGAAGCCGATGGTGGCGCCCAGCGGCTGTCCGGCCAGCATGTGCGCGCCGTCAAGCTGGCCGTCGATCACGCGGTCGAGCAGCACCTTCCAGTTGGCCTGGGCTTCGAGCGTGACGTTCAGGCCTTCGTCCTCGAAGAAGTGCTTTTCGTAGGCGATCACCAGCGGAGCGCAGTCGGTGAGCTTGATGAAGCCGAACTTGAGCGCTTCTTTCTCGGGGTCGTTGCCCTTGGCCTGCGCGGTGCCGGGCAACGTGAAGGCAGACGTGCCCACCAGCGCGGTGGCGCCCGCGAGGAGGCGGCGCCGCGCGAAGGATGAAGGTGGCTTGAACATGTCGGGAACTCCAGGTGGATGAACGAGAAAACCAAAAAAAAAGTCCGCCGCCGCACGGGAATGCGGTGGCGGACTTCGTTGTCCGGGTCGGTGGGTGGCGCCCGCCGTTGGACTCCACCTGCCTGAAGACCTTCAACGGTCTGCGTGGTTTGAAACGCAAGGGCTATGCCAGGAGATGGCTGGCGGTCGATGCTATTGAATATGTAGCAGCGAATCCACGGCAGGTCAGGATTCAGACCGAATCCTGCGAGTCCGCTGCAGCCTGCACTTCGATTGTGCAGCGCACCAAACATGGACCTTTCGCGCTCAGGACGCTCCGCCGCCGGGCAGAAAATCCGCCATCGCGAGCACCGATTCGGCCACGTCGACGAGCCGGCGATTCTGGTTCATGGCGGTTTGGCGCAGCATCTTGTGCGCCTCGGCTTCACTCAGGCGGCGCCGCGCCATCAGGAGGCCCTTGGCGCGCTCGACCAGCTTGCGTTCGTTGAGGGCGGAGCGCACCGCGTCGAGCTCGTCGCTCATCGCCTGCACGCGCTGCGTCTGCTCCTGCAGCATGTCGAGCACCGAGCGCTCCAGCTGGTGTCCGAAGCGTGGGGTTGCGGCTGCCAGTGCCTGGGCCTCGGTGGGCGCGTTGGCTTGCTGTTCGAAAAAGGCCATGTCGGTCGGCCCTGCGGCCTGTGAAACCTGGCCCGAAAGGGCTTCCTGGCGCTTTACGTCGGCTTTCGCCGCAGCGACCCTGGCGGCGCACAGCTCCCGGAGCGCCGCGCCGATGTCTTCCTCGACCGCGCGCATCGCGTCGATGCGCAGGGAACAGCAGTCGAACCAGGCGGCGCTCAGTTCGGCGTCGAGCGGTTCGGCGGTCGAACAGCCGATGCGCCGCAGCCGCTCGAGCTCCGCCACTTCGGTGGGCGACTGGCTGCGTCGCCAGATCTCGGCCAGAGCGGGGCCGGCGAAGTCGTCGTAGACCTGGAAGCATCGTTCCTGGGCGGCGATGAGCTGCGCCCAGGCCCGCTGGCGCTGTGGGTCGCAACGTCCTTCCGCGAAGGCAGCACCGCCGCAGGCACGCTCCTGGCCCGCGTATTCCTTGCCTTGCATGAAGTTGAACAAGGCGGTCAGCAGGCGCGATATCGCGGGATCGGTGGCGCCGTCGGCGGCCTCGAAGACCACGCCCAGCAACCCGGCGACCAGCTTGCCGAATGCGGCGACCGCTTCGGCCGCATCGATGTCCAGCTGCGTGATGCGCTGGCGCAGAGCGGGCAGGGCGTCCAGCCCGGCCAGCACCCAGGCGATGCTGCTGAAGAGGCGCGTGCCGTTGGCGAGCCGCCGGCCTTTGGTTTCCAGCTGATCGAAACCCAGGCGGACTTCATGCTCGAGCTGCAGGCATTCGGCCATCTGCGCATTGCGCTGATGCGCGAAACGCCGACCCTGCGACGTGAGCATCACGTTCGACAGACCGCGCTCGCGCTGCAGGGCGTGCACCAGCCGGCCCACGATTCCCACGAGCCCGCTCGTGCGTGCGAGGTGATCGAGCTCGTCGATCTCGCAGCGGCGAGCGGCAATGAGGAAGCTGAGTCCGGATTTCATCAGGGTGGGTCGGTGGGGCTTTGGGGGCATGCTGCAACATCCGTGCCCCGGTTCGCACCGGCACCTACACTCGCAGGCATGCTCATTCTGGGAATCGAATCGTCGTGCGACGAAACAGGCGTCGCCCTGGTCGAAGCCGCCGGCGACGCGATGCCGCGGCTCGTGTCGCATGCGCTCCACAGTCAGACCGCGATGCACGCGGCCTATGGCGGCGTGGTGCCCGAACTGGCCAGCCGCGATCACATCCGGCGCGTGCTGCCGCTGACTCAGGCCGTGTTGTCCGAGTCGGGTCGCGAACTCGCGGAGGTCGATACGGTGGCCTTCACGCGCGGCCCGGGCCTGGCCGGCGCGCTGCTGGTGGGCGCGGGCGTGGCCTGCGCGCTGGCCGCGGCGCTCGGCAAGCCGGTGCTCGGCGTGCACCACCTCGAAGGCCATCTGCTGTCGCCGTTCCTGAGCGAGGACCCGCCGGAGTTTCCCTTCGTCGCCTTGCTGGTGTCAGGCGGCCACACGCAGCTGATGCGGGTATCCGGCGTCGGACGCTATGAGCTGCTCGGCGAAACCATCGACGACGCGGCGGGCGAGGCCTTCGATAAGTGCGCGAAGCTGATGGGCCTCCCTTACCCCGGCGGCCCGTGGCTCGCCAAGCTGGCTGCCGAGGGCGACCCGGCCGCCTTCAGGCTGCCGCGGCCCCTGCTGCACAACGGCGACCTCGATTTTTCATTTGCCGGTCTGAAGACGGCAGTGCTCACGCAAGCCAGGAAGCTCGGCGACGCGCTCGAATCACGCAAGGCCGACCTGGCGGCGTCGACTCAGGCTGCCATCGTCGAGGTGCTGCTCAAGAAGTCCTTGCGGGCGTTGGACGGGGCCGGGCTCGACAGGCTCGTGGTGGCCGGCGGCGTGGGGGCCAACCTCGAACTGAGAAGGCAGCTGAACGCCGAATGCGCCTCGCGCGGCATTCGCGTGCATTACCCCGAATTGCATCTGTGCACCGACAACGGCGCCATGATCGCGATGGCGGCCGCGATGCGGCTGCAGGCCAACGTGGAAAGCGCGAGCGAACGCTATGCGTTCGACGTCAGGCCGCGATGGCCGCTGGACGCGCTGCAGGCGCCGGCGCTCTAGCGCGGCTCGCAGTGGTCGTGTGGGCGGGGGTGCGCGACGGCAGCGGCAACGCGCCGAGCATGTCTCGCCAGAGCCTGGCCCATTGCGGCCAATCATGGCCGCCTTCGGTAGTGAATGAGTGACCGGCCGGGAGCGCGTCCGCCAGCAGCCGGTGATTGGGAGCGAAGCGGTCGGCAAGACCGAAGCCCAGATAAAGCGGGGGAAGCTTGTTGGCCGAATGTTCCGCGGTGTATTGCTGCAGCCAGGGCCACAGCTTGCGATCGACTTCCTGGTCCGGCGGCGGGCCCTCGGGCGCCTTCCATGACTTCAGTCCGCCGGCCTTCGCGATTTCTGCCCCGACGGGACGGCGGCCGAGATAGGGCGCCAGGGTGACGATGCCATCGACCGTGCCGGGATTGGCCAATTCGTGAATCAGTGCGCCGAACCCGCCAATGGAAATGCCCACCAGCCAGATCGACTTGTAACCTAGCGCACGCTGCGGCTGGATGACATCGTCTTGGAGACGCTGCACGAACGTCTGGTCGTAGTAATAGGAGACGTCGGCATCGACCAGCAATGCGTCAGCGGCCAGATCGCGTTCGCGGACCGCATCCACGAAGCCTTCGCGCTCGAATTCTTCAGGCTTCAGAAACGCACCGGGAAGAAATACCAGAAGGGTGTCTGATCTCGACTCTTCGTTGGCGAATTTCAGGTGCGTTTTCATGGTGCTGCGATAAGCGTCCTTTGCACCATGGCCCTAGGGCGAAATGCGGTTCCGACGCGACTTGGAAAGAAGGCATTCAGAAAACGGCACGAAACGTGACGTCCTCCGCACCGATTGTCCGGTAAAACGCGAAAAACTTGGAAACAAAAAGTTGCTTGCGCGCCCTCAATCCAGTCGCAATTGAAACTAAATGTTGCTTACTCGACCTTGATTTGAACGGCCTTGCTGGCAAGCGCCTGCTTCGCGAGACGCAGCGTCAGCACGCCGTTCTCTACCTTGGCTTCGCTGGCTGCCGCATCGACCTCTTGTGGCAGTTCATAGGCAGCCCTGAATTGCCGCGGCGCCTCGGCCTTCGAATTGACTCGAACCACTGCGCCTTCGATCTCGACATGCAGATCGTCGCGCGACAAGCCGGGCACGTCGAGCGTCAATGTCCAGGTTTTCTCGTCCTCTTGAATGTCGCGCGAGCGCCACGTCGTGGAGAAGGCGTCGTTCATCAGGCGTTCGAACCGGCGGTCGTACGTGCGCGGAACGAAGCGGGAAGTGCGGATGGTGGGTGCGAAGAACATGGGAACTCCAGTTGAAAAGCAAACACGGGGACAGGAAATGTGTGTCCCTTACACTGCGCGGCTTTTACGCAATCGCCACAGCCGCTTGATGCAGCATCTATGCGCCGCGGCACGGCTTTCAAGAGAATGCAATCCCCGTTTATTTGGCGCCGCAAGGCCTTGAAATTGGCGGCGCTGGCGCTAGGCGCGAGCGCATTGAGTCCATTGTTCGCGCAGACGCGCGACCCCATCCGCCTGGCGCTCGTCGAGAGCATGAGCGGCCCTTTCGCGAACACCGGAGAAGCGGTTCAGCGCAACCTGGCCTGGGCCGTCGAGCGCGTGAACGGCCGAGGCGGTGTCCGGCTTCCCGGTGGAGCACGGTTGCTGCAATTGAGCACCTACGACAGCAAGGGGCAGGCCGAAGAGGCGCTGTCGGCGTGGCGCGCGTCGATGGATGACGGCGCGCGGTTCGTGCTGCAAGGCAATTCGTCCGCCGTTGCCGCGGCGCTGATCGATGCGATAGGCAAGAACAACGAGCGCGATCCATCTCGACAGGCGATCTTTCTCAACTATTCGGCGGTCGACCCGGCGCTCACCAACGAGCGCTGCAGCTTCTGGCACTTTCGGTTCGATGCGCACGCCGACATGCGCGTCGGCGCGCTGATGAGCGTGATGAAGGACGACACGAAGCTCAAGCGGATCTACCTGATCGGCCAGGATTACAGCTTTGGCCGTTCCACCCTGGCCGAGGTGCGACGCCAATTGGGTGCGCAGCGGCCGGATGTGCAGGTGGTTGGCGACGAACTCCATCCGATGGGACGCGTCAAGGATTTCGCGCCCTATGCCAGCAAGATCATTGCAAGCGGCGCGCAGGCCGTCTTCACTGGCAACTGGGGGAACGACCTCACGCTGCTCGTCAAGGCCGCCCGCGAAGCTGGCTTCGACGGAACCTTCTATACGTTCTACGGCAACGCGCTCGGCGCGCCCGCTGCGATTGGCGATGCCGGGGTAGGTCGCGTGCTGGCCGTGGCCGAATGGTTGCCCAATGTGCAGACCCCGCAAGCCGAGTCTTTCTATCGATCGTTTCGCGAGCGCTTCCCCGATCCGGCGGACGATTACGTGCACGTGCGCATGCAACTGATGATCGAGGCGCTGGCTCAGGCGATGGAGCGTGCGGGGAGCCTCGACGCCACCGCGGTCGCGCGTGCACTCGAAGGGGCGGACGTTTCGATCGCCGGGCAGCGTGGCCGCATGCGTGCCGCAGATCATCAGTTCCAGCAACCGCTGGTGGTCGGCGTCATGGACAGGAAGGGAGCGCCTGGCGTCAAATTCGATGTCGAAGGCTCGGGCTACGGCTTTCGCGTCGTGAAGACGATTTCAGCCGAAGAGGCCGAAATGCCCACGACGTGCCGGATGCGCAGTCTTTGAAGCCGCCGTGCCGCCATCCGATCTGACCCAAGGAAACCCATGCGCCAAGTCATCCAGAACCTCGAGGCTTCGAAAATCCGCGAAGTCGCCAATGCCGGCATCGGCCGCGACGACGTGCTCGCGTTCTGGTTCGGCGAGAGCGACGAGGTCACGCCCGAAGTGATCCGCGAGGCGGCGATCGAATCGATCCGCAGCGGAGAGACCTTCTACGCGCACAACATGGGCCTGCGCGAACTGCGGGAAGCGATCGCGGGCTACGTCGGTTCGCTGCATCCGGCAGTGGACGTTTCGCGCATCGCGGTGACGTCTGGAGGAGTCAATGCGCTGATGCTCGGCGTCCAGGCCCTGGTCGACGCGGGCGACGAAGTGGTCGTGATCACCCCGGTGTGGCCCAACCTCGTCGCGCAGCCCCGGATCATGGGCGCGCGCGTGCGATGCGTGCCGCTGGTTGCGAAGGAAGGCGAGTGGACGCTCGACCTGCAGGGCCTGCTGGCGGCCATCACCCGTGAAACGAAGTTGCTCGTCGTGAACGCGCCCAACAATCCGACCGGTTGGACTCTGACCCAGGACGAGCAGCGCGCGATCCTCGATCACTGCCGCCGGACGGGGACCTGGATCCTGGCCGACGAGGTCTACGAGCGCCTCTACTTCGAACCGACGCCCCGCGCCTGCGCGCCGAGCTTCCTGGACGTCGCCCTCGAAGACGATCGCCTGGTCGTGGCTCACAGTTTCTCCAAGAGCTTTCTGATGACCGGCTGGCGCCTGGGCTGGCTGGTGCTGCCGCCCGCGCTGGTGGACGGCGTGGCCAAGCTGATCGAATTCAATACGTCGTGCGCGAGCGTCTTCACGCAGCGCGCGGGCATGGCGGCGATCGCTCACAGCCAGGAGATCACGCCGCGCGTGGTCGCTCATCTCAAGGCATGCCGGGACATCCTTGTCCCGCTGCTCGCCGAACTGCCGCGCGTGCGGGTGGCCTCGCCGCGCGGCGGCATGTATGCCTTTTTCAGGCTCGAACGGGCAACACGGGCAACAGCGGCGAAACGCGCTGCGTGATCCTCGCGCAGTGCGACGCCCAGCGCGTGCTGCTGAGCGACCCGTCGGTGTCGGCCCAGCCGCTCATCGTGCCGCTCGGCGATTTCGCCGCACGATGGACTGGGGAGCTCATCCTCGTCACCAGCCGCGCCAGTCTCGCGGGCGAGCTCGCCCGGTTCGACTTTTCGTGGTTCATTCCGAGCCTGGTCAAGCATCGGCGGCTCCTAGGCGAAGTGCTGGCCATCTCGTTCGTGCTCCAGCTCTTCGCCTTGGTCAGCCCGCTGTTCTTCCAGGTGGTGATGGACAAGGTGCTGGTCCACCGTGGGCTCACCACGCTCGACGTGCTCGTCGCCGGCCTGCTGATCGTCGTCGTCTTCGAGAGCCTGCTCAATGGCCTGCGGAGCTATGTCTTCAGCCACACCACGAGCCGCATCGACGTCGAACTGGGCGCGCGCCTCTTCAGGCACCTGGTGCAGCTCCCGCTCGCGTACTTCCAGGCGCGGCGCGTCGGCGACTCGGTGGCGCGCGTGCGTGAGCTCGAGAACATCCGCAGCTTTCTCACCGGCAATGCGCTGACGGTGCTGCTCGACCTGGTGTTCTCGGTCGTGTTCATCGTCGTCATGCTGTTCTACAGCGTGCCATTGACGCTCATCGTGCTCGTCAGCCTGCCGCTTTACTTCGGCCTGAGCCTCGCGGTGGTGCCGGTGCTGCGGCGTCGCCTCGACCAGAAGTTCGCGCGCGGTGCGGAGAACCAGGCCATGCTCGTCGAAACCGTCAGCGCCATCCAGACCGTCAAGGCCACGGCGCTCGAACCCGCCTTCGGCCGCCGCTGGGACAACCAGTTGGCCGCTTACGTGTCGGCCAGCTTCAAGACGCAGAACCTCGCGAGCTGGGCGCACGAGGGCGTCAACCTGATCGGCAAGCTCGTCAACGCCGCCACGCTCTGGTACGGCGCCCACTTGGTCATGGACAACCAGTTGAGCGTCGGCCAGTTCATCGCCTTCAACATGTTCGCGCAGCGGGTGGCGCAGCCGATCATGCGCATGGCCCAGCTGTGGACCGACTTTCAGCAGACCGGCATCTCGATGGCTCGGCTCGGCGACATCCTCAACACGCGCACCGAGGTGCCGCCCAGCACGGCGGCGCAACTCCCGGCGCTCAAGGGCCGCGTGACGCTGGACAACCTTACGTTCCACTACCGTCCCGAGGCCCCACCGGTCATTCAGGGCGTGAGCCTCGATGTGCGGCCCGGAGAAATCATCGGCATCGTCGGGCGCTCCGGCTCGGGCAAGAGCACCCTCACCAAGCTGATCCAGCGGCTGCACACGCCGCAG
This sequence comes from Gammaproteobacteria bacterium, assembly GCA_018820395.1. Lineage (GTDB taxonomy): Bacteria > Pseudomonadota > Gammaproteobacteria > Burkholderiales > Burkholderiaceae_C > Variovorax. Next base: position 5,826 of record JAHJOG010000179.1, on the reverse strand, counting down.
CAGGGACGCTTGCTGGTCGACGGCATCGACATCGGTCTCATCGATGCCGCACAGTTGCGGCGACAAGTGGGCGTGGTGCTGCAGGAGAACACGCTCTTCAACCGCAGCGTGCGCGAGAACATCGCCATCGTCGACCCCGCCGCGCCGCTCGACGCCGTGATGCGGGCCGCGCAACTCGCCGGCGCGCACGAATTCATCAGCGAGCTGCCCGAAGGCTACGACACCATGGTCGGTGAACAGGGCGCGAGCCTCTCGGGCGGGCAGCGTCAGCGCATCGCCATCGCGCGGGCGCTCTTCACGCACCCGCGCATCCTGATCTTCGACGAGGCCACCAGTGCGCTCGACTACGAATCCGAAGCCATCGTCCAGCGCAACATGGCCCACATCTGCCGAGGACGCACCGTCTTCATCATCGCGCACCGCCTGAGCGCCGTGCGGCACGCGCATCGCATCGTCGTGATGGACAAGGGGCGGATCGTCGAAGGTGGCACGCACGATGCCCTGCTGACCAAGCCCAAGGGCATCTACGCGCGCCTGTGGGCCATGCAGGCCGGCGGCATGCCCACGGAGGAAGCCACCCCATGAGCGCCGATCCATCCACCATCGCCCGATCGGGCGACGCGCCTGACGAGCGCCATCCGGCCATCGACCTGCTGGCGCGATACCGCGCGATCTTCAAAGCCGCGTGGCAGCATCGCCACGAACTCGCGGGCCCGGAGCGCCTCGCGGACGAAGCTGCCTTTCTGCCTGCGGCGCTCAGCCTGCAGGACACGCCCGTGCATCCCGCGCCGCGGCGGCTGGCTTTTGCGCTGATCGCGTTGTTCTTGCTGGCGCTCGGCTGGGCCATCGTCGGGCAGATCGACATCGTCGCCGTTGCGCCGGGGCGCATCGTCGTGAGCGAGCGCACCAAGGTCATCCAGCCGCTCGAAGCCAGCGTCGTCCGGCGCGTGCGGGTGCGAGACGGCGACCACGTGCAGGCGGGCCAGCCGTTGGTCGAACTCGACCCCACCAGCGCGCATGCCGACAAGACCAGTGTCGACGAACAATTGAAGGCTGCGCAGTCCGAGATGTTGCGTGCGCGTGCGCTGCTGCAGGCGCTGGCTCATCCGGCGCAGACGCCGTCGCTCGGCGATGACCTTCCGTCCGGCTGGACCGACGCCGACGCACGCGCCGCGCGCGCGCAGCTCGCGGACGAATGGAGCGACATCGCCGCCAAGCTCGCCCGCGCCGCCGCCGAAACCAGCCGGCGCCAGGCCGAGATCGCCACCGTGCGCGAGATGGTCGCCAAGCTGGAGCTGACCTTGCCGATCGCGCGGGAGCGAGAGGCCGATTTCAGGCAGCTGGCCGACCAGGGCTTCATGTCCAGCCACGCCACGCAAGATCGGCGGCGAGAACGCATCGAGCTCGAACGCGACCTTGCCACCCAGCGCGCACGACTGGCCGAAGCCAACGCCGCCTTGAAAGAAAGCGACAACACGCGCCGCGCCTACATCGCCGAAACCCAGCACGGCCTGCGTGCCCGCGAAGGCGCGGCCGAACTCAAGCGCCTGCAAGGCACGCAAGAACTCGCCAAGGCCGACCGACGCGAACGCCTCACCCTGCTCACGGCCCCGGTCGCCGGCACCGTGCAGCAGCTCGCCGTGCACACCGAAGGCGGCGTGGTCACCGAAGCCCAGCCGCTCATGGTCATCGTCCCCGACGGCGCGCAGATGACCGCCGAAGTCACGCTGGACAACAAGGACATCGGCTTCGTCAACGTCGACCAGCAAGCCGAGATCAAGCTCGAGACCTTTCCGTTCACGCGCTACGGAACCATCGGCGCCACCGTCAACCGCGTCACCGCCGACGCCGTCAACGACGAGAAGCGCGGCGCCATCTTTCCAGTGACCTTGACCCTGAGCCGCACCACCCTCGACGTCGACGGCAAGGCCATCAAGCTCAGCCCCGGCATGAATCTCACGGCAGAGATCAAGACCGGCAAGCGGCGCGTCATCGAATACCTGCTGAGCCCGGTGCAGCGCGCCGCGAGCGAGAGTTTGAGAGAGAGGTGAAAGACATGAGTAGCAACGACATGGAGGACATCGAAATGAGTGATTCGCCCATCGCGCGCCGGAGCCTGCGCGCCATCACTTGGGCGCGAAGCGCCTGCGACCTGCGCCACGAAACCATCTTGATCGCGCGAGGTGCCCATGCTTGAACTCGGTGCGGGCGCAGACATCCTGCGCAGTCTGGGCACGGCTTACATCGGCTTGATCATCTTCCTGCTCATCGTCGCGCTGTGGCTGCCCAAGCGCCGGTGGCAGAAGGTCGCTCTGGTGCTCATCGTGCTGGGAGTCTTCACCGGCCCGGCGCTTCTGCGAGATCGTGAACAAGACAAGCTGATTGCCGAGCGCAAGGCGCGGTACGAGGAAGCCAAGGCACTGTTCGACGAGCGGTGCAAGACGGCGGGGGAGAAGATTTATCGGACGGTGGAGGGGGTGGCGGGAGTGATCTGGATGAAATGGCGTCTTGACAGCTGGCCGCGTGACCAGTACGCGGCTGAGGATCCGTACGGGACAGACTGCCGTGAGGAGGGATGCATTTACCGGCTTTTGCGAGGTAACGGCGCCGAAGTTGGATTCAAAAATACAAACGCATTTTCTCAAAATGGGTACAGATTCGTCGAAACGGTTGATCCGCGAGATGGAATTCGCTATCGCTATACCGGAACTTTTAAATCAGTGAAAGATGTGCCTCAGGCAGATTTTTCAAGGCACGTGCGCAGTACGGGGTTTGGTGCGGAGCCCGATGGACGATTTTTTGCTTTGCAAAGAGAGCCCATTGAGAAATTTAGCGCGAACTTCGGCCTCGAGTGGGAAGACGTTTCGACCTATCCGGATCGAAGTCATTGGATAGCAGGAGGAAGCCTGAAAGTGTTTGATATCAAAAAGAATGAACTGATCGCGGAGCGTACAGGCTTCTTGATGGACCAAGGACAGGGGAGCAAAGATGGCCAGCGCGATCCGTGGAGCTGGGCAAAGTACCGTGGACCACAGTGTCCCTCCAGTCAGGTAAGCACAGTCGCATTTGTAACAAAAATTCTACGACCATCGCTAATCAGGGATTAAAAAATGAATAATTCAGTTGGAGCTTATCTTAAGTACGCGCAATTGCAAATGGCAGCCGAATCCTTATTCGGCGTGACAGACGCCAATCCAGTTGGGGTAATTACGTTGGCCGATTCAATGAATGAATTGAGTCTTACCGAAGGGAATACGCGGGCCAGCAGGTTTGCTGCGGTGCAAGCTCGGCAATTTCTCGCCGAGAGCTGGACCGTCCTGGAACATAAGAGCAACACTTCCACAGGCTTTTCCGGCACCCTCTTCCGCAACACCGAGACAGGCGAGTTCGTCCTGTCCTTCCGCTCCACCGAATTCGCCGACGACGCGGCCCGGGACAACCAGGCCACCAACGTCATGGAGATCAAGACCGAGGGCTGGGCCTTCGGGCAGATCGCCGACATGGAGCAGTGGTTCGCCAGCCTGAAGGAGAGCGGCAAGCTCGACCCGAGTGTCCCCATCTCGGTGACCGGCTACAGCCTGGGCGGGCATCTCGCCACGGCCTTCAATCTGCTTCATCAGAACGACAGGACCACGCTAGGTGTGCCGCTCATCGCCGGCACCTACACCTTCAACGCGGCCGGCGTCGGCATCGTGCTCGGCGGCAAGACCCTCGCGCAAGTCGTCGCCGACTTCGCCGCGCACCGCGTGCTCGGAGCCAACGCCGATCGCTTCACGGACGCGGACGTCCAGCAGCGCTACCAGGCGATGAGCGGTTTCTTCAGGGAAGGAGCCATGGTCAGTCTGTCCCAGGTCGACGACGCGGTGACCGCCCTGAACAACCTGGTCGGCCGCAAGCAAGCCGATCTGGACGTCTCGGGCGCGCTGCAAGCACGGCTGCTCTTCAGCGCCATGGAGCGTGTGCGGCAAGTCGTGTACGAAGCCCAGCGAGTCAACGCGGGCATTCCGAGCGGCACCGACTCCGACCAGGCACTGCGTGTCGACGTGTGGAACATCGCCGGCGCCGGGCTCGACTACCAGCTTGCCGTGCTGCGCGCGGGCGAGAACACCGACGGCTATCGGACATCTCCCGCGTCCGGTGGGCTCGATGCCTATGTGGGCCGCAACATCGCGCCCACGGGCGCGCTCGCGAATTTTCATGATCTGTACGGCGCGCCGCCGCCTTCCGCCGTGGCGAACTCGCAGTTCCACTACGGGTCGCCCCAACCCATCTTCATCGAGGACCAGCCCCTAGCGCGTGGCAACGTGGCGTCCGGCGTGGCCTCGACCACGCTGATCGCTGGCGAGGTCAAGCTGCTGATCGACAACTTCGGCCTGAACGATTTCGGAGACACGCACAGCTTGGTGCTGATTGTCGACTCGCTGAACGTGCAGAGCACATTCGTGCAGCTCGATCCCACATTGACTGCAGAACGCATGAGCCAGGTGCTGCGCGCCGCATCGAACCAGCGTCGCGAAACCTTGCTCGGCACGGCGGGCCATGCGGATGGCGACACGCTGGAAAGCCTGGTCAATGCATTGGCCGACACACTGGGGCTGGGTTGGGCCGGACTGGATCGCCTCGAAGGCAACCCGAGCGGCAATACCTGGGCCGTTCTCGCAGACCAGGACGGCTACAGCGGACGCGACACCTTCTACCAACAGCTTCAACGACTGACCGACAGCAGCGCCTTTCGTTCGCTTCTCGGTAGGGTGTCGCTCGAATTGCAAGGCACCGACGGCACGCTGCGCGACCATGCCGCGGCGCGAAGCGATTTCGCCGACATCGCGGCGCTGGAAACTCTTTCACCCTTCGTCCTGCGTGCGGCGGGCCCGAGCGGCCAAGCGGCGCTCGACGCTCTGTGGCAGAGCGACGCTTGGGCCGAACGGCATGCCGCCTGGCAGCAAGACCAGAACCAGGCAGCTCTCGGCAAGAGGCCGCAGACCTACACCGATGAATGGATCGCCCATCGCGCGGAGTTGTTGCGATGGGACGTCGTGCGAAACGCGAACGACATGGACCAGGTCAGAGTCCCCAACGTCGGCGAGAACACGCAGTTCGTGGATGTCGCGACTGCCACGCGCTTTCTCGTCACAGGAACCAATGTCGGCCCTTCGCCGCTGCCCGAGACGCTGCGCCACGTGAAGTTCGGCGCCGACTCGGGCGACGACTTGGGCGGAGGCGCACGGGACGACGGCCTGTTCGGCGGCGCAGGCGCCGACCACCTGTTCGGCCAGGGCGGCAACGACTACCTCCAGGGTGACGCAGGCGCAGACACCCTCGATGGCGGCGAAGGCGTCGACATCTTGTTCGGCGGCACCGACGCCGACACGCTCGACGGCGGTGCGGGCAGCGATGTGCTCCGGGGCGGCGAGGGCGCGGACATCTACAGGTTCGCCGCGGGCTCCGGCGTGGACACCATCGACGACAGCGATGGCGGCGGGCGCATCGAGGTCGAAGGCTTCGGCACGCTGACGGGTGCGGGCACGAAGCGGCTGGCCGAGAACGTCTGGGAGACGGAGGATGGTCGGGTGAGCTACACACTCGCCGCGATCGATGGGGTGCGCAGCGATCTGACGATCCGCTTCGCGTCGCGTCCCGGCGACGTGATCGTGGTGCGCGACTGGAGCGCGGCGCGCAATCTGGGCATCGTGGACCTGCCGTCGGCCGGTGAAGACCCGCAGACGAACAACGCGTTGACGGGCGACTTCGGCAAGCAGATCGACGCGGAGACGAACGTGTATGTGTTCGCGACCGGCGGCTATGCCAGCAGCGGACCGGCGCCGG
>JAHJOG010000178.1 GCA_018820395.1 Gammaproteobacteria bacterium | reverse complement strand
CGACTGGCGAAATCGCCGAGACCGCACGTCGTACGGGTGCTCTTATTCGTGGCCCCATTCCCATGCCGACGCGTATCGAGAAGTTCACCGTGAACCGCGGCCCGCACATCGACAAGAAGTCGCGCGAGCAGTTCGAGGTGCGCACTTACAAGCGACTGCTGGACATTGTTCAGCCGAACGCCCAGACGGTCGACGCGCTGATGAAGCTCGATCTGGCCGCTGGCGTGAACGTCGAAATCAAGCTCGCCTGAGCGAGTTTGCCAGAGGCTCCGGTTTGATCGGATGCCTGGTCTTCCCGGTAGGACCTTAAACGGCCGGTGAGGTTCAAGTCCGCCTTCAGGGTGGCACGAGTTTCCCGCCTCGCGGGATCTTCGTTCGGAGGGCGAAGTCGCTCTTCGAGACAAGGGATACCGCCGGACTTGTCCGGGTCTGCGTCCCCCGTCTTGCTCCCACGGCCATCCGGCCCGACGGGGCACTCGGCCCGGACGGGGCTCGCATCGCATTTATGGGCCGAATTGGACCTCCGGGATCGAACCCGGCTGTCCGCAAGCACCCGGATGGGCCGGGTGCCTCTGTTTAGGAGTTCTGACGATGCGCACAGGCGTTATCGCGAAAAAAGTCGGGATGACCCGCCTCTTCCAGGAGGACGGTCGGCACGTGCCGGTCACCGTTCTCTCGCTGGAAGATTGCCAGGTAACTTTGCATCGCACCGCCGATCGCGACGGCTATTTTGCCGTCCAGCTCGGCGCCGGCGAGGCCAAGCACAAGAACGTCAACAAGCCGCAGCGCGAAGCTTTCGCCAAGGCCGAAGTCGGACTCAAGATGAAGGTCGCGGAATTCCGCGTCGACGGCGAAAATGCGCTGCTGCCGGTCGGCGCGCGGATTTCCGCCGAGCATTTCATCGCCGGCCAGAAGGTCGACATCACCGGTCACACGCAGGGCAAGGGCTTCGCCGGCGCCATGAAGCGTTGGGGCTTCGGCGGTCTGCGCGCCACCCACGGCGTCTCGCTCTCGCACCGTTCGCACGGTTCGACGGGGCAGCGCCAGGATCCTGGCAAGGTGTTCAAGGGCAAGAAGATGGCCGGCCACATGGGCGACCGTCAGCGTACCCAGCAGAACCTCGAGATCGTGCGCACAGACGCCGAACGCGGCCTGCTCTTCGTCAAGGGCTCGGTCCCGGGTGCGAAGAACGGCTGGATGCTGGTTCGCGACTCGGTCAAGATCAAGCACTCCGACGATCTGCCGTTCCCCGGCGTGATGCGCCGCAATCAGGATGAATTCGCTTCCGAGGAAGCCGATGCCGGTCTGATCGAGAGCGCCGCCGAGCAGGCCGTGAACCCGGAAGTCTCGGTCGAGCAGCAGGAAAAGCTGATGCAGCAGCAGGATGCCGGCGCCGATGCCGACACCGGCGCTGCCGACGAGAATACCAGCACCACGCCGAGCGTCGATGACGCCGGCGAGAACAAGGAGGGCTGACCCCATGAAGGTGAAGGTCCAGAATATCGACGGCAAGGCGTCGGGCGATATCGAACTCGACGATGCCGTGTTCGGGGTCGAGCCGCGCGCCGACATCCTGCACCGGGTCGTCACCTGGCAGCTCGAGAACCGTCGCGGCACCGCCCGCGCGGCGCGCGAGCGGTCGGATGTGAACCGCACCGGCAAGAAGTTCGTCCGCCAGAAGGGCACCGGCGGCGCCCGTCACGGCGACCGTGCTGCGCCGATCTTCATCGGCGGCGGCAAGGCCCACGGCCCGCGTCGGCGCGAGTTCGAGCAGTCGCTCAACAAGAAGGTCCGTGCGCTCGGCCTCAAGATGGCGCTCTCGAGCAAGGCCAAGGACGGCCTGATCGTGATCGACAGCCTCGATCTCGCCGATGCCAAGACCAAGGCGCTCAAGGGCCAGTTCGACAAGAACGGGTGGAGCGGCAAGGTCCTGTTTATCGACGGCGAGAGCGTGAACGACGGTTTCCAGAAGGCGGCGCGCAATCTGCCGGGCATCAACATGCTCCCGGCGGTCGGCGCCAATGTCTACGACATCCTGAAGCACGACACGCTGGTCCTCACCAAGGACGCGGTCGCAAAGCTGGAGGCCCGGTTCAATGGCTAAGAAGCAGGAAGTGGACGCGCGTCACTACGACGTGATTCTCGCGCCCCACATTACCGAAAAGTCGACGATGGCGTCCGAGCACAATGCGGTCGTCTTCAAGGTCGCGAACGATGCAACGAAGCCGCAGATCAAGGAAGCGGTCGAGGCGATCTACGACAAGAAAGTCGTGGGCGTGAACACCATCGTGACCAAGGGCAAGACCAAACGCTGGAAGGG
>JAHJOG010000177.1 GCA_018820395.1 Gammaproteobacteria bacterium | reverse complement strand
GGCGACTACATCGGCGAGATGAGCCTGATCGACGACGAACCCCATTCCGCCACGGTGCGCACCGAAATCCAGACCGATGTGCTGATGCTTGGGCGTGAGGCCTTCGGGCGCTGCCTGCTCGAAGGGTCGTCGATGTCATACAACATCATGCGGGGCTTGGTTGCACGGTTACGCCACGCTGATCGCAAGATCGAATCGCTCGCCTTGATGGACGTGTACGGTCGTGTGGCGCGCTCGCTGCTTGAATTCGCGATCGATGACGGCGAGGGCAATCTCAAGATTCGCGACAAGATTTCGCGCCAGGATCTCGCCAAGATGGTCGGTGCCTCCCGCGAAATGGTGAGTCGGGTCATGAAGGATCTCGAAGAGCGTGGTTTTGTCGACACGCAGCCCGATGGCTCCATGATCGTCAAGGAACGGCTCTCATCGCTCACCTGACGTTTGGGGCGGCGCGAGCACGCGTCCGCCGGTTGATGGATGACGGGGCCGATCGGATCGTATCGGCGCTCGCCCACGTTCTCGTATGCTGCGGGGCAGTGCTCGCCTTTCCGCGGCCGTGTCTTGCATGACTTATTCGCTCAATACCCTTCAATCGTCCTCCGGCGCCGCTGAACCCCAGCCTGCCCGTGTGCGCGCGATGCGCTTCGCGCACGAAATCACGCTGATCGCCGGCTTTGTCGGCCTGCTTTTCTGGCTGCTCGCGATGCTGAGCTTCACGCCCTCTGACGCCGCCTGGTCCACATCGGGAACGGGTGGCGAGGTCAAGAACTGGGGCGGCCGCATCGGCGCGTGGTTGGCGGACGCCAGCTACTTCCTGGCCGGATACTCGGTCTGGTGGGGGCTGGCCGCGGGGCTTCGCGTGTGGCTGTCTTCGCTCGCCGGATGGATCCGCGGCGGCGACGCTTCTCGCGTGGAAGAGCCGAAGCGAGGTCCGTTCAATCGCAGCCGTCTGGCCTTCTGGTTCGGGCTGTTGCTGCTCCTGTGCGCCAGTGCGGTGCTCGAATGGTCCAGGCTGTATCGCCTGGAGTTTCGGCTTCCGGGTCATGGCGGCGGCGTGCTCGGCTATTTCGTCGGGCCGCTCAGCGTCAAATGGATCGGCTTCACGGGCTCGGCGTTGATCGCCATCGCTGCGGGCGTGATCGGCTCCGCGCTGGTTTTTCGGTTCTCGTGGACCCAGATCGCCGAGCGTGTCGGGTCGCGGCTTTTCTCGCTCTTCGAATTGCGCCGGGAGAAGCGGGAGATCGCTCAGGACATTGCCATGGGCAAGCAGGCCGTGCGCGAGCGCGAAGAACTCGCGTCGGGTCTTCACGGCGAGGAACTCGAATCTGCGGACGAAGAGCTGCGCATCGTGCCGCGGCCCAAACGTCGGGCCGCCTCGCCACCGGTGCAGATCGAGCCTGCATTGACTGAAGTTCCACGCAGCGACCGGGTGATCAAGGAACGGCAGAAGCCGCTCTTTCGCGAACTGCCCGACAGCAAGCTGCCGCAGGTCGATCTGCTAGACGCCGCACAAGTTCGTCAGGAAACCGTGTCCGCAGACACGCTCGAAATGACCTCGCGCCTGATCGAGAAGAAGCTCAAGGACTTCGGCGTCGAAGTGCGCGTGGTGCTGGCCTCTCCAGGGCCGGTGATCACGCGCTACGAAATCGAACCGGCCACGGGCGTCAAGGGCTCGCAGATCGTCAATCTCGCCAAGGACCTGGCGCGCTCGCTGTCGCTGGTGTCGATTCGCGTGGTCGAGACGATTCCGGGCAAGAACTACATGGCGCTGGAACTGCCCAACGCCAAACGTCAGTCGATCCGGCTGAGCGAGATTCTGGGTTCACAGATCTACAACGAAGGCAAGTCCATGCTGACGATGGGCCTGGGCAAGGACATCGTCGGAAACCCGGTGGTGGCCGACCTCGCCAAGATGCCGCACGTGCTGGTGGCGGGGACCACCGGCTCCGGAAAGTCGGTGGGCATCAACGCGATGATCCTGAGCCTGCTGTACAAGGCCGAGGCGCGCGACGTCCGCCTGCTCATGATCGACCCAAAGATGCTGGAAATGTCGGTGTACGAAGGCATCCCGCATCTGCTGGCGCCCGTCGTCACGGACATGCGTCAGGCGGCGCACGGGCTCAATTGGTGCGTCGCCGAAATGGAGCGGCGCTACAAGCTGATGAGCAAGCTGGGCGTTCGCAACCTGGCCGGGTACAACGTCAAGATCGACGAGGCGAAGGCGCGCGAAGAGTTCATCTACAACCCTTTCAGTCTGACGCCGGACAGCCCCGAGCCTCTGGCCCGCGAGCCGCACATCGTGGTGGTGATCGACGAACTGGCCGACCTGATGATGGTGGTCGGCAAGAAGATCGAGGAGTTGATCGCACGGCTGGCGCAGAAGGCTCGTGCGGCGGGGATTCACCTCATCCTGGCCACGCAGCGTCCGAGCGTCGATGTGATCACCGGCCTGATCAAGGCCAACATTCCCACCCGCATTGCCTTCCAGGTCTCGAGCAAGATCGATTCGCGCACCATCCTCGACCAGATGGGTGCCGAAGCCTTGCTCGGGATGGGCGACATGCTCTACATGCCGAGCGGCACTGGCCTGCCGACCCGGGTGCACGGCGCGTTCGTCAGCGATGAAGAGGTGCATCGTGTCGTCGCGTACCTGAAGTCGCAGGGCGAACCCGATTACATCGAAGGCGTCCTCGAGGGCGGAACTGTCGACGGCGATGGTGATCTATTAGGTGAAGGTGGCTCGGGCGATGGTGAAAAGGACCCGATGTACGACCAGGCGGTCGAGGTCGTACTGAAGAACCGCAAAGCCAGCATCTCCTTGGTGCAGCGCCACCTGAAGATCGGCTACAACCGCGCAGCGCGGCTGGTCGAAGACATGGAAAAAGCAGGATTGGTCAGTGCGATGAGTGGCAGCGGACAGCGAGAAATCCTGGTGCCTGCTCGCACAGAATGAAAACGGGATCGGACAGAACAATGAAGTCATGGGTGGTTGCGTCGGGACTGGCTGCCATGATGTCCATGGCATCGGCGGGCGGCATCGACAGTCTCGAAGCGTTCATGAAAACCGCGAAGTCGGGGCGTGCCGACTTCACCCAGACCGTGACTGCCCCCGCTCGCGAGGGCGAATCGGCCCGCACCAAGGTATCGACCGGTACCTTCGAATTCCAGCGGCCAGGCAAGTTCAAGTTCGACTACAAGAAGCCTTTTCTCCAGCGCATCGTGGCCGATGGCGAAACGCTGTGGCTGTACGACGCCGATCTGAACCAAGTCACTCAGCGCAAGCAGAGCCAGGCGCTGGGCTCGACGCCTGCCGCACTCATCGCCGCCGCGCCAGACCTGCGCGGGCTTCAAGCCGACTTCAGCTTGCAGGATGCGCCCGAACGCGACGGCCTCCAGTGGGTAATGGCCACTCCCAAGAACAAGGACGGCCAGTTGCAGAGCGTGAAGGTCGGCTTTCAAGGCGACGCTTTGGCCGAGCTGGAGATACTCGACAGCTTCGGACAGCGGTCGGTGCTGAAGTTCAACAAGGTCGAGGTCAATCCGCAGTTGCCCGCCGGCACCTTTGCCTTCAAGCCGCCAGCCGGCGCTGACGTGGTGAAGCAATGATCATCGGGCGCGCACACCCGAGCCCATAGCGGCCGAGCCGATGGCCGCAATTCCTCATCAGCCGCTTGCAGAGCGGCTTCGGCCGCGAAGTCTCGCCGAGGTCATTGGGCAGCAGCAGTTGCTCGGTCCTGGCATGCCTCTGCGTATCGCTTTCGAATCGGGGCAGCCCCATTCGTGCATCCTCTGGGGCCCGCCAGGAACCGGCAAGACGACCATTGCGCGTTTGATGGCCGACGCCTTCGACGCCCAGTTCCTGAGCATCAGCGCGGTGCTTGGCGGGGTGAAGGACATTCGGGAAGCCGTGGAGCGGGCCGTCGCCGCCCGCGATGGGCTCGAGCAGCGCCGCACGATCGTCTTCGTCGACGAAGTGCATCGCTTCAACAAGAGCCAACAGGATGCCTTCCTGCCGCACGTCGAATCCGGCCTTTTCACTTTCATCGGCGCAACCACCGAGAACCCGTCCTTCGAGGTCAACTCGGCGCTGCTGTCGCGGGCGGCGGTGTATGTCTTGCAGCCGCTGGGCAATGACGACCTGAACCAGATCGTCCTGAGAGCTCAGGGCATCGGCGCCGTGCCTGCCATCGACGAAGCGGCGGTCGACAGGCTCGTGGCATACGCCGACGGAGACGCGCGCCGCCTGTTGAACACGCTGGAGACGCTGTCCGTGGCGGCGACTGCCGAAAAGCTCGACCACATCGGCGACGACTGGTTGCTGCGCGTTCTCGGCGAGAGGATGCGACGCTACGACAAGGGCGGCGAGCAGTTCTACGACACGATCTCGGCTTTGCACAAATCCGTGCGCGGAAGTGATCCGGACGCATCGCTGTACTGGTTCGTGCGCATGCTCGATGGTGGTGCCGATCCGCGCTACATGGCCAGGCGGCTGGTCCGCATGGCGAGCGAAGACATCGGTCTGGCCGATCCGCGGGCACTTCGGCTCGCGCTGGATGCGGCCGAGGTCTACGAGCGTCTCGGCACGCCGGAGGGCGAGCTCGCGCTGGCCGAATGCGTGATCTATCTAGCGATGGCACCGAAGTCGAATGCCGTCTACGTTGCCTACAACAACGTGAAGTCGCTGATCAAGTCCGACGGAACGCGGCCCGTGCCGATGCATTTGCGAAACGCTCCAACGCGGTTGATGAAGCAACTCGACTACGGCAAGGGCTACCGCTACGCACACGACGAAGAGGATGGCTTCGCAGCAGGCGAGAGCTATTTCCCCGAAGGCTTGGAGTCCCGGCGCTTCTACGAACCGGTGGAGCGAGGCCTCGAAATCAGGATCTCCGAAAAGCTCCGCGAACTGCGCAAGCGCAACGACGAAGCCAAGCGCTGATATCGGTTTGCAGGCTGTCGATACGCAGTCTCGCTACGCCCGTTTATGCACGAGACGCTGCCACGGGAAAACCCCGTGGGCTGCGCACCGAAATGGCGTGCAACCGTGACTACAATCCCGCCCACTTGCCCACAGACCGGCCCGGCCATGACCCACGCTGGCGGGTTTTTTGCTAGCCAAGTCAAGGGGCGCCGCTCGGTTTGCCTTGTCGGCTTCGGCGCTTTTTAGAGGGCGCAAAGAAAAAAGGGACCTTGCTATGGACATCTTGCTGCAGCAGATCATCAACGGTCTGGTTCTCGGCAGCATGTACGCCTTGATAGCCTTGGGCTACACCATGGTGTACGGCATCATCAACCTGATCAATTTTGCGCACGGCGAGGTGCTGATGGTCGGAGCGCTTACGAGCTGGACCATCATCGGGCTCATGCGCGAGTCGATGCCGGGCGCGCCGGGCTGGGTCATCCTCATCGTTGCGCTGATCATTGCGTGCATCGTTGCAGGCACGCTCAACTTCGTGATCGAGAAGGTGGCTTATCGGCCACTGCGCAACAGTCCCAAGCTCGCTCCGCTCATCACGGCGATCGGCATGTCGATCCTGCTCCAGACGCTCGCCATGATCATCTGGAAGCCGACCAACAAGGCGTATCCCAATCTCCTTTCGACCGAGCCGATCCACCTCGGCGGCGCCGTGATCTCGCCCACGCAGGTGATGATCCTCAGCGCGACGGCGTTCTGCCTGGTAGTGCTGACCTGGCTCGTCAACTACACCAAGCTCGGTCGCGCCATGCGCGCCACGGCCGAGAACCCGCGTGTGGCGGCGCTCATGGGCATCCGGCCCGACATGGTGATTTCAGCCACCTTCGTGATCGGCGCGGTGCTGGCCGCGATTGCCGGCGTCATGTACGCGTCGAACTACGGCATCGCACAGCATTCGATGGGGTTCATTCCAGGCCTCAAGGCTTTCACCGCGGCAGTGTTTGGGGGCATCGGCAACCTGGCCGGTGCGGTGGTGGGCGGGATCCTGCTCGGGCTCATCGAGGCCATCGGGTCGGGCTACATCGGGGCGCTGACGGGCAATGTGCTCGGCAGCAACTACAGCGACATCTTCGCCTTCATCGTGCTGATCATCATGCTCACGCTGCGGCCTTCCGGTCTGCTCGGTGAACGGGTGGCGGATCGGGCTTAGGGGCTGCACATGAAAAAAAACGGCAAGAACATCATCCTGTACGTGGTGGCGGCGATCGGTCTGCTCGCGCTTCCATTGCTGCTGCAGTCGCAAGGCAATGCCTGGGTCCGTATCGCCGACATCGCGCTGCTGTACGTGCTCCTGGCGCTGGGGCTGAACATCGTGGTCGGCTACGCCGGACTGCTCGACCTCGGCTATGTGGCCTTCTTCGCGATCGGCGCTTACCTGTACGCCTTGCTCGGTTCACCCCATCTGTCGGAAACCTTCGCCTGGTTCAAGGCGACGTTTCCGAATGGCTTGCACACCTCGTTGTTGCTGGTCATTCCTGCGGCGCTGGCGCTGGCCGCCGTTTTCGGGGCGCTGCTTGGCGCTCCAACCCTCAAGCTGCGCGGGGACTATCTCGCCATCGTGACCTTGGGTTTCGGCGAGATCATTCGCGTGTTTCTCAACAATCTCGACTACCCGGTCAACATCACCAATGGCCCGAAAGGCATCACGGCGATCGACTCGGTCAAGTTCTGGGGCCTGAATCTGGGGCGACCGCTGAAGCTGGGCGACTACACGCTCTCTTCCGTCACGCTCTACTTCTATCTCTTCCTGGTGATGGTCATCTTCACCATCATCGTTTCGCATCGGCTGCAGGTATCGCGCATCGGGCGGGCCTGGATGGCGATCCGCGAAGACGAGATCGCCGCCAAGGCCATGGGCATCAATACGCGCAACATGAAGCTGCTGGCGTTTGCGATGGGTGCCAGCTTCGGCGGCATGTCGGGCTCGATGTTCGCGGCCTTTCAGGGCTTCGTCTCGCCGGAGTCGTTCAGCCTGATGGAGTCGGTCATGATCGTCGCCATGGTGGTGCTTGGGGGCATCGGCCATCTGCCCGGCGTGATCCTGGGGGCGGTTCTGCTGTCCGCGCTGCCCGAAGTCTTGCGTTATGTGGCGGGTCCGCTGCAGGCCATGACGGATGGTCGGCTCGACGCATCCATCCTGCGGCAGCTTTTCATCGCTTTGGCCATGATCGTCATCATGCTGGTCCGGCCGCGCGGCCTCTGGCCGACGCCCGACCATGGCAAATCGCTGCAGGCGCGAGGTGGAGGGCCCGTGCCGCCCGGTCCGGGTTCGACGCTGAACCATCCGCCGGGCGTCGAGACGGCGGCCGATGAAGTGCCCGGTGACGGCGCGCGCCCCATGTCGATCAATCCGTGAGCGGGGAACACGACATGACCGAAACGATCCTCGACGTCCGCGGCATTTCCAAACGTTTTGGCGGCCTGCAGGCGCTGTCCGATGTGGGCATCCAGATTCAGCGCGGGCAGGTCTACGGGCTGATCGGGCCCAACGGCGCCGGCAAGACCACCTTCTTCAATGTGATCACCGGGCTCTACACCCCCGACAGCGGGACCTTCTCGCTGGCGGGCAAGCCCTATCGTCCGACAGCCGTGCACGAGGTCGCCAAGGCGGGCATCGCACGGACTTTTCAGAACATCCGCCTGTTCTCAGAGATGACCGCGCTCGAGAACGTCATGGTGGGGCGCCACATACGCACCCATTCGGGCCTGTTCGGCGCGGTGTTCCGTACCCGGGGATTCAAAGCGGAAGAAGCGGCGATCACCGAGCGCGCTCACGAGCTGCTCGAATACGTGGGGATCGGCGAGTTTGCCGACTACAAGGCGCGGACGCTCAGTTATGGCGATCAGCGCAGGCTGGAAATTGCCCGCGCTTTGGCCACCGATCCTCAGTTGATCGCTCTCGACGAACCGGCCGCAGGCATGAACGCCACCGAGAAGGTGATGTTGAGAGAGCTGATCGATCGCATCCGCAACGACAACCGGACGATTCTGCTCATCGAGCACGACGTCAAACTGGTCATGGGCCTCTGCGACCGCGTGACCGTGCTCGACTACGGCAAGCAGATTGCCGAAGGAACGCCGGCCGATGTGCAGAAGAACGAAAAAGTGATCGAGGCGTATCTCGGCACCGGAGGGCACTGAGATGGCGCAAACCCTGCTCAAAGTCAAAGGCTTGAAAGTGGCCTATGGCGGTATCCAGGCTGTGAAGGGCATCGATTTCGAGGTTCGCGAAGGCGAGCTGGTCTCGTTGATCGGCTCCAACGGCGCCGGCAAGACCACGACGATGAAAGCGATCACCGGCTCGTTGCCCTACGGCGCTGGCGACATCGAGTTCCTCGGCCGCAGCATCAAGGGCCGCGGTGCCTGGGATCTGGTGGCCGAGGGCCTGGCGATGGTTCCGGAAGGCCGCGGCGTGTTCGCTCGCATGACCATCACCGAGAACCTGCAGATCGGCGCCTACATCCGCAAGGACAAGCAGGAGATCGCGAACGACATCGACCGTGTGTTCGGCATCTTCCCGCGGCTCAAGGAGCGCAAGGATCAACTGGCCGGCACCATGTCGGGCGGCGAGCAGCAGATGCTCGCCATGGGGCGTGCGCTGATGGCCCGGCCCAAGGTGCTCCTGCTCGATGAGCCGTCGATGGGGCTTTCGCCGATCATGGTCGACAAGATCTTCGAGGTGGTGAAGCAGGTCTACGACCAGGGCGTGACGGTGTTGCTCGTCGAACAAAACGCCAGCCGCGCCTTGCAGCTGGCTGACCGTGGCTACGTCATGGAGTCGGGTCTGATCACCATGGAAGGCGACGCGAAGGTCATGCTGCGCGACCCGAAGGTTCGGGCCGCCTACCTCGGCGAGTAGGCAACACCGCCGCGGTCGTCAGTCGACCCGGGCTCCGGTGGCCTTGACCACGCCTTCGTACTTGGAGAGCTCGCTCTTCATGAAAGCGCCGAACTCCTGAGGCGTGCTGGCCACGGGCTCTGCCAGCAAGCCCGCGAATCGGGTCTTGGTTTCCGGCGCGTTCAGGGCGGCCACGAAAGCCTGATTGAGTTTGGCGATCACGTCCGGCGGCGTGCCGGCCGGCGCGACCAGCCCCCACCACGTATCGATCGAAAAGCCCTTCAGCGTCGACGCGACGGTGGGCACGTCGGGCAACGCGCTGCTGCGCTGGGCCGTGGTCACTGCCAGCGCTTTGAGCTTGCCCGAGCGAATGTTCGGGGCTGCCGTTGCCAGGTTGTCGAAATTGAAGTCGACCTGCCCCGACAGCAGCGCGAGCTGCGCGGGATTGCCGCCGTTGAAAGGGATGTGCACCGCAAAGATTCCGGCCTGCTTCTTGAAGAGTTCTCCGGCGAGGTGGCCTGCGCTCCCGTTGCCACCGCTGCCGTAGTTGAGCTTGGCGGGATTGGCCTTGGCATAAGCAATCAGGTCGGCCACCGAGTTGATCTTCAGCCGCTGCGCCGTTTCCGCGTTCATCACGAGCACATTGGGCACGCGGACCATCTGAGTGATCGGCGCGAAATCGGTCGCCGCATTGAAAGGCATCTTGGCGTAGAGCCACGGATTGACCGCGTTCGTGGCGGTCGCCGCAATGCCGATGGTGTGTCCGTCGGGCGCCGCCTTGGCGACCGCATCGGCTCCGATGTTGCCGCCCGCGCCCGGCTTGTTGTCGATGATGACCGGGCCGAGAGAGTCTTTCACGCGCTCGGCCAGCGCACGGGCTGTCACGTCGATCGGGCCGCCGGCGCCGTAAGGCACGACCAGGCGAATGGGCCGCTGCTGCTGGGCTGCAGCGGGTGCGACTGCGCCCAGGGTAGTCAATGAAGCGATGAGGCTGAGAAGAAATGGTCGGTAGTTCATGTCTGCGATTGTGCGTTTTCCATTTCGCAGCATGGACATCGAAATCCCTGATCGCACGGTGCTGTGCCGTGCCCCGCCGATCAGGGCAACGCCTTGTCGGCTTCCGTCGTGAACGAGTCGGCAAAGAATTCGTCTTCGCTCAAGCCGCGCTCTGCCACGTAGTCGCGCTTCGCGCTGTCGATGACGACCGGCGCGCCGCACGCGTACACCTGGTGATTGGACAGGTCGTCGAAGTCTTCCATGACCGCACGATGAACGAATCCGGTGCGGCCAGTCCAGTTGTCTTCAGGCACTGCGTTGGACACGACGGGCACATAGCTCAGTTTAGGCATCTCGGCGAGCCGCTCGCGCACCCACTCGTCCATGTAGAGATCTTCCGGACGCCGTCCGCCCCAATACAGAGTGGCTTGCCGATCGATGCCCTTGAACTTCATGTGCTCCAAGAGCGCCTTGATCGGTGCGAAGCCGGTGCCGGACGCGAGCAGGACGATGGGCTTCTTCGAGTCTTCGCGAAGAAAGAAGCTGCCGTACGGTCCTTCGATGCGAAGGATTTCCTTTTCCTTCATTGCGCCGAATACGTGGTCGGTGAACTTGCCGCCAGGGAGGTGGCGCAGGTGGAGTTCGATGCCGACGCCCGGTTCCGTGAGCGTGTGCGGGGCATTCGCCATCGAGTAGCTGCGCCTTGTCCCGTCGCGAAGAATGAACTCGATGTACTGGCCCGCATGAAACTGCAACGGCTCGCCGGCGGGCAATTGCAGACGCATCATGATCACGTCGTGCGATTTCTTCACGAGCGACAGAACGCGCGCCGGCATCTTGCGGATCGGATAAGCACCGGCTTCGATGACCTGCCGCGATTCGAGGACGACATCGCTCATCGCATGGGCACAGCAGGTCAGCACAAGCCCCGAAGCGAACTCTTCAGCGCTCAGCGCCTTGCTTTGATGGGCGCCGAGCGTGACTTCGCCGGACAGCTTGCGGCATTTGCACGAACCGCAGGCGCCGTCCTTGCATCCGTAGGGCAGACCGATGCCTTGTCGGATGCCGGCTGCAAGAATGGTCTCATCCGGAAGGACGTTGAACTGGCGGCCGCTCGGTTCCACCGTGATCTGGAAGCCTGCGTCGGCGGTCGCTGCACTGGTCATGGGTATTCTTCGGCTCTGCTGCTTCTAAGGATCAAGGATTTTGCCTTCAAACCATCACCCTCTCGGTGCCCTGCCTTCGCGGTTCCGTCGTGAACGGGTGCTCATCGTCGGCTGCGGAGACATCGGATTGCGTGCCGCACGTCTGTTGGCGAGCCGCACGAAAATCGTTGCGCTCACTTCGTCCATGGAGCGAGTGGCGGAGCTGCGATCGGCCGGTGTCACGCCTGTATCGGGCAATCTGGACGAGGCGGCAACATTGCGCAGACTTTCCGGCCTGGCAAGTCGAGTCTTGCACCTGGCCCCGCCGGCGCAGGAGCACGAAGGGGCGGAGCGCTGGCAAGACCGGCGCACGAAAGCGTTGTTGCGCGCATTGCGGCTTCGTTCGCTTCCGGGGGTGCTGGTCTATGGGTCGACCAGCGGCGTCTACGGAAATTGCGCCGGTGCGCGCATCGACGAACGACGCCCGGTACATCCGGAAACGCTGCGTGCGCATCGGCGCGTCGACGCGGAGCGCCACGTTCGCTGGCTGGGGCGGGCGGGGGTCTCGACGCGGATTCTGCGCATTCCCGGCATCTACGCGCCGGACCGTCGCGGAGGCATGCCGCTCGAACGTCTGAAGAAAGGGACACCGGTGCTGCGGCCGGACGAAGATGTCTACACCAACCACATCCATGCCGACGATCTGGCGCGCATCTGCGTCGCGGCCTTGTGGCGCGGCGGGACTCAGCGCGCTTTCAATGCGAACGACGACAGTGAACTCCACATGGGGGACTACATGGATCTGGCTGCCGATCTCTATGGATTGCAGCGCCCGCCGCGCATATCGCTGGACGCAGCACGCGCCGAATTGCCGATCGCCACGATGAGCTTCATGGGGGAGTCGCGGCGCCTCGACAATGCTCGGCTCAAGCGGGAATTGCGTGTGCGGTTGCGATATCCGACCGTGGCGACCGGGCTGCTGCCGAGCAGAGCTTCGCTCTGAGGTGAAAGCCGCCTGCGGCGCTATCGTGGAATACAAAGGCCCGTGTGTGCACGGATGGCCTTGAGTGGTGCCCGGGGCCGGAATCGAACCGGCACACCTTTCGGTGGGGGATTTTGAGTCCCCTGCGTCTACCAATTTCACCACCCGGGCGGTTCCAGATCGCAGCCCAAAATTATGGCACAGTGGGTGGCATGAACTATCCGACGATCGAAGACGCCATCGGCAAAACGCCGCTGGTCGCACTTCAGCGTATCGAGGCGGCTGAGAATTCGAAGCGCGGCAACGTCCTCCTGGGCAAGCTTGAAGGCAACAATCCCGCGGGATCGGTCAAGGACCGACCGGCACTGTCGATGATCAAGCGCGCTGAAGAGCGCGGCGAAATCAAGCCCGGAGACACCTTGATCGAGGCCACTTCGGGCAACACCGGGATCGCTCTGGCCATGGCGGCTGCCATCCGCGGCTATCGCATGGTGTTGATCATGCCCGAGGACTTGTCCATCGAGCGCGCCCAGACCATGAAGGCATTCGGCGCAGAGCTCGTCCTGACCCCCAAGAGCGGTGGCATGGAATGCGCGCGCGATCTGGCCGAGCAGATGATGGCCCAGGGCAAGGGCCGTGTGCTCGATCAGTTCGCGAACGAAGACAACCCTCGCGTCCACTACGAAACCACGGGGCCGGAAATCTGGCAGGACACACAAGGGCGCGTGACGCACTTCGTGAGCGCGATGGGGACGACGGGAACGATCACCGGCGTCTCCCGGTTCCTGAAGGAAAAGAATCCGCAAGTGCAGATCGTCGGCGCCCAGCCCGAGGAAGGCTCTCGGATTCCTGGCATTCGCAAGTGGCCGCAGGAATATCTACCGAAAATCTACGATCCGAAGCACATCGACCAAGTCGTCAATGTCAGCCAGGAGAACGCCGAAGAAATGTGCAGGCGGCTGGCGCGCGAAGAAGGCATCTTTGCCGGCATCTCGGCCGCCGGTGCGTTGTGGGTTGCATTGCAGGTGGCCAGGTCGGTCGAGAATGCGACGATTGTTTTTGTCGTATGCGATCGTGGCGATCGCTATCTGTCGACCGGCGTGTTTCCCGCCTAGATCGCATGACTCCGCCGAAATTCTGCCCCGACTGCGCCAGCGGGCTTGCCGACATCGAACTGGCCGAGGACAGTGGTCCGAAGTCGCGGCTGCGGTGCCCGGAATGTGGATGGACCCACTGGAACAATCCGACCCCGGTGCTTGCGGCGATCATCGAATACCGCGGGCAAGTGCTGCTCGCGCGCAATGCGGCCTGGTCGCACAACATGTATGCATTGATCACCGGCTTCATGGAAGCCGGTGAAAGCCCTCAGGAAGGCATCGCTCGCGAAATCAAGGAAGAGACCCATCTTACCGCCACCGAGTTGAATCTCGTGGGGGTGTACGACTTCCAACGAATGAACCAGGTCATCATCGCTTATCACGCTGTGGCGGATGGCGAGATCCTGCTTTCTCCCGAACTGGTGGATTACAAGCTCTACGAACTCGACGCGCTGCGATGCTGGCCGGCCGGCACCGGCTATGCCCTGGCCGACTGGCTTCGGACGCGTGGGCACGAACCGAAGTTCATGGACTGGCCGCGGTCCTCCTAGAATCGTTTTGGCAGAAAGACATCGCGATGCAAATCCACAAAGAACTCGACACACGCGGCCTCAACTGTCCGCTCCCGATCCTGAAAGCGAAGAAATCGCTCAACGACATGGAAAGCGGGCAGCTGCTGAAGGTCGTTTCGACCGATGCGGGCTCGGTGCGCGACTTTCAAGCCTTCGCTCGGCAAACCGGCAACGACCTGGTCGAGCAGCAGACCGTCGGCACCGATTTCATTCACGTCTTGCGTCGTCGCTGACGCTCGACGCTCCCATGAGGCGGGAAAGCCGCATCGCAGGCCTGGCTCTGGCTTCGCTGGGCGTGGCCAGTGTGTTGGTCTTGATGGCGTGGGGTGATGGAACGTCGGCCGATGCACTCACATCGAGAACACCTGCACCGTCGTCGGTTGCGCTGGCGGTGCTTGGCGATTCGAACAGCCATTCGTACCAGGACTATGTGTGGTTTCCGGCCGCATCTAACGAGCGCGGAGGCACGCGGCGCGCGCGCACGTTTCAATGGACAGAGGTTCTGGCGCGCATGCGTGGCCAGGAGCTCGATCTCGGACCGTGGAAAAAGTGGGGCAGGCCGGGCGTCGTCGCGCGAGCGCGAGAGTTTCTCGGCATGGATGGTGGCCGAGCGCCGAAGAAGGAAGACTACCTTTTCAACTTCGCCAACTCCGGAGCTTCTTGCAAGAATCTCATGGGTGGGCGCTTTCGCCAAGCTCCGCGGCTCGTCGAGCTCATGGATCGCTCGCCCGAGCGCTGGAAAAACGGCGTGGTGGTGATACGGATCGGTCTGAACAACTGGCAAGGGTTGCTCGACGTTCAGGCGCAGGACCCGAATTCTGCGCAATCCCAGGCGGCCATCGACTACTGTTCCGAGCAGATCGGCGATGCGATCGCTCTCATTCGCAAGTCGCATCCCACCACGCACATCCTGCTGGTCGGCATTGGCAACGAAGCGGACGATCCCGGCAATTTCGAGCGGTGGCAGTCCGTATCCGAGTCCGCCAACATTCGGTCTGCCCTGGACCGGTTCAACGGCGAGATTCGTCGATTGGCTGAAACGAGTCCTGGGGTTGCGTTTTTCGATGACTCAGCTTGGTTCCGGCAGCTGTGGGGGGCGCGGGATGCGCAAGGCAAGCCTGACTATCGAACGGTCGACGTGGGCGCAGGCATTCGGGTCACCAACACGGTGGGAGACGATCCTCACAACGCATTGCTGGAAGACCGACATGCCGGGCTCGTGTGGAACGCACTGTGGGCGCAGGCGCTTGTCGAACGACTGCGCGAGGCTTTTCAACTGCCGCTGACGCCCATCGCCAACGACGAGTTGGCGCAGTTTCTGCAGCCGCTCGTCAAACCCTAGAGCTTCAGGCTCTTCAGGTAGGCACGGAATTCGCCGCCCACTTCGGGATGGGCCAATGCCAGTTCCACCGTGGCCTGCAGAAAGCCTTCTTTGCTTCCGCAGTCGTAGCGGACGCCTTGGTAAGAGAAGGCGTAAACCGATTCTTTTTTCAGGAGGGCCGCGATTCCATCGGTCAACTGGATCTCGCCGCCGGCGCCCTTTGGCTGATTGCGAATCTCGTCGAATACGCCGGGTGTGAGGATGTACCTGCCCGCCACGCCCAGGCGGGACGGAGCGTCTTCGGGCTTCGGCTTCTCGACCATGCGTTTGAGCTTCAGCAGACCGTCCTCGACGGCGTCCCCATCGACGATTCCGTAACGCTTGACCTGCTCGAGCGGCACTTCCTGCACCGCGAGCAAGGATCCTCCCAGGCGGGCGAATGCGCGGGTCATCTGCGCCAAGACGGGTTCTCCGCCTGGAGGCCCGACCATCAGGTCGTCGGCCAGAAGGACCGCGAACGGCTCATCGCCGACCAGGTGTTCCGCACACAGAACGGCGTGGCCAAGCCCAAGCATCCGCGGCTGGCGCACATAGGAGCACGTCATGTCGTCGGGCATCACGGAGTGCGCAATCTTGAGCAGCTCCGTTTTGCCGCTTGCCTCGAGCTGACTTTCGAGCTCGTAAGCCGTGTCATAGTGATCCTCGATGGCCCGCTTGTTACGGCCGGTGACGAAGATCATGTCGCGGATGCCCGCCGCGTACGCTTCTTCGACCGCATATTGAATCAGGGGCTTGTCCACGACAGGCAGCATTTCCTTGGGCTGCGCCTTGGTTGCGGGGAGGAAACGTGTGCCGAAACCAGCAACGGGAAACACGGCCTTGCGGATTCGTTTTGGAGTCGTGGACATGGGCTTGATCAGGTCGATGAAGAAAAAAGGCTGCAGTTGCGAGCCGACGGTGGATGGTAAAGCCTCCGCAGCCCGGGTCTGTCAGCCGAGGCGCACAAGCTGATCCTTGAGTCGTTCAAGCGTGGAGCCGAAGTCGGCCAGGCGCTTGTGTTCCTGCTCGATCACTGCGGGAGGCGCCTTGGCAACGAATGCCTCGTTTCCGAGCTTGCCGTTGACTTTCTGAATTTCCGTCTCGACGCGCGAGATTTCCTTGCCGATGCGGGCTTTCTCCGCCGACTTGTCGATCGTCATATGAAGGCAGAAGCGCATCGAGCCGACCACGGCGACCGGCGCCGCGTCTGCGGCCAGTGCCCAGGCCTCTGCGTCGTCGAAGACTTTCACTTCCTTGAGCTTCGCCAACGCCTGCATCACCGGTGCGCTGGAGCGCAGAAACTGGGCGCTTTCAGAGTCGTCCGCCGTTGCATAGAGCGGCAGACGCATGGCAGGGGACACGTTCATTTCGCCACGCAGCGTACGGCACGCGTCCACGAGAGACTTGAGCCGGGCGATGTGCGCTTCGGCCATCTCGTCGATTTTCTCGGGCTGGCTGACCGGGTAGGACGCGATCATGATCGACTCGCCGCTCCGCCCGGCCACCGGGGCGACCGTCTGCCACAGTGCTTCTGTGATGAAGGGGATGATCGGGTGCGCGAGCCGCAGGATCGTTTCCAGCGTGCGGATGAGGGTCCGGCGGGTTGCACGCTGTTGTGCATCCGAGCCGTGTTGGATCTGTACCTTGGCGATTTCCAAGTACCAGTCACAAAACTCGTCCCAGGTGAACTGGTAGATGGCGTTGGCGACGTTGTCGAGCCGATATTCGTCGAAGCCGGCAGCGACTTCGGCTTCGACCCGCTGCAGCCGCGAAACGATCCAGCGATCGGCCTGGCTGAACTCAAGGTAGCCGTGGGCCGGGCCACCCGGGGCGCATTCGGCTTTGGTGTGCTCGCGCAGACCGCAGTCCTGCCCTTCGCAGTTCATCAGGGCGAAACGGGTGGCGTTCCAAAGCTTGTTGCAGAAGTTGCGATAGCCCTCGCATCGCTTGGTGTCGAAGTTGATGTTTCGCCCCAGTGATGCGAGCGAGGCAAAGGTGAAGCGCAACGCATCGGCGCCGAATGCCGCGATGCCGTCCGGAAACTCTTTCTGGGTGTTCTTGCGTACGGCGGGCGCAGTTTCGGGACGACGGAGGCCTTGAGTGCGCTTTTCCAGCAACTCGGGCAATGCAATTCCGTCGATGAGATCGACGGGGTCCAGCACATTGCCTTCGGACTTGCTCATCTTCTTGCCGTGCGAATCGCGCACGAGGCCGTGGATGTACACATGACGAAACGGCACCCGTCCCGTGAAGTGCCGGGTCATCATGATCATCCGCGCGACCCAGAAGAAGATGATGTCGTAGCCGGTGACCAGCACGCTCGATGGGAGGTAGAGATCGTAGTCGGGGGTCTCCTGCGGCCAGCCGAGCGAAGAAAACGGAACCATGGCCGAGGAGTACCAAGTGTCGAGCACGTCTTCGTCGCGAACGAGCGTCTTGCCAGGCGCTTGCGCCTGAGCCTGGGCTTCGTCGCGCGCGACATAGACCTTGCCGTCCTCGTCGTACCACGCCGGGATCTGATGCCCCCACCAGAGTTGGCGGGAGATGGTCCAGTCCTGGATGTTCTCCATCCAGTGATTGAAGGTGTTGATCCAGTTTTCCGGGACGAAACGCACTTCGCCACTGCGTACGGCGTCGATCGCCTTCTGGGCAATCGACTGTCCGCCGGCGTCGGGCTTCGTCATGGCGACGAACCACTGGTCGGTCAGCATGGGCTCGACGATGGCTCCCGTGCGTGCGCAACGTGGGACGGTCAGCCGGTGCTTCTTGGTCTCGACCAGCGAGCCTTGCGCCTCGAGGTCGGCGACGATCGACTTGCGGGCGACGAAGCGATCGAGGCCACGGTACTTTTCTGGCGCGTTGTCGTTGATCGTCGCGTCGAGCGAGAGTACGCCGATGATCGGCAACTGATGCCGCAGCCCGACTGCGTAGTCGTTGTGGTCGTGCGCGGGCGTGACCTTGACGACACCTGTGCCGAAATCCTTGTCGACGTAGTCGTCCGCGATGATCGGAATCAGGCGGTCGACCAGCGGAAGTCTGACGCGTCGACCCACGAGATGCTGGTAACGGTCATCGTCCGGATGGACCATCAAAGCAACGTCGCCGAGCAGGGTCTCAGGTCGCGTGGTTGCTACGGTCAGCGAGCCCGAACCATCTTCCAGCTGGTAAGCGATGTGCCAGAGGGATCCGTCTTCTTCTTCGCTTTCCACTTCCAGGTCGCTCACCGCCGTCTTGAGAACCGGGTCCCAATTCACCAGCCGCTTTCCGCGATAGATCAGGCCTTCCTCGTAGAGCTTGACGAAGGTGTCGGTCACCACGCTCGACAGGGCTGGGTCCATCGTGAAATATTCGCGGCTCCAGTCGACGGAATCGCCCATGCGCCGCATCTGCGTGGTGATGGTGTTGCCCGATTTTTGTTTCCACTCCCACACCCGGGCAACGAAGCCTTCGCGACCTAGTTCTTGACGGCTGGAGTTTTGTTCCTGCAGTTGACGCTCGACGACGATCTGCGTTGCGATTCCAGCGTGGTCGGTGCCCGGCATCCACAAGGTGTTGTCGCCGCTCATGCGGTGATAGCGGGTCAGGCTGTCCATCACGGTCTGGTTGAACGCATGGCCCATATGCAGCGTCCCCGTCACGTTAGGAGGAGGAAGCTGAATCGCAAAGGAGGGTGCACCATCCCGTGCGACCCCGGTTCCGCGAAAGCCAGCACGGCCATAGCCGCGGCGTTCCCATTCCGGACCCCACTGTGCTTCGATGGCTGCGGGTTCGAACGATTTGGAAAGGCTGTCGAGGCCTGGCTGTGCAGAGGTATCGCTCATGAGGATGCAAAAACGAGCGGCATCCCGCAGGATGCCGCTGGTGATGGTGGACCAGGCGCCAATTTTATTCGACGCAGGTTCGCGGAGGTCCGAGCAAGGTGCCATGCCGACCATTCTCGTTACCGGGCATCTCGGCCTTGGCCATGGTTCTCGACGTGGCGCGAAGATAATCTTTGGATGCTCTTTTTGCTCTCGCCTGCCAAGTCCCTCGACTATCGCAGTTCCGTCTCGGATGTCGTTCCCTCCACGCAGCCACACTTTGGCGGCGCGGCCGGGCCGGCATCCGAACTGATCAAGCTCATGCGGCAGAAGACCGAACGCCAGGTGGCGGATTTGATGCGTTTGTCGGAAAAGCTGGCGGCGCTCAACGTCGAGCGGTATGCAGCTTGGAAACCGGTCGGGACGCCCTCCAATGCAAGGCCAGCTGCATTCGCGTTCGACGGAGATGTGTACGGGGGCCTCGACGCTCGCACTCTGAGCCCCAGGCAGCTCACATGGGCGCAGGAGCACATTTGCATCCTGAGCGGGCTTTACGGGGTATTGAAGCCCCTCGATCTGCTGCAGCCCTACAGGCTTGAAATGGGTACTCGCCTTGCAAATCGCCACGGCAAGGACCTGTACGCTTTCTGGGGCGGACGAATCGCTGCGCATCTGAACGACCGGCTGGTCGCTGATCGAACGCCGGTCATCATCAATCTCGCGTCGAATGAATACTTCAGCGCCGTTGATTGCAGTTTGCTCAAGGCGAGGGTCGTCGCTTGCGTGTTCGAGGAATGGAAGAGCGGCAGCTTCAAGGTCATCAGCTTTTTCGCCAAGCGCGCTCGCGGACTGATGGCGCGGTGGGCCGTCGTTCATAAGGCGAGCACGCCCCGAAGCCTCGAGGGTTTCGACTATGAAGGCTACGCATTCGACAAGTCTGCATCTGATCCCGGGCGCCTCGTGTTTCGAAGGAGAGCCGAATGAGTGCTGGTCAATCCATCAGCCCCGAGTTACGCGAATGGGTCGCGGCGCAGCTCGCCGCAGGACATTCCCTGGCGAGTCTGCGTGCCTCGATGCGCGATGCGGGTTGGCACGATGGCGTGGCGGACGCTGCGCTTGCCGAGGTCGAAAAAGCGGCGAAGGGAGAGTCCGTGGCCGTGGCACCGCGCGCGTCGATGCCCGGTCCTGACCTGTCGGGGTCGCCGTTGTACATCGACGCGGCGGGCCGGCGCGTCGAGGTGTTGCAGACGCTTCGCAATCCGAGAGTCATCGTCTTCGGAAACCTGTTGTCGCGCGAGGAGTGTGAGCAACTGATCGCTGCGGCCAAGTTGAGGCTCGCACGCTCCCTGACAGTCGAAACGCAGACCGGCGGCGAGACGCTCAACGTGGACCGCACCAGCGACGGAATGTTCTTCGAGCGAGGCGAGAACGCGGTCGTTGCGACCCTTGAGCAGCGGATTGCAGCACTTTTGCAGTGGCCGCTCGAATTCGGTGAAGGTTTGCAAATTCTTCGCTATCAGCCGGGTGCGCAATACCGACCCCACTACGATTACTTCGACCCCAATGAGCCCGGCACGCCGACGATTCTCCGGCGTGGCGGGCAGCGCCTGGCAACGCTTGTGATGTACCTTCAAGAGCCGGAACACGGGGGCGGCACGACGTTTCCCGACATCGGGCTCGAGGTCGCCCCGAAACGTGGGACGGGAGTTTTCTTCAGCTACGACCGACCTGATCCGGCAACGCGGACCTTGCATGGTGGCGCGCCTGTGATCGCCGGGGAGAAGTGGGTGGCGACCAAGTGGTTGCGGGAACGAAAGTTCGTCTGATGGGACGTGCGACGGACCTGCCATGAAAGTCACCGCCAATGGGATTCAGATCGAGGTCGATGACGTCGGAGGCAAGGAGCGTCCGGTCGTCCTTTTGATCATGGGCCTCGGCATGCAGTTGATCGCATGGCCGGATCAGTTGGTTGAGGCGCTCGTCGAGTCGGGATTCCGCGTGGTTCGACATGACAACCGGGACATCGGCCTCAGTCAGGGGTTCGACGAAGTGCCTCCTGCGAACTTGGTTTGGCAAGGAATACGTCAGCGTCTCGGTCTGCGTGTGCGCTCGGCGTACACGCTCCAAGACATGGCCGCCGATTCGATTGGCGTGCTCGACGCGTTGGAGATCGAGAGCGCGCACGTCATCGGGGCGTCGATGGGGGGAATGATCGCCCAGCGGGTGGCCGCCACCGCGCCGCACCGCGTGACCAGTCTGGTCAGCATCATGAGTTCGAGCGGCGCCAGGAACTTGCCTGGCCCTCGAGCGGACGTCGCTGCCGCATTGTTTCGGCGGCCCGCATCGAACGATGAAACCGCACTCGTTACGCACAGTCTGGGGCTGGTTCGCCTCATCTCGAGCCCGGCTTATCGGCAGGACGAAGGTGCGCAAGTGAGCCGAATCACCCGGGCGTTGCGCCGAGCCTACCGTCCCACCGGCGTCGCACGGCAGATGCTGGCTGTCGGCGCCGATCTTGGTCGAGAAGAGGAACTGCGCAAGATATGCAGCCCCACTCTTGTCCTTCACGGTGATGCTGATCCTCTGGTGCCCATCGCGTGTGGCATGGACACCGCGGCGCGCATACCCGGAGCGCAGTTCATCGCGGTTCCCGGTATGGGCCACGACTTGCCGCCGCAGGTCGTCGACATTCTTCTGAAATACGTCGTTCCGTTCTTGAAATCAGCTGAGGATCGTGCATGAGTATCGACAGTCATTCTCCGGAGCAATCTCAGTTGGGGCGAACGTCGGCCTACGTCGATCGATACGATGCGGGACTGCTTTATCCGATCTCTCGCGCCACCCAGCGAGAGAGCATGGGGATAGCGGAAAGCTCGCTCCCGTTCTTCGGCGCTGACCTGTGGACGGCCTATGAAGTGAGCTGGCTCAACCCACGAGGCAAACCGCAGGTAGCCATTGCGCGCTTCACAGTGCCTTGCGAGACGACCAATATCATCGAAAGCAAGTCCTTCAAGCTGTACCTGAACAGTTTCAACGGCAGCACGTTCGAAAGTGCCGATGCTGTGCGCGACCGACTGAGTTCAGATCTCTCCGAAGCGCATTGGCGCGGAGGCTCGCGCACGGGAGGCATCGGCGTCAATCTTGTCGCGCCCGAGTCCTTCGCGCGAGAGGAGATACAGGAACTCGCCGGACTGGACCTTGACCGCCTGGATATCGAATGCACGCGGTATCGACCCGCGCCAGAATTGCTCTCAGCGGATGCATTGCAGGTCCCTGTGTCGGAGACACTCACCAGTCGGCTGCTAAAGAGCAACTGTCTGGTCACAGGGCAGCCCGATTGGGGCAGCGTGCAGGTTCGGTACACCGGCCCGCCGATCGAGCAGGCTGGGTTACTGGCCTACATCGTCAGCTTCCGCGATCACAACGAGTTTCATGAGCCGTGCGTGGAGCGCATGTTCAATGACATCTGGCGACGCTGCCGGCCGACGAAGCTTTCGGTTTACGCTCGCTACACGCGGCGCGGTGGGCTGGATATCAGTCCTTTTCGGACAAGCTGGCCACAGGCTTTGCCTGCATCCGTACGAACCGCGCGGCAATGAATGGCGCTTTTTTCGTGTCATAATCGAGGGCTGCGCTACTGCTTCTGGGTTTGCTGGAATGCCGAAGATGCTGGGGTCGCTGAGGCGGCGCTGATGTCGTTGGTTGGAGGGTGGGTTGAGAAGTGTGAGTGGTGCGGAGAGTTTGAGGTGAGCGGCG
>JAHJOG010000176.1 GCA_018820395.1 Gammaproteobacteria bacterium | reverse complement strand
GGCCGACGCCATTGGTGAGGTCCTGTTCGGCAACTGCCTCATGGCCGGGCAGGGCCAGGCGCCGGCGCGGCAGGCGGCCTACAAGGGTGGCCTGCCCGACAGCGCAGGGGCCGTCACGCTCAGCAAGATGTGCGGCTCGGCCATGAAGGCAGCCATGATGGCCCACGACATGCTGCTCGCGGGCACGCACGAGATCATGGTCGCCGGCGGCATGGAAAGCATGACCAACGCGCCCTATCTGATGCTCAAGGGGCGCGGCGGCTACCGCATGGGCCACGACCGCATCTTCGACCACATGATGTTTGACGGGTTGGAAGACGCCTACCAGCCCGGCCGCTCGATGGGCACCTTCGGCGAAGACTGTGCCGCCAAGTACAACTTCAGCCGTGAACAGCAGGACGCGTTCGCCATCGCCAGCGTCGAGCGCGCCAAGGCAGCGACCGCCTCGGGCGCCTTCAAGGCCGAGATCGCGCCCGTGACCGTCAAGGGCCGCGGCGGCGACACCGTGGTCGCCATCGACGAAGGGCCGGGCCGGGTCAAGCTCGACAAGATCCCCACGCTCAAGCCGGCCTTCAAGAAAGAAGGCGGCACCATCACCGCAGCGTCGAGCTCGTCGATCAACGACGGCGCCGCGGCGCTCGTCATGATGACCGGCAGCAGCGCCGAGCGGCTCGGCGTCAAGCCGATCGCGCGGCTGGTCGGCCACGCGACGCACGCGCAGCAGCCCGAGTGGTTCTCCACCGCGCCGGTCGGCGCCGTCGCCAAGCTGCTCAAGAAGACCGGCTGGTCGGTCAAGGACGTCGACCTGTGGGAAGTCAACGAGGCCTTCGCCGTGGTGCCGATGGCGCTGATGCACGAGCTTTCGCTGTCGCACGACATCGTCAACGTGCATGGCGGCGCCTGCGCACTCGGCCACCCGATCGGCGCCAGCGGCGCGCGCATCATGGTCACGCTGATCCATGCGCTGCAGCAGCGCGGCCTGAAGCGCGGCATCGCCACGCTGTGCATCGGCGGCGGCGAGGGCACGGCGGTCGCGATCGAGATGGCATGAGTGCGGCGCCGCTGGCGTCGATTCCGTACGGCGCCTACTGGTCCACACCCTTCGCTCGCTGGCAGGGCAGCTTCGGCTCCTTGCACAGCCTGCGCTTCGCGATGCACGTCGGGCGGCACGCTCTCGACAAGCGAAAGATCCCAGTCGACGTCTTCGACTTCGGCGTGCTCGGCACCACGGTTCCGCAGCAGGGCGCCTTTTACGGTTTGCCCTGGGTCATGGGCGAACTCGGTGCCGATTCGGTGGGCGGCCCGACCATCAACCAGGCCTGCGCGACCGGGGCGCGCAGCCTTCAGGCCGCGGCAGCGGAAATCGGCCAGGGCGCGGCGACGGCCGCGCTGGTGCTGACCGCGGATCGGACGTCCAACGGGCCGCATCTCTACTACCCGGCGCCACAGGGGCCGGGCGGCACCGGCGTGCACGAGAACTGGGTGCTCGACAACTTCGAGCGCGACCCGCTGACCGGACTCAAGATGATCCAGACGGCGGAGAACGTGGCGTCGCGCCATGGGATCTCCACGAGCCGGCAGAACGAGGTCACGGCGCATCGGTACCGGCAGTACGCAGAGGCAATGTCCGACGACGCGGCCTTTCTGCGCCGATTCATGGACCTGCCTTTCGAGGTGCCCAACGAGCGCTTCACCAAGACGGTCAAGACCCTGTCCGGCGACGAGGGCATTCATCCGACCACGGCCGAAGGGTTGGCCGCGCTGCGCCCGGTGGTCGAGGGCGGCACTGTCACCTTCGGGGGGCAGACCCATCCGGCGGACGGCTCGGCCGCGATCGTCGTGACGCATGCGGACCGGGCGGCGCAGTTGTCGAGCGACCCGGCCATTGCCATCGACCTGATTGCCTTCGGCCAGGCCCGCGTCGAACGGGGATACATGCCCGAGGCACCGGTTCCGGCGGCAGCCAAGGCGCTTGCCGCCGCGGGGCTGAAAATCGGAGACATCGCCGCGATCAAGACCCACAACCCCTTCGTCGTGAACGACATCTACTTCGCCGACAGCTTCGGCATCGATCCGATGTCAATGAACAACTTCGGCTGCTCGCTGGTCTGGGGCCATCCTCAGGGCCCGACCGGGCTGCGCAGCGTGATCGAGCTCATCGAGGAACTCGTGCTGAAGGGCGGCGGGTACGGCCTGTTCTCCGGATGCGCAGCGGGCGACACCGGCATGGCCGTGGTGTTGCGGGTGAGCGATTCGCGACGCTGAATTTGGCGCTGGACTGGGCGAGCCGGTCAGACGCCGGCTGGGCTGGTGGTTGCGGCGCAGCCGGTTCAGGGTGCTCCGCGCACCGCCAGCAGCGAGTTCTTGTACACGCTGCGCGGCAGACTGCCAGGCGGCAGAACGCTGAGTGCGATGCGCACCTGCAACTGCGCCCGCACCTGCGCTTCGAGCTCGCGCGCCAGGGCTGCGTAGGCGTCCGCCGGCACGCCGGACACCGCTTCGGCATCGACCTGAATGGCTTCCTCGAAGCGGACCTGCTGCGCGCTCTCTTTCCAGATGCGCACGGCCGGATCGAGCCGGCCTTGCGAGTCCTTGACGAGCACATCGCGGATCGCCGTCGGAAACACGTTCATGCCCCGGTAGATCAGCATGTCGTCGGTCCTGCCGATGCACCGGATGCGCGGGCTGGTGCGGCCGCACGCACAGCGCTCGGCGCCGGTGACGAGTGCGTGATCGCGCGAGCGGTAGCGCACCAGCGGCGTGGCGTCGCGCGCGAGCGCCGTGTAGACCAGCTCGCCCGTCGCGCCTTCACGCCAGGGCACGCGCGCGCCGCTGTCGGGGTCGACCAGCTCGACGGCGACATGCTTCTGCGCATTGAAGTGCATGCCCGAATGCGCTTCGCACTCGCCCCACATGCCGGGGATCATGTCGCCCAGGCCCATGGTGTCGCGCAAGGTCGTGATGCTCAGGCCATCTTCGATCTTGCGGCGCACCTCCGGCTGATCGAGCCCGGGCTCGCCGCCGCACAGCACCTTGGCAAGGCGCGATGGCGCACTGCCTTCGCCCGCGCTCGCGGCCCATTCCTCGCTCAGGTAAAGAGCGAAGGACGTGGTGGCCAGGAGCGCGGTGACGCGCAGCCGGCGCATCTCGCGCAGGATGCGGTCGGTTGGAAAGCCGCCGAGCCAGCACAGCGCCGCGCCGATGCGCCGGAAGGCGTCGGCATACGGAAGCCCGCCGGCGAGCATCGGCAGCCCGACCAGATGGGCCACCACGTCGTCCGGCCGGATGCCGGCGGTGAAGAAGTTGTTGGCGATCGCATCGCCCATCCGATCGACGTCGGCGGCAGTCAGGCCGTAGTAGAGCGGGGCACCGGTTGTGCCGGACGACGAGATCACCTGCACCAGATCACGCGTCGGCACGGCCTGCCCGGCACCGAGCGGCATTTCGTCCGCCGCGCGGTCCTGCGCGTCGCGAACCGCCTGCTTGGTTGTGAAAGGCAGTCGGCCCAGGTCTTCGAAACGCTCGATGGCGAGCTCGGCCGGCAGGTCGCGCCACTGGTCGCGGTAGAGCGCCGAGCGCTGGCGCAGCGCGCCGAGGAAGGGCGCCAGTTGGCCCGCCTGCCAGCGTTCCACGGCGTCCCAAGGCAGCGTCTCGAGTTCTTCGTTCCAGTAGAGCATGGCGCATGCTATGACAAGCACCTCCTTAGAATGAAGGCCTTCGTCGTCCTGGAGGCATGCGCCAATGCACCGTTTCTCATCCAGTGCGCTCATTTCGTACTTTGTGCTGCCAGCCGATCATCGGCGCTGGAGGAGCTAGGCCGTGCTGCTCACCCCCGACCAAGAGGCCGTGCGCGACGCCGTGCGCGATTTCGCCCAGGCCGAGCTCTGGCCGAACGCGCCACGCTGGGACCGTGAACGCGTGTTTCCCAAAGAAGCTCACGCGGGACTGGCGGCGCTGGGTGCCTATGGCATCTGCGTGCCGCAGGATGACGGCGGGGCCGGGCTCGACTACCTGACGCTGGCCGTGGTGCTCGAAGAAATCGCGGCGGGCGACGGCGGCACCAGCACGGCCATCAGCGTCACCAACTGCCCCGTCAACGCCATCCTCATGCGCTACGGCAACGCCGAGCAAAAGAAGAAGTGGCTGCACCCGCTGGCCCAGGGGCAGATGCTCGGCGCGTTCTGCTTGACGGAGCCGCAGGCCGGCAGCGATGCCTCGTCGCTGCGCACCGTGGCGCAGAAGGACACCGACGGCTGGGTGATCGATGGCGCCAAACAGTTCATCACCAGCGGCAAGAACGGGCAGGTGGCGATCGTCATCGCCGTCACCGACAAAGGGGCCGGCAAGCGCGGGATGAGCGCCTTCATCGTGCCGACCGACGCGCCGGGCTACAAGGTCGCCCGGGTCGAAGAAAAACTCGGGCAGCACTCGAGCGACACGGCGTTGATCCAGTTCGATGCCTGCCGCGTCCCGGCCGAGAACCTGATCGGCCAGGAAGGCGAGGGCTACAAGATTGCGCTCGGTGGGCTCGAGGGCGGCCGCATCGGCATCGCGGCGCAAAGCCTGGGCATGGCGCGCAGCGCATTCGACGTCGCCCTGGCCTACGCGAAGGACCGTCAGGCCTTCGGCGACAGCATCTTCAACCACCAGGCCGTCGGCTTCCGGCTGGCGGAATGCGCCACCGGCCTCGAAGCCGCCCGGCAACTGATCTGGCATGCCGCCAGCCTGCGTGACGCGGGCCTTCCCTGCCTGAAGGAAGCCGCGATGGCCAAGCTCTTCGCCAGTGAAATGGCCGAGCGCGTCTGCAGCGCGGCCATCCAGACGCTGGGCGGCTACGGCTACCTGAACGACTTTCCGCTCGAGCGGATCTACCGCGACGTGCGCGTGTGCCAGATCTACGAGGGCACGTCCGACATCCAGAAGCTGCTGATTCAGCGTGCGCTGGCCTGACGCCCGTGTCCAGCCCCGATCAACCACCGCGCCCCATGTCCTCGAACCCTGTCGCCAATGGCCGCTCCCCTTGCCCCTGCGGACGCCGTGACCGTCGTGACCTGCCGGTCTCCTACGCGCAGTGCTGCGGGCGCTTCCTCGACGACTTCGACCATTCGCCCGCCGTCGACGCCGAAGCGCTCATGCGCTCCCGCTACACCGCCTTCGTGATGGAGCGGGCGGACTACCTGCTCGCCACCTGGCATGCGTCGCGCCGCCCGGCGCAGCTGGATTTCGAGTCGGGCGTCAAATGGCTCGGCCTCGACGTGCGGTCCCGCTCGATGCTCGACGGCGACCATGCCGAAGTCGAGTTCGTCGCGCGGCAGCGCAGCGCAGCCGGCGTTGCCACCCGCCTTCACGAGCGCAGTCGCTTCCTGCGCGAGACCGACGGCGAGCTCGACCGCTGGTATTACGTCGACGGCGACCCGCGCTGAGCCTGCCCGCGCCCTGCGCGCCGCCACTCTTGCCGCTCTTGCCGGCGTCAATGTGTCGACCCCCGGTTGCCTGAGGTCGCTCCGAGGGCCGCCATTGTGTCGCTCCAGGAGACAGTGATATTCCTTTCGGGCCATTTATCCGGAAGCGCTTTCGCTTCACACTCGATGCCAGTGATGACCTGGGGCCCTTGCGCTCTCTGCAGCCCCCGACTTCATCGTCCACAGCGATCCGTCCGAAAGCGACACCATGCTCAGCCACGCACGCCACACGATCCGCCAGAGCCCCGCAGGGTGGCTCGGGCTGGCTGCGGCCGTGGCCCTGGCTTGGCTCGGGCTGGCAGGGCCGGCGCAGGCGGGCGATGCTGCCGCGCCTGCGATCGCGCCGTTCTCGGCTGCAGAAGGCACGCCAGCCCCCGCCGGCTGGCGCTTCACCGGCTTGCCGAACAAGGCGCCGACCCGTTTCGATATCGTGAAGGAAGGCGCCCAGCAGGTGCTGCGCGTCGAAGCCGACAAGTCCTACGGCAACCTCGTGCACGCCACGCGCGTGCCCCTGAACGAAGCCACGACGCTCTCCTGGCGCTGGAAGGTGGATGAATTCGTTCAGCACACCAACCTGCACACGCGGGGCGGTGACGACGGCGTGGCCAAGCTGTGCGTCTTTTTCAATTTTCCGGCGAGCCAGTTGTCGATCGGCGAGCGCACGCGCCTCGCGGTGGCGCGCGCGGCCACCGGCGAAGACGTGCCCAGCGAGGCGCTGTGCTACGTGTGGGACGGCAGGGAAGCCAAGGGCGCGTCGCTGGACAACGTGTTCACCCGGCGCATGCGGATGATGGTGCTGGAGTCCGGCCCGGCCGCCGGCAGCCCCTGGCTCGGCGAGCGCCGCAACCTGCTGGCCGACTATCGCCGCGCCTTCGGTGACGAGAGCGACGGTGCGATGCCCGACGTGGTCGCCATCGCGATTTCGGCCGATGCCGACAACACGCAGGGCCACGGCGTCGCCTTCTATTCGGACATCGACCTGAAATGAACGATCTCATCGCATTGCTGGTCGAACAAGGACCGCTGGTCGTCTTCGCGGTGACGCTGGCGGCGAGGCTCGGTGCGCCGGTCCCGGCCGTGCCCTTTCTCGTCGTTGCGGGCGGCCTGTCGGTCGGGGCGGGCGCGTACCTTCCTTGGGTGGCGGGCGCCGCGCTGCTGGGCAACCTGCTGGGCGATGGTGCCTGGTTCCTGGCGGGGCGGCATTGGGGCCTCGGCGTGATGCGCCTGCTGTGCCGCATTTCGCTGTCGGCCGATTCGTGCGTCAAGCGCAGCGAGACCATTCTCGACCGCTGGGGCGGCCTGTCGCTCATCGCCGCGAAGTTCGTGCCCGGCGTGTCGCTGGTCGCGCCGCCCATGGCCGGCGCGAGCGGCATGTCGAATCGGCGCTTCCTGTCCTATGAAACCTTGGCGGCGCTCATCTGGACCCTGGGCTTTCTCGGCCTCGGGCGCCTCTTTCACGGCGCCATTCAGGAAGTGCTGGCGGTGCTCTCGGGCATCGGCCTCGTCGCGACGCTCGTTCTGGTCATTGCCCTGGTCGCCTTCGTCGGGTGGCGCTACCAGACCCGTCGGCTGGCCCGCAGCACGGCCGGTTTCGATCGGATCGACGTGGCCTCGTTGCGCGGGGCGCTCGCCGGCGATGGCGCCCCACTGGTCATCGACGTGCGGTCGGCGCGGGAGCGTGCGTCCGACGATCGCTCGATACCGGGCGCGCTCGGCATTCCTCTGGGTATGCTGGCAGAGCGACTCGGCAGCCTGCCCATCGACCGCGACGTGGTGACCTTCTGCGACTGCCCCGACGACGTCTCGGCCGTCGTGGGCGCGCGCATCCTGTCGACAGGCGGGTTGACGCGGGTGCGGGTGCTCGCCGGCGGGCTGTCGGCCTGGGCAGACGAAGATCGCTTGTCGGCTTCCGAGCCGGATCGCATGCCGCCCGGTGCCGCGGCCGCACACGCGGCTTGAGCGCGCCGCGGGCGGGGCGTACACTCCACCTCGCTCCGGGGTGCGCACAGTGGTGCGCTGAGATGGCAAAGTGGCCGAACCCGCGAACTTGATCTGGTTCATACCAGCGTAAGAAGAGCTGCGACTCCCCGGCCCCCGGCATTCCACCGAGGCGCCGATCCGGAGCGAATTGCGGAGCACCCATCCACCGAAATCACGGAGTGCCCCGCATGAATGCCAAGGACAAGTTCGCTTCACTGCTCACGCTCACGCGCGAGCCTTTTCCCGCTTCCACCAAGAGCGCCGTCATCGGCAGCCGGCCCGACCTTCGGGTGCCGGTGCGCGACGTGCGGCTCACCAACGGCGAGACCGTGTCGCTCTACGACACCTCCGGCCCGTACACCGACCCGTCGGCGACGATCGACGTGCGCCGAGGCCTGGAGCCGGTGCGCGCCGCCTGGATCGACGAGCGGGGCGACACCGAAAGCTACGAGGGCCGCATGCACCGGATGCTCGACGATGGCGCCACGCATGCCGATCGCGACGCCGAGCGCCTGGCCACGCTGCGCGCCGACGCGGCCGCATTGCAGCGCACACCGCGCCGGGCCCGAAGCGGAATGAACGTGAGCCAGATGCACTACGCCCGCCGCGGCATCGTCACGCCCGAGATGGAATACGTCGCGCTGCGCGAGAACGGCAAGCGCGAATGGATGGCCGAGTACCTGGCCGACGCGGCGCGCGAGAAGCGCCTGGCCGGACGACCCATGGGCGCCAGCATCCCGAAGACCATCACGCCCGAGTTCGTGCGCGACGAAGTGGCCCGCGGGCGCGCCATCATTCCCGCCAACATCAACCACCCGGAAGTCGAGCCGATGGCGATCGGGCGCAACTTCCGGGTCAAGATCAACGCGAACATCGGCAACTCGGCGGTCACCTCCAGCATCGAGGAAGAAGTGGAAAAGCTGGTGTGGGCCATCCGCTGGGGCGCCGACAACGTGATGGACCTGTCGACCGGCCGCAACATCCACACCACGCGCGACTGGATCGTGCGCAACAGCCCGGTGCCGATCGGCACGGTGCCGATCTACCAGGCGCTCGAAAAAGTCGGCGGCGTGGCGGAAGACCTCAGCTGGGAAATCTATCGCGACACGCTGATCGAGCAGGCCGAGCAGGGTGTCGACTACTTCACCATCCACGCGGGCCTTCGGCTGCCCTTCATCCACCTCACGGCGGACCGGCGCACGGGCATCGTTTCGCGCGGCGGATCGATCATGGCCAAGTGGTGCATCACGCACCATCGCGAGAGCTTTCTCTACACGCACTTCGAAGACATCTGCGACATCATGAAGGCCTACGACGTGAGCTTTTCGCTCGGCGACGGCCTGCGCCCGGGCTGCGCGTCGGATGCCAACGACGAGGCCCAGTTCGCCGAACTGCGCACCCTGGGCGAACTCACCCAGCTCGCGTGGAAGCACGACGTGCAGACCATGATCGAAGGCCCGGGCCATGTGCCGATGCACCTGATCCAGGCCAACATGGACGAGCAGCTCAAGCATTGCCACGAGGCGCCGTTCTACACGCTCGGCCCGCTCACCATCGACATCGCACCGGGCTACGACCACATCGCCAGCGCGATCGGCGCCGCCATGATCGGCTGGGCCGGCACCGCGATGCTGTGCTACGTCACGCCCAAGGAACATCTGGGCCTCCCCGATCGCGACGACGTGAAGCAGGGGATCATCGCCTACAAGATCGCGGCCCATGCCGCCGATGTCGCCAAGGGCCATCCGGGCGCCCGCGCGCGCGACGACGCGCTCAGCAAGGCGCGCTTCGAGTTCCGCTGGCAAGACCAGTTCAACCTCGGGCTCGACCCCGACACGGCGCGCGAGTTCCACGACGAAACGCTGCCCAAGGACGCCAGCAAGGTGGCGCATTTCTGCTCGATGTGCGGCCCCAAGTTCTGCTCGATGAAGATCACGCAGGAAGTGCGCGAGTACGCGGCGGAGCGCGGCATCGACAGCCAGGCGGCCGTGTCCGCCGGCATGGCCGCGAAGTCCGCCGAATTCAAGGCGGGCGGCGGTGAGATCTACATCCCGATCCACGCCCCGCGGGACTGATCGACGCGGACCGGGCACGCACGGTTGGTAGGATCGAACGATGCGTTCTTTTCCCTTCGAAGCCGTGCTGTTCGACTGCGACGGCGTTCTGGTCGATTCCGAGCCCATCACCAACGGCGTCCTGGCTCAGATGCTCGGCGAGCTCGGCTGGCAGCTGACGGTGCAGGAGTCGATGCGGCTCTTCACCGGCAAGGCCGTGAAAGACGAGTCCGCCCTCATCGAATCCCGCACGGGTTTCGTGCTGACGCCGGAATGGCTCACCACCTTTCGGCTGCGGCGCAATGCGGCGCTCGAGCGCGACCTGGTCGCGATTCCCAATGCAGTCGACGCGGTGCGCGCCATTCATCGCGCCACCGACGGGCGCATCGCTTGCGCGTCGGGCGCCGACCGGCACAAGGTCGAGCTTCAGCTGGAGATGATCGGCATCCTGGAATGCTTTGAAGGCCGCGTCTTCAGCGGGCATGAGATGCCGCGCTCCAAGCCGGCCCCGGACGTGTACCTGGCGGCAGCTGCCGCGTTGGGCGCCGATCCGACGCGGTGCGCGGTCGTGGAGGACACGGTGACCGGAGCCACCGCCGGAGCGGAGGCGGGCGCGACGGTGTTCGGCTACAGCCCGAGCGATCTGGGGCACAGCGGCCCCGATGCCTTGCGGGCGGCGGGTGCGGTCAGGATCTTCAGCGACATGGCCCAACTGCCGGCGCTCCTGGCCGACTGGGCACCCTGAGCGGACTCAGGGCAAGAGGCGGGTCGCAGCCTTGGCGACCGCGTTGATCGCTTCGGTCATCGCGTGAGCGCGGGCCGACCAGAAACCGGAAATCAATTCGCTGGCGTTGTCGCTGACGGCGGGGTGGATGCGCGAACGGCCCGACGTGGCTGCGAACTCGATGAGCGCGGCGTATTCGGAGGTGTCGGTATCGGGAATTTGCATGCCCGGATCGTAGGCTCATCGGCGGGCGCTTGGCGTCCGACTCCGGCACACGGGAGCCGGCGCTTCGTACTTTGTCACGAAATATCGCAGCGCCTGCCCCGGCGCACCTCGCCGACCCATTCACGTCCGCTCGCGGCGCATCGGGCGGGCCGGGGCCTCGCCCTCAGTCGGTCTGGCGGAATGCGCCCGGGGTGACGCCGGTCCAGGCCAGAAATGCCCGTGAAAAGCTCTTTTCGTTCCGGAATCCCACCGCCTGCGCCACCTGCTTGATCGGCTTGTCGGTGCGGCGGAGTTGCTCCATGGCGAGGGTCCGCCGCACCTCGTCCTTCAGCGATTGCAGCGAGACGCCTTCCGCCTGCAGCTGGCGATGCAGCGAACGGCTCGACATGTTCATCAGGCCGGCGAGCGACTCGGCGCTGGCCGGCTCCGCACTGCGCGCGCGCAGCAGCTCGCGCACGCGCTGGCCCAGCAGCCTGTCGCGCCGGTATTGCAGCACCGTGAGCGGCAGCGCGCGCCGCAGCATCTGCCGGAGGGCGGCTTCGTCGCGCTGCAGCGGGAGCGCCAGGTAGCGGCTGTCGAAGCTGTAGCCGGCGCGCGCCGCGCCGAAGACCAGCGAACCACCGAACATCAACGGGTACGCGTCCGCATGCGGCGGCGCGTCGTACGGAAAGCCCGCCTCGAGCAAGGACACGCGCGAATCGATCGCCCATGACGCAAAGCCGTGGAGAAAGCGCAGGTTGGACACCAGGCAGAACTCGCGCAGCGGGCCGAGCGCCCGGTGCTCGATCATCGACACCGTGGCCACCGAATCCTTCACCGTCAGGTCGAAGGCGATGTCATCGGTCAGCAGGCGGTGGTGGCGGCACCAGCGCTTGATCGCGATGCCGAGGTCGGGCGAACCGAGCGAGGCGCGGCAGAGCATGCCGTAGGTGCCCCAGGGCAGCCGGCGTGAGAACCAGCCAAGCGCCTCGTCGTCGAGCTCCTGCATGGCGAAGCCGGACAGGGCCTCGAACTGGGCCGCCGTCACGCGGCCGGCAGGTTCGGTCAAATCGGCCGGCGCAATTTGTGCGTGCGCGAGTGCCCGGTCGGGGCTCTGGCCGTAGCGCGCGTAGCCGTCGACGATCGCTCGCACGAAGGCCATGGGTGTGGCGGCGCGGCGCGGTGGACGAGGGACGGGTGGGATCATGCCGAAGAGCGAAAGTCGTGGCGCAATTTGCAACCATTGTGGCGCCAAATGCAACGGCAGTCCGCGTAAGCTGCGACCTTCCGCCCACGACAACTGGAGACGACCCATGCACGATCCCGGCCTGAACTTCGACCTGGGCGACACCATCGATTCGCTGCGCCAGGCGATCCAGGACTTCGCGGCGTCCGAGATCGCGCCACAGGCGGCCGACATCGACCGCGACAACCTCTTTCCGCACCCGCTCTGGAAGAAGCTCGGCGACCTCGGCCTGCATG
Organism: Gammaproteobacteria bacterium; assembly: GCA_018820395.1. GTDB lineage: Bacteria > Pseudomonadota > Gammaproteobacteria > Burkholderiales > Burkholderiaceae_C > Variovorax. The sequence continues at coordinate 4,251 of JAHJOG010000176.1, read as the reverse complement.
GCATGACGGTCAAGGAGGAATACGGCGGTACCGAGCTGGGCTATCTGGCGCACATCGTCGCGATGGAAGAGGTGTCGCGCGCATCGGCCTCCGTGGGCCTTTCTTACGGCGCGCATTCGAACCTGTGCGTCAATCAGATCCACCGCAACGGCAACGAGGCGCAGAAGAAGAAATACCTTCCCAAGCTGGTCAGCGGTGAACACGTGGGCGCCCTCGCGATGAGCGAACCCAACGCCGGCTCCGACGTCGTGAGCATGAAGCTGCGCGCCGAAAAGAAGGGCGACCGCTACGTGCTCAACGGCAGCAAGATGTGGATCACCAATGGCGGCGATGCCGACACGCTGGTGATCTACGCCAAGACCGACCCCGAGATGGGCGCGCGCGGCATGACCGCCTTCATCGTCGAGAAGGGCTTCGCAGGCTTTTCGGCCGGATCGAAGCTCGACAAGCTCGGCATGCGCGGCTCCAACACCTATCCGCTCTTCTTCGACAACTGCGAAGTGCCGGAAGAAAACGTTCTGGGTGGCGAAGGCGCCGGCGCGCGCGTGCTGATGAGCGGGCTGGACTACGAGCGTGCCGTGCTGTCCGGCGGCCCTTTGGGCATCATGGCGGCCTGCATGGATGCCGTGCTGCCCTTCGTGCACGAGCGCAAGCAGTTCGGCCAGAGCATCGGAGAGTTCCAGCTCATGCAGGGCAAGCTCGCCGACATGTATTCGACCTGGCAGGCCACGCGCGCCTACGTGTACGCGGTGGGCAAGGCCTGCGACCGCGACGACCATGCGCGCACTTTCCGCAAGGATGCTGCAGGCGCCATCCTGTACTCGGCCGAGAAGGCGACGTGGATGGCCGGCGAGGCGATTCAGGCGCTGGGCGGCGTCGGCTACACCACCGAGTTTCCGGTGGGGCGGCTCTGGCGCGATGCCAAGCTGTATGAGATCGGCGCAGGCACCAGCGAGATCCGGCGGATGCTCATCGGGCGCGAACTGTTTTCGGAGACTAGCTGACCCCCAGGCTTCGCGCACTTCGTGTCGCTTCGCCAACCCCCTCGCCGGGGAGGGCTTCGCTCTCCCCCAGGCTTGCCCACTTCGTGTGGCCGCCAACCCCCTCACCAGGGGCAACACCAGCGGCCCGGCGGAGCCGGTTCCGCGGTGTTTCACGAAGAAGAGCGATGATTCTTAAACCGACGTCAACGGAGACAGGACGATGCCACTAAACCAGAGCCTGGCCCGAGGGGCCACCGACGTGCCGCTCATCGAGCAGACCATCGGCGATTTCTTCGACGACATGGCCGCGCGGCAGGGCGAGCACGAAGCGCTGGTGAGCGTGCACGAGCAGCGCCGCTACAGCTACGCCGCGCTTCGCCGCGAGGCCGACCGGCTCGCCAGCGCGCTGCTGCAGCTGGGCCTCGCACCCGGAGACCGCGTGGGCATCTGGTCGCACAACAACGCGCCCTGGGTGCTGATGCAGATCGCCACGGCCAAGGTCGGGCTCATTCTGGTGAACATCAACCCGGCTTACCGCACATCAGAGCTCGAATACGCGCTCAACAAGGTGTCGTGCAAGGCGCTGGTCACCATGAAGAGCTTCAAGACCAGCGACTACATCGGCATGCTGCGCGAACTGGCGCCCGAGCTGGCCACGGCGGCGCCGGGGCAACTCCAGGCCGCCCGGCTGCCGCACCTGCGCACGGTGGCCTGGATCGACGCCGCCGGTGCCGACGAGCTGCCCGGCTTGCTGCGCTTTTCGGCGCTGCTGGAAAGCGGCGATGCCGAAGACCCGCGCGTGGCCGCCACAGCGAAGACGCTGAAGGCCACCGACCCGGTCAACATCCAGTTCACCAGCGGCACGACGGGCTTTCCCAAGGGGGCGACGCTCACGCACCGCAACATCCTCAACAACGGCTTCTTCATCGGCGAGTGCATGAAGCTCACGCCGGCCGATCGGGTGTGCATCCCGGTGCCGCTGTACCACTGCTTCGGCATGGTGCTGGGCAACCTGGCGTGCATGACGCACGGGTCGACCATCGTGTATCCCAACGATGGATTCGACCCCCTCACCGTGATGCAGGCCGTGCAGGCCGAGAAGTGCACCGGGCTCTACGGCGTGCCGACCATGTTCATCGCCGAGCTCGACCATCCGCGCTTCGCCGAGTTCGACTTCAGCACTCTGCGCACGGGGATCATGGCGGGCTCGCCGTGCCCGTCGGAAGTGATGAAGCGCGTGGTCGAGCAGATGCACCTGAGCGAAATCACCATCGCCTACGGCATGACCGAGACCAGCCCGGTGAGCTGCCAGAGCTCGACCGACACGCCGCTGGACAAGCGCGTGTCCACCGTCGGCCAGGTCCAGCCGCACCTTGAGATCAAGATCGTCGACCCCGAGACGGGCGCGATCGTGGCCCCGGGCGTGCCGGGCGAGTTCTGCACGCGCGGCTATTCGGTGATGCACGGCTACTGGGGCGACGAAGAGAGGACGCGAGAGGCCATCGACGGCGAGGGCTGGATGCACACCGGCGACCTCGCCGTGATGGACGCCGACGGCTACGTCAACATCGTCGGGCGCATCAAGGACCTCGTGATTCGCGGCGGCGAGAACATCTACCCGCGCGAGATCGAGGAGTTTCTCTACCGCCATCCCAAGGTGCAGGACGTCCAGGTCGTAGGCCTGCCGGACAAGCGCTATGGCGAGGAGCTGTGCGCCTGGATCATTCCGAAGCCAGGCCAGTCGCTCGACGCCGACGAGGTCCGCAGTTTCTGCACCGGACAGATCGCGCACTACAAGGTGCCGAAGTACATCGAGTTCGTCACCGAGTTCCCGATGACCGTCACCGGCAAGATCCAGAAGTTCAAGATCCGCGACACCATGAAGAGCCGCCTCGGGCTCCAAGAAGAAAAGACCGCATGACCCAGCTCGCCACCCGGCTCAACGCCCGTTCCGCCGAATTCCAGGCCAATGCCGCGGCCATGCGCGCCCTGGTCGACGACCTGCGCGCGCAGGTCACCAAGGTCCAGGCTGGCGGCGGCGAGGCCGCTCGCAGCAAGCACACCGCACGCGGCAAGATCCTGCCGCGCGACCGGGTGGCGAAGCTGCTCGACCCGGGCACGCCGTTTCTGGAAGTGGCGCCGCTCGCCGCCATGGCGATGTACCAGGACGCCGCACCCGGCGCCGGGCTGATCGCGGGCATCGGGCGCGTGAACGGCGTGGACTGCATGATCGTGTGCAACGACGCGACGGTGAAGGGCGGCACCTACTACCCGATGACGGTCAAGAAGCACTTGCGCGCGCAAGAGATCGCCGAACAGAACCGCCTTCCGTGCATCTACCTGGTCGACTCCGGCGGCGCCAACCTGCCCAACCAGGACGAGGTGTTCCCGGACCGCGACCACTTCGGGCGCATCTTCTACAACCAGGCGAACATGAGCGCCCAGGGCATCGCGCAGATCGCTGTGGTGATGGGGTCGTGCACCGCGGGCGGCGCCTACGTGCCGGCCATGAGCGACGAGAGCATCATCGTCAAGAACCAGGGCACCATCTTTCTCGGCGGGCCGCCGCTCGTGAAGGCGGCCACCGGCGAAGTGGTCACGGCCGAAGACCTGGGCGGCGGCGATGTCCACACGCGCCTGTCGGGCGTGGCCGATCACCTCGCGCACAACGACCTGCATGCGCTGCAGCTCGCGCGCGCCGCCATCGGCCACTTGAACGCGCGCAGCGCGGCGGCGGATGCGCCAGGGCGCCGGGCGGGCGCCGTGCGCGAACCGGCGTTTCCGGCGGAGGAACTGTACGGCGTGATCCCCACCGACACGCGCAAGCCCTTCGACGTGCGCGAGATCATCGCGCGCATCGTCGACGGCAGCGAGTTCCACGAGTTCAAGTCGCGCTTCGGCAGCACGCTGGTGTGCGGCTTCGCGGAGATCGAAGGCGCGCCGGTCGGCATCGTGGCCAACAACGGCATCCTGTTTTCCGAATCGGCCCAGAAGGGCGCGCACTTCATCGAGCTGTGCTGCCAGCGCAAGACGCCCTTGGTGTTCCTGCAGAACATCACCGGCTTCATGGTCGGGCGCAAGTACGAGAACGAAGGGATTGCGCGGCACGGCGCCAAGATGGTGACGGCCGTGGCCACGGCCAACGTGCCCAAGTTCACCATCATCATCGGCGGCAGTTTCGGCGCCGGCAATTACGACATGTGCGGCCGCGCCTATTCGCCGCGCTTACTCTGGATGTGGCCCAACGCGCGCATCAGCGTGATGGGCG
>JAHJOG010000175.1 GCA_018820395.1 Gammaproteobacteria bacterium | reverse complement strand
CACCGGGTTGGCGATCTTGGCGTTCTGCACGAAGAAGTCGGTCACTTGCTGCAGCCATTGCGTGACGGTGCCGTCGGCGTACTTGGCGCGCCATTCGGGCGACGAGTAGTACTTGGAGGCCTTGAACTGCTCGCGGAACTCGGCAGGCGGGATTTCCTTGTACTGAGCCTTCTGCAGCGAATCGGCAGCGGCATCGGGGTTGTTGATGATGTGGTCGTTCACCGGCAACCATCCGGCAATGATCTTGCTCAGCACGGCCTGGTTCTTCTCGTAGTAGTCGTTGCGCGCAGCCCATCCGCCGACGATCGCCGCCTGCGGAAAGAACGCCGACGCATCGACCAGCTTGCGCGCGCCCGGCAACTTGGAACGCACCACCGAGTCGAAGGGCGACCACAGCGCCACCGCCGGCACCGCGCCCGAAATGAACGACGACACCGCCTCGGACATGCGCTGGTTCACCAGCCGCACGTCCTTGGCCGAATCGAGGTTGACCGACTTGAGCGCGCTGTCGAGAAAGACGTGCGCGGTGGTGCCGGTCGAGGTCGAGATCTGCTTGCCCTTCAGATCGGCCAGGGTCTTGATGCCCGAATCTTCACGCACCCACAGCTGCGCGGTCGCGTACTCGATGTTGTTGATCAGGAAAGCCTTGCCCTGCCCGCGCGCCGGAAAGTTGGAAATCACCGCGCCGGTGGACAGCACATCGAGGCTGCCTCCGATCATGGCCTGGAACAGCTCCAGCCCGGTCGTGAAAGGCACCAGCTTGAGGTCGAGCCCTTGCTTGGCGAAAGTGCCCATTTCCTGGCCGAGAAAGATGTGCGAGTCGACCGCCGGCGTGTGCAGGTAGCCGACGCGCACCTGCGTCTTGCTCTGTGCGAGCAGGGGTGCGCCGAGCGTGGCGACGGACGCCGCGATGCCGGTGCGGATCAATGTTCTGCGTTGCATTTGCATGGTGTCTCCTGGTGAAAAAACTCAATCCGACATGCGCACCGTCTGCTTCGCCTGCGCCGCGTATTCCTCCATGACCAGCTCGCGGATCTGCGACCGCAGGGTGGCGAAGCGCGGGTCTTCGTGCACGTTTTCGGCGCGCGGGTAGCCGAAGGGAATGTCGATCACGGTGCGGATGCGCGCCGGTCTCGCCGTCACCACGACGATGCGCGACGACAGGTAGATCGCCTCTTCGACCGAGTGCGTGATCAGCATCACCGTCTTGCGCTCGGTGGTCAGCACGTCGAGCAGCAGGTCCTGCATGGCGCTGCGCGTCTGCGCGTCGAGCGCGCCGAAGGGCTCGTCCATGAGCAGGAACTCGGGCCGCACCGCATAGGCCCGCGCGATGGCCAGGCGCTGTCGCATGCCGCCCGACAGGTGCTTGGGAAAGTGCGACGCGAAATCGGCCAGGCCCATGAGTCCCATGTAGCGCTCGCAGATGGCTGCGCGCTCGGCGGTCGGCGTCTTGCTTGCCGCCAGCTTCAGGCCGAACTCGATGTTCTGCCGCACGGTCAGCCAGGGGAACACGCCGTATTCCTGGAAGATCACGCCGCGGTCGGGGCCGGGCGTGGTGATCTCCTTGCCGTCGAGCCGCACCGAGCCGCCGGTCGGCCGCACGAAGCCGCCGACGATGTTCATCAGCGTGGTCTTGCCGCAACCCGACGGCCCGATGATCGATACGAACTCGCCCTCGCGGATCTCGAAGGAGACGTCGTCGATCACCCGCATGGGGCCATGCGCGGTGTCGAAATCGACCGACACCTTGTCGAACACGATGCGTGTGGCACCGAGGTTGCCGGAGGCTTGTGCTGATTCGGTCATGCGATGCGGTCCTGCCAGGCCACCAGCCTGCGGCTGAGCAGGCGCAGCACCAGGTCCATGCTCATCGCGATGAAGCCGATGCAGATGATGCCCACGTAGATGATGTCGAGCTGGAAGAAGGACGACGCGTTCTGGATCATGGCGCCCAGCCCTTGCTGGGCGGCGATGAGTTCCGAGGCCACCAGCGTGGCCCAGGCCACGCCGAGCGCGATGCGGATCGACGTCAGGATGTGGGGGATGGTGAGCGGCACGATCACCTTGCGGAAGATCTCGAAATCCGTCGCACCGAGCGTGCGCGCCACGCGCACGAAGATCGGGCTGATCTGCGCGATGCCTTCGTACATCACGATCACGCCGGCGAAGAAGGACGCGTAGAAAAGAATCACCGTCTTGGCCAGCTCGCCGATGCCGAAGTACACGATGACCAGCGGGATCAGCGCGATCGGCGGCAGGGCGCGGAAGAAGTTGATGACCGGGTCGATGAACGTGCGCAAACCCTGGTACCAGCCGAGGCAGAAGCCCACCGGCACTGCCAGCAGGATGCCGAGCGCGACGCCGATGAAGACGCGCTGGGTCGACATCCAGATGTCGAGCGGCAGCCGGTCTTGCGACAGCTCGACGAACCGTCGCCACACGTCGCCGGGCGCAGGCACCAGCGCAGGAGAAATCCACCCGCTCGCGCGGATCCCATACCAGAGCAGCAGCAACAGGCACCAGGGTGCGAGGATCAATGCGATGCGAGTCGTCCTCGATCGATTTGGCATGGGCGGCGATGTCTCCTGATTTGCGGCTGCCGTAAAGCAGCGCCGGGTGCGTTTGCAGTGATTGCGAATCCGCTGCGTTTAATCGTACTATAGGGCATACGTTTGAACAACCAGCATGCCCGACCATTTCGCCGCGAGTCCGATTCCGCGCTACCTGCAGGTGGCCGACGTGCTGCGGCAGCGCATCGCCCGCGGCCAGTGGCCCGAGGGCCATCGCCTCCCCTCGCTCGAAGAGCTGGTCGCCGAATTCGACGTGGCACGCGTCACCTTGCGCAAGGCGGTCGAGATGCTGTCGCGCGACGGCCTCGTGCGTGCGCGCCAGGGCCGCGGCACCTTCGTCACTGGCACGCCCAAGCCCGGGCGGCCGATCTCGGTGGTCACCACGCTCGACCAGCTGGCCCGTGTCTATCGCGACACGCAACCCAAGATCGTCAACATCGACGAGTCGATCACCTCACCGCCGCTGCGGGCCGGCGAAGGCACGGCGGCCGAGCACTATGTGTTCATGCGCCGCGTGCACTCGCACGCGGGCGAGCCCTATTGCGTGATCAACATCTACCTCGACCAGGACGTGTTCCGCCGAAGCCCGAAGCGCTTTCGCGACCAGACCGTGATCCCGATCCTGACCACCATGAAGAGCGTGCACATCGCCGACGCGAACCAGGTGCTCACCATCGGCACCGCGGACATGCAGGTGGCGCGACTGCTCGGCCTGCCGGTGAATGCGCCGGTCGCCGAAGTGCGCCGCATCTTCAAGGACCCGGACGGCAAGGTGATCTACCTCGGTGAAGTCACCTATCGCGGCGACGCCATCCACCTCGAAATGAACCTCAAGCCATGACACCGCTGCCCACCGATCCCATCGAGCTCGCCCAGGTCGAAGCCCTGGTGTTCCGCTACCCGGTCGACACGCCGGTCCGCACGTCGTTCGGCATCATGCGCGACCGGCCCGCGGTGTTCGTGCGCGTGACGGACAAGGACGGCGCCATCGGCTGGGGCGAGATCTGGTGCAATTTCCCGGCCTGCGGCGCCGAGCACCGGGCGGCATTGCTCGACACGGTGATGGCACCCCTGCTCGCCGGCCGGCGCTTCGACGGACCGGCAGGAGCCTACGAACTGCTCACCCGAGAGACGGCGGTGCTGGCCATTCAGTCGGGCGAGCCGGGGCCGATGGCGCAGACGATCGCGGGCATCGATCTCGCGTTGTGGGACCTGTGCGCCCGTCGCGCCGGCCAGCCCTTGTGGCGCTATCTGGGCGGTACGCAAAGCCGGATTCCGGTGTACGCGAGCGGCATCAATCCCGACCGCCCTGAAGACACGGCGCTGGCCCGCCGCGCCGATGGCTACCGCGCGTTCAAGCTCAAGATCGGCTTCGGCGACGAGCGCGATCTTGCCAACGTGGCGTCGCTGCGCAAGGCGCTGGGCGAGGACGTGCCGCTGATGGTGGACGCGAACCAGGGCTGGACGTTGGAGCAGGCCACGACGATGGCGCAGCGACTGGCGCCCTTCCACCTCGGCTGGCTCGAAGAGCCGCTGCGCGCCGACCGGCCGTGGAGCGAGTGGCAGGCGCTGCGCAAGAGCTGCGCGATTCCATTGGCGGGCGGCGAGAACGTGCTGGGGGCCGATGCTTTCGATGCGGCCTTCGACGCCGGTGCGCTGTCGGTGTTGCAGCCGGATGCCGCCAAGTGGGGCGGAATTTCGGGCACGTGGCCGGTCATCCAGCGCGCGCTGGCGAATGGGCTGCGTTTTTGTCCGCACTACCTGGGCGCGGGCGTGGGGCTGCTGGCGTCGGGACATTTGCTCGCGGCGGCGGGAGGTGGCGGCATGCTGGAGGTCGACTCGAATCCCAATCCGCTGCGGACGCTGTTGAGTCCCGCGATCGGACGGGTGGTGGACGGTCACGTCGAGCTGGGGAATGCGCCGGGGATCGGTGCGTTGTCTGGCATGAGTCGGGTGGCTGAGTACCTCCAGTAGGGGCAGTTCTGTCTGCGTTGGTGAGAGCGCCCGTGGGGCGGTGTGCGGCGGGACTGCTTCGCTGTGCCGGCCGCTTTGCGGCTTCCCTGCAGTGCTCGCGCGGTCGGGCCGTCGCAGAACTCGCTGCGTTCACTTCGTTCACTGCGCTCAAACAGCTGCGACGAGT
>JAHJOG010000174.1 GCA_018820395.1 Gammaproteobacteria bacterium | reverse complement strand
TCTGACTCGTCGCGGCTGTTCGAGCGCAGTGAACGAAGTGAACGCAGCGAGTTCCGCGACGGCCCGACCGCGTGAGCACTGCAGGGAAGCCCGAAGGGCCGGCACAGTGAAGCAGTCCCGCCGCACACCGCCTCACGGGCGCTCTCACCAACACGACGCCGCACACCGCCCCACGGGCGCTCCCACCAACACGAACGCCGCGCACCTCCCCACGGGCGCTCCCCACTGGCCCACACGATTCCCCCCAACTGGTTCTGGAAAGCCCAAACCCCAGCAGTTAGGCTCGACCCAACAGGCACCACCACCCAAGGACCCAGCATGAGCAACACCACCCCCAACGTCACCTTCCTCGAAGAATTCGCCGCCGCCTGGAACCGCCACGACATCAATGCGCTGATGAGCTTCATGGCCCCCGAATGCGCCTTCCACGCCGTCGGCGGACCCGATCTTCTCGGCCGCAGCTTCGTCGGACTAGAGGCCGTGCGCGAAGGCTTCCAGCTTGCATGGAAGAACTTTCCCGACGCCGCCTGGCTCGACGGCGACCACTTCGTGTGCGGCGACCGCGGCGTGTCCGAGTCCACATTCAAGGGCACCGCCGCCAACGGCTCGCGCGTCGAGGCTCGCATGGTCGACGTGTTCACCTTCCGTGACGGCAAGATCGCCGTGAAGAACGCCTACCGCAAGGACCGGCCCGCCATCCCCGCCGCCTGAGCTTCCGTCGCTCGGATCTCCTCTGCGCATGAGCTGCTGATCGAGCCGGACCCTCCCGCCCGATCGATCGCTGGTCCCCGTCATGCGCCGCTAGAATCGCGACCCCGACCGCTGCTCCGCGGCCGGGCCTTGCCTTTCTGGAGCCATGTAGAGGACCACCATGTACAAAAACCTCGCCGCCGCGCTCGCGGCCGCCTGCGTTTCGCTTTTTCCTTCGTTCGCCCATTCCGCACAGCCTGCGCCACCCGCACAACCCGTCGCACCGCCGCTCAAGATCGGCTTCGTCTACGTCGCGCCGCTCACCGATGCCGGCTGGGTGCACCAGCATGACGAAGGCCGCAAGGCCATCGAAGCGGCGCTGCCGGGCAAGGTCGTCACCACCTACGTCGAGAACGTGGCCGAAGGCGCCGACGCCGAGCGCGTGATCCGCGATCTGGCGCGCCAGGGCAACCGGCTGATCTTCACGCCGAGCTTCGGCTACATGGAGCCGACGCTCAAGGTGGCGCGCGAGTTTCCGGACGTCAAGTTCGAGTCGGTCACCGGCTACAAGACGGCGCCCAACGTCGCGACGGTCAACGCGCGTTACTACCAGGGACGCTACCTGGCAGGCATCGCGGCCGGCCGCATGAGCCGCACCCACGTGGCCGGCTACGTGGCGGGGTTCCCGATTCCGGAAGTGATCCAGGGCATCAACGCCTTCACGCTCGGCATGCGGTCGGTCGACCCCCGGGCGCAGGTCAAGGTGGTGTGGCTGGATGCGTGGTTCGACCCGCCGCGCGAGCGCGACGCAGCCATGACGCTCTTCAACCAGGACGTCGACGTGATCGCCTTCCATACCGGCTCGACCGCGGTGATGGCCGCCGCGCAGGAGCGCGGCAAGATGGCGGTGGCCTATCACAGCGACATGCGCAAGGTGGCACCCGACGCGCAGATCGTGGCGGTCACGCACCAATGGGGCGGCTACGACGTGCAGCGCGCGCGCGCCGTGCTCGACGGCACCTGGAAATCAGGCAACGTCTGGGGCGGCGTCGCCGAAGGAATGATTCGCGTCGGCGACTTCGGACCCAAGGTGCCCGAAGCCGTCCGCGACGAAGTGCTCGCGCGCCAGAAAGACATGGCCGAGGGCCGGCTCAAGGTTTTCAGCGCAGCGGCCGACGTGCGCGACAACGAGGGCCGCGTGGTGATTGCCAAGGGGACGGCGCTCGACGACGAGCAGATCCTCAAGATGAACTGGCTGGTGGAAGGCGTGCAGGGTGCGGTGGGTCGCTGAACGCGTGAAGGGGCATTTCAGTCACCCGCGACGAAGGCGGTGAGCAGCCATCGTCCGTCGATCTTGTCGAAGACGGCACGGTAGTCGACCGGTGAGCGGGCGTCTTGCCGTCTGACATAGCCCGTCTTGCCGCCCGGCGTGCGGATCCGATACCAGTCGCCACGGGTGTTCGCCATCGGCAGTGACGGCACGATGACCCGGTCGAGCGTCGCCACAACGCGGCTGTCGGGGACTGCCCTCGCACGCACCGGGACTCGCCCGCTCAAGATCGCAACGTGCGAGAAAGGCTCCGTCTCGTCTGGCCACCGGCTGAACACATAGGGAGCGCTGAACTGTGCGTCCCCGCTGAAGCTGCCTCCCAGTGCCATGACGCTGCTCATTTCACTCCAGAACGGGCTTGCCGGATCGTCGAGCTTCCATCGCCGCGCGAAGCCGTCGACGCCGCCGTCGTCGGGTCCGAACGAGGTTCGCACATCCGGATGTACCTGCGCCAGCACAAAGCCAGCATCTCGGCGCTTCAATGCGCGCGACCAGTCTTCGCGAAAACGGTGAAAGTCCGGTTGGGTCGGCGCTTCGTCGACGAATGGAAACGCCTGCTGGCCAGAAGCCGGTAGCGCCATGGCAAGCGCGAGCAGAAACACCAAGTATCGAAGAGGGGAGAGCAGCATCGCAGGGCTCGACAGATGAGTCGGGCGCTCAGTGTACGAACCCCTCTGCCCGGTGAAAATACGCCGCTTCGGGGTCCAGTGCCTTGACGCTCACGGCAGGCTGCCCCGCGTAGACCTTGAACGATTCCGTGTGGGCCTTGTTGAGCACCGAGCCGGCGCCCAGCACGCATCGGTCGGGCAGGGCAGCGCCGCCGAGCACTGTGACGCGCGTGCCCACCAGGCAATAGGCGCCGATGCGGATGGGCTTGCAATCCTGCCGACCCTCGACGAGATTGATGCCGTGGGTGATCAGCTGCGAGTGGTAACCGGCGATGGTGGTGTAAGCGCCGATGTCGATGCGGTCGGTGCAATCGATGATGTGCTTCTTGGTGATCGCAGCGTGCGCGCCGACCACCAGGGCAGGGTCCCGCGCGGTGCGGTGCCTGAAGTGGGCGCCGTCGGGCGGATGGCCGGTGATCCAGTTCGATCGGTCGATCACCGAATGCGGGCCGCATTCGAGCCGCCCCAGATGAATGGCCACGTTGAAGTGGCCGATGAACGCGCGCTCGCCCATCACCAGGTGACCCGGAAAGATGTACGACAGGCCGATGCGCGCGCTGTCGGCAATCTCGTAGTGCCAGAAGCGACGCAACACCCAGCGCTTGAGCGGCCACGGCAGCAGCACGACGGCCAGCGCAAGCAGCTTCTTCACGGGCGCGCCTTCCGCTCCTCGATCACGCGCCGGTAGGCGGCGATGTAGTTCGATGCCATCTGCTGCGCGGTGTAGTGCTGGGCGTTTTCCAGGCCCATGCGCCGCATCTCGCCGAGCCGCGGCGCCGCTTGCTCGATGGCGCGGGCGATCCCGGCCGCGTCGGCCGGGTCGATATACACCGCGCCTTCGCCGCCGATCTCGTTCATCGGCGCCAGGTCCGAAACGAAGACCGCGCAGCCGCACGCCTGCGCCTCTATCAGCGGCCAGCCGAAGCCTTCCTGCAGCGACGGAAAGACCAGCGCCGTGGCGCGTGCGTAGAACGCGCGCAACTCGGCGTGCGACACGTTCTGCACTGTCTTCACCTGCTCGCTCACGCCGTTCCGGGCGGCGATCTCGGCCATCTCGGGCGAGAGCTCGGGCCCCACGAAGACAAGCAGCCGGACCAGCGGCGCGACGCCGCTCGCCGCGGCGTTTTTCTGCAGCGCGATGAACGTGTCGAGCACGGCGCGCCGGTTCTTGCGCGCGAGGTCCCAGCCCACGTGGATCAGATAGGTGTCGTCCGGCTTCAAGCCGTACCCGGCAATCAGCCCCTGCGCAACGTCCGCTGCCACCGGCTTGAAATCGTCGTTCAGGCCATTGAGCACGGTCGTGACCCGGCCTTCCTGCGCAAGGCCGAGCGCGAGCAGGTCGCGCCGGGTCAAATCGGACACACAGGCCACCAGATCGGCCTGGGACAAGCCCTTGGCGATCAGCCGCTGGAAGAGGCGGCCCGTCCAGCCCACCTTCCAGCCGTCGACCATGCCGCGCGCCGCCTGTACCGCAATCACGTCGTGGCATGTGATGACGTTGGGCGTGCCGCGCACGCGTGGGATGTACATGCCGTTGGAATGGTCCGCGATGTGCACCACGTCCGCCCAGCGCGCATGCCGCGCCAGCGAGGGCAGAAACAGGATGAACTTGTCGACGTAGCCCAGCCATTTCCAGAGGCGGCGGGTGCTGGCGACGTGCAGCACGCGCCGGTCGGGCGCCACCACGCGCAGTTCGCAACCGAGGCGGGGGAGTTCTCGTTCCAGCACACGCCGGAAAGCGAGCATGCTGGTCTGTCCGTCGGGGACGTAGTTGCCAACCAGGAGCACTTTCATCGATCGGGGACGCTGGCGGCGACTTCGCGTGAATTCATGTTTTGGCTTGTGCGGCAATTCAAAGTTGCGGAATTATCTGCGAGCGGCAAGACTACTTTTGTCGTCGCAAACCGGCATCGGTCAAGAACACACATAAAAAGTTCTCGTATAGGACCCATATACGCTTGCACATTCCGTACCGCCGCCGCTGACATACCCTTTCGCCCCATGCAAGCCTACCGAGCCTCCCTGCTGCGCTTCGACGAAGCCGGCCGCCCGCTTTTCGACGAAGACGGCCTGCTGGTCGTCGGGCCCGACGCTGCGGGCCGCCAGCGCGTGATCGACGCGGGGGATTTCCGTGCGGTCTCGGCTCGCCATGCCGAAGTGCCGGTCACCCGGTGGGCCGGCCGTCTCATCGCGCCGGGCTTCGTCGACATGCACATCCATTTTCCGCAGACGGACATCATCGGGGCACCCTCCGAAGGCCTGCTGCCGTGGCTCGAGAACTACACCTTTCCCGCCGAGTCGCGGTTTTCCGACCCGGCGCACGCCGCCGAGGTGGCCGAGGTGTTCCTCGACGAGTTGATGCGCAACGGCGTGACCACGGCCCTGACCTTCGCGACCTCGCACGTGGCATCGGTCGACGCCTTCTTCGAAGCGTCGCGCCGCCGCAATCTGCGCATGATCACGGGAAAGGTGCTGCAGGACCGCCATTCGCCCGATGGTGTACGCGATCAAACTGACCAGAGCCTGATCGACACCGAAAATCTGATCCGCAAGTGGCACGACGTCGAGCGCCTGGGCTACGCCATCACGCCGCGCTTCGCGCCGACCAGCACCGACCGGCAACTGCAGGGCGCGGGAGAACTCGCCGCCCGGTATCCGGACACCTGGATCCACTCGCACGTCGCCGAGAACAAGGACGAGGTCCAATGGGCGCGCGAGCTTTTCCCGAGCGCGCGCTCCTACCTCGACGTGTACGCCGGTTTCGGCCTGATGCGCGAGCGCGCGGTGTACGCCCACTGCATCCATTTCGACGACGACGACCGTCGGCTCATGCGCGAAACCGGCACGGCGACCGCCGTGAGCCCGACCAGCAACCTGTTCCTCGGCAGCGGGTTCTTCGATTTCGAGGGCGCCGACCGCATCGGCTACCGCTACGGGCTGGCCAGCGACGTCGGCGGCGGCGCCAGCTTCAGCCCTTTCGCGACCATGCTCGCGGCCTACTACGTGGGCCGGGAGGGCCAGACCAAGCCGGGGCTCAGCATCGCGCCGTCGCAGCTCTGGTGGCGGCATACCGCCGGGGCCGCGCAAGCGCTCGGGCTCGAAGGTGTCATCGGCAACCTGCAGCCCGGCTGCGAAGCCGACTTCGTGGTGATCGACCCCCAGGCCACGCCACTGCTGGCGCGCAAGACCTCCCTGGCCAATTCGCTCGAAGAGCTGCTGTTCTCGATGATCGTGCTGGGCGACGACCGGCTGATCGAACGCACTGTGATTTCCCAGGCCGGCCAAGCCTGAGGTTCGGGCGCCTCCGGGGTGGCGTGTCACAATCGCCGCTCCTTGGAAAAGCGACCACGAAACGGGGCGGGTGATGTCCATCAAGAGCGACAAATGGATCCGGCGAATGGCCGAACAGCACGGCATGATCGAGCCCTTCGAACCGGGTCAGATCCGCGAGCAGAACGGCCGCAAGGTCATCAGCTTCGGCACGTCGAGCTACGGCTACGACATCCGCTGTGCCCCCGAGTTCAAGGTCTTCACCAACATCCACAGCACGGTCGTCGATCCGAAGAACTTCGACGAGAAGAGCTTCGTCGATTTCCACGGCGACAGCTGCATCATTCCGCCCAACAGCTTCGCGCTGGCTCGCACGGTCGAATACTTTCGCATCCCGCGCAACGTGCTGACCATCTGTCTGGGCAAGAGCACCTATGCACGCTGCGGCATCATCGTCAACGTGACGCCCTTCGAACCCGAATGGGAAGGCTTCGTGACGCTGGAGTTCAGCAACACCACGCCGCTGCCCGCGAAGATCTACGCCGGTGAAGGGTGTGCGCAGGTGCTCTTCTTCGAAAGCGACGAAGAGTGCGAGGTCAGCTACAAGGACCGCGGCGGCAAGTACCAGGGGCAGCGCGGCGTGACGCTTCCCACCGCCTGAGCATTCAGGGCCGAGTCCTACAGGCGTTTGCGGCCGCGGTTCCGGGCAAAGACGCGCTGCACGCGGCAAAGTGCGTTCCATTCCGCGCGATGGTGCGCGGGCCCGCGGAGCCAACCATGTCCAAGCCCCATTCGCAGTCCGGATCGCAGTCGTTGCGGAACATGCGTCCTTACCACAAGCTGTTCCTTGCCGTGCTCGTCGGGGTGGCCCTCGTGCAGGTCGGCGCCATGATCCTCGTCACGCGCGAGCAGGTCCAGAAGGCGCGCGACTTTTATGCCGCGCAGGAAACTGAGCCGCGCACAGATCGCAGTTCGGGCAAGGCCTCGGCCGAGCAACGTGCCGCGCCCGCCGACGACGCGACCCAGGTGAGCTACCTGCAGCCGCGCTGAACGCTTAACATTCGCGGTCCAGCCGTTCCGGCCTTCAGGAGATCCTCATGCGGTGGGAAGGCAACGACCAATCCGACAACGTCGAAGACCGTCGCAGCGGGGGCGGTGGTGGTTTTCCGATCGGCGGGCGAAGTGTCGGCATCGGCACGGTGGCCGTGGCAGTCATCGCCGGTTGGATCTTCGGCATCAACCCACTCACGCTCCTCGGGATGATGAGTGGCGGCGGCTCGCCGCAGGTCGTGCAGCAGCAGGGCCCCGCGCAGAAGCCGCCCGCCAACGACCGCGAAGCCGCTTTCGTTTCCACCGTGCTGAAGAACACCGAAGTCGTCTGGACCAACGTGTTCCGCGAAAACGGGGGCACCTATCACCCGCCCAAGCTGGTGCTCTTCCGCGGCGCGACGCCCACGGCTTGCGGCACGGGACAGTCGGCGATGGGGCCGTTCTACTGCCCCGGCGATCAAAAGGTCTACATCGACCTGGGCTTCTACGACACGCTCAAGAACCAGCTCGGCGCGCCCGGCGAATTCGCACAGGCCTATGTGATCGCGCACGAAGTCGGCCATCACGTGCAGGACGAACTCGGCATCACCGCCAAAGTCGACCAGGCGCGTGGCCGCATGGGCCAGGCCCAGGCCAACGCGCTCAGCGTGCGGGTCGAGTTGCAGGCAGATTGCTTCGCAGGCGTCTGGGCCCAGCGTTCGCAGGAATCCAAGCAGTGGCTGGACCCGGGCGACATCGAAGCCGCCATGAACGCGGCCCAGAAAATCGGCGACGACGCCTTGCAACGCTCGGCAGGCCGCGCCGTGGTCCCCGACAGCTTCACCCACGGCTCCAGCGCCCAGCGGCAACGGTGGTTCGGCGCCGGCTACAAGAGCGGCGATATCCAGTCCTGCGACACCTTCGGCACCAAAAACCTCTAGTCGGGCGCGGTTTTTCGCCGGAGCCCGTTCGCCCTGCATTGCCAGCCGAGGCACGGTCCTGCCGCCGCCGGGAGGGGGCGGCGGGCCGCCCTGTCATGGGCCTTCCACACGGGAGTGAGACAATAGCCCGACCGATGACCAGTTCCTTTTCCAACCTTTCCCTCGCCGAACCCCTCAACCGCGCCGTGGCCGAAATGGGCTACGAGACGATGACGCCCATCCAGGAGCAGGCGATTCCGGTGGTGCTCGCGGGTCAGGACGTGATGGGCGCCGCCCAGACCGGCACGGGCAAGACGGCTGCCTTCTCGCTCCCCCTGCTGCAGCGCATGCTCAAGCACGAGAACAGCTCGACTTCACCGGCGCGCCACCCCGTACGGGCGCTGGTCCTGCTGCCCACGCGCGAACTGGCCGACCAGGTCGCCCAGCAGGTCAAGCTCTACGCCAAATACACGCAGCTGCGCAGCGCCGTCGTCTTCGGCGGCATCGACATGAAGCCGCAGACGCTCGAGCTCAAGAAGGGCGTCGAAGTGCTGGTGGCCACGCCGGGCCGGCTGCTCGATCACATCGAGGCCAAGAACGCGGTGCTCAACCAGGTCGAGTACGTCGTGCTCGACGAAGCCGACCGCATGCTCGACATCGGTTTTCTGCCGGACCTGCAGCGCATCCTGTCTTACCTGCCCAAACAGCGGACGACGCTGCTCTTTTCCGCCACTTTCTCCACTGAGATCAAGCGTCTGGCCAGCAGTTATCTGCAGAACCCGGTCACCATCGAAGTGGCGCAGCCCAACGAGACGGCATCTACCGTCGAGCAGCACTTCTACAGCGTCACGGACGACGACAAGCGCCGCGCGCTCAAGCAGATCCTGCGGCAGCGCGGGATCACCCAGGCCTTCGTGTTCGTCAACAGCAAGCTGGGCTGCGCGCGCCTCGCGCGCTCGCTCGAACGCGAAGGGCTCAAGACCACGGCGCTGCACGGCGACAAGAGCCAGGACGAGCGGCTGAAGGCGCTCGCCGCGTTCAAGGCGGGCGAGGTCGATCTGCTGGTGGCCACCGACGTGGCTGCGCGCGGGCTCGACATCAAGGACGTGCCGGCGGTCTTCAACTTCGACATTCCCTTCAACGCCGAAGACTATGTGCACCGCATCGGCCGCACGGGCCGCGCCGGAGCGTCGGGCCTGGCGGTGAGCTTCGCCAGCGGCGGCAACGACGTGCGGCTGGTGGCCGACATCGAGAAGCTGATCAAGAAGAAGGTCGAGCTCGAGGCGATCGAGTTCGAAGAAGACCGTCCGCAAGGCCGCATCAACGACGGCCGGCGGCGCTGGCGCGAAGAGGGCGAGGCGGGCGACGCGCGCGACGTGCTCGACCAGCCCCGCGAGCGAAAAGAAGCGCATTTCGGCCGTGGCGCCGGCGGCCGGCCGCATCGCGTGCCGTCCACGCCGCGCGACCCGTTCTTCGAGAAGCCGTACGAAGAGCCCGAGCGCGAGGCGGCTCCGGCCTGGGAAGCCGCTGCCAAGGCCACGCCGGCGCGCGGCATTTCGGCCAACATCAAGAGCAAGCGCAAGGTGCCTGCGCTGTTCAAGAACGTCGAGCCCGAACAGCGCTGAAGAGCGCGCCGGGCCGTTCAGCCCGGCTTTTGAGCCTGCGGGCAATCCACCTGGATCAGTTCGCGCTCCTGCGGCGTGGCGCCGATCCGCACCGCGCTCAGGCAACCTCCCCAGACGCAACCCGTGTCGGTCGACATCAGGTCGGACCGCGACAGCCAGCCGAGCGTGGACCAATGGCCGAAGGCGAGGGTGGCCTCGGCGGTCTTGCGCCCAGGGACGTCGAACCACGGCATGAGGCCTTCCGGCGGGTCGGACGGGTCGTTCTTGGCTTCGAATTCCATCGTTCCGTCGGCACTGCAGAAGCGCAGGCGCGTGAGCGCATTGACGATCACGCGCAGGCGCGCGCTGCCGCTCAGTTCGGGGCGCCATCGGTCGGGCTGGTCGCCGTACATCTCCTGCAGGAAGCTCCCGAGCTCCGGGCCGCGCAGCACGGATTCGACCTCCGCGGCCAGCACCAGCGTTTCGCCCACGGTCCATTGCGGCGGCACGCCGGCATGGATCATCAGCAGGTCGGCGCCACCGAGGGTGCGATGCAAGGCCAGCGGGTGCTGGCGCAGCCAGTCGATCAGCGCGTCGCGGTCGGGCGCGTCGAGCACGTTGCCGAGCGTGTCCTTGCGCCCGGCCTTGCGCGCGCCGTGCGCCACGCCGAGCAGATGCAGATCGTGATTGCCGAGCACCGTGCTCGCCGAAGCGCCGAGGCCGCGCACACGGCGCAGCACGTCGACAGAAGACGGACCCCGGTTCACGAGGTCGCCGAGCAGCACGAGCGAGTCGCGGCTCGGTGAGAACGCGATGGCTTCGAGCAGCCGGCGCAGGGCGTCGTCGCAGCCCTGCACATCACCGATGAGGTAGAGTGCCATCTTCCCATTTTCCCCCGTCTTCATGGATGTCTTCCTGCTGGCCTTGCTGACTACGCTGAACGCGTTGTTCGCAATGTCCGAAATGGCCCTGTCCACCAGCCGGCGATCGCGCCTGGCCTCACTGGCGGAATCGGGCGACGCGGGCGCGGCTGCCGCGCTCAAGCTGATGGAGGACCCGACCCAGTTCCTGTCGAGCGTGCAGATCGGCATCACGTCGATCGGCATGCTGAGCGGCATCGTCGGAGAAGCCGCCTTTGCTGCGCCGCTGGCCGTCTGGATGGAGCAACTGGGCATGGGCGCCGGCACCGCGAGCGTGGTGTCGACGGCGCTGGTGGTGACCTGCATCACCTTCTTCACGATCATCTTCGGCGAGCTGGTGCCCAAGCGGATCGGTCAGCTCTACCCCGAGCCGGTGGCCAAGTTCGTGGCGCGGCCCATGCGCATGCTGGCCCGCGTCGCCAAGCCTTTCGTGCTGCTGCTCGCGGGCGTGACCGGCGCTACGCTCAAGCTGCTGCGCATCGACGCCAGCGCCGCGCGGCTCATGACCGAAGAAGAGATCTCGGCCAGCCTCGAAGAGGGCGTGGACGCCGGCGTGATCGAGATGCACGAACACCAGATGGTGCGCAATGTGTTCCATCTGGACGACCGGCGTCTGTCGTCGCTCATGGTGCCGCGCGCCGACATCGAGTGGCTCGACGCGTCCTTCACCGTGGCCCAGAGCCTGCAGAAGGTGTCGGCGGCCGGCGCGCTCAACCTGGTGCACTCGTGGTACCCGGTGTGCCGGGGCTCGCTCGACGACGTCGTCGGCATGATCAGCGTGGCGCACCTGCTCACGCTCGGCCCCGAGCACGAAGGCCGGATCGGAGCGGTCGCGCAGCCGGCCGTGTTCGTGCCCGAAACGCTCACCGGCATGGAATTGCTCGAACAGTTTCGCGAGCGCGGCGGCCGGCTGGTGTTCGTGGTCGACGAATACGGCGTGGTGCAGGGCATCATGACGCCACGCGACCTGCTCGAAGCCATCACCGGCGAACTGCAGACTGCATCGCACGGCGACGCCTGGGCGCGCCAGCGCGAAGACGGGCATTGGGAAATCGATGGCCTGATGCCGGTTTCGGAATTGCGCGCGCGCCTCCTCATCCGCGAGTTGCCGGAAGAGGAGCGCGGGCGCTACAACACGGTGGCCGGGCTGCTGATTTTCGTGTCGGGCCATCTGCCGGAGCTCGGTGAAATCATCGAGTGCGCGGGGTGGCAATTCGAAGTCACGGCGCTCGACGGCCGGCGCATCGACCGCATCGTGGCCCGCCCCGACCCCGCAGCGACCGACTCCGCCGACGAGTAGCCGCGCGGCGCGCACTTGCGCCCGGCCGGCCGTTCCCTTACGCTGACTCGCTCCGGAGCACGGCGAAGGAGACATTCCATGTCGAGCCGAACGAACGGCCTCGCGGCCGAAATGGCGGCGGTGCGCACCCTCGCACTGGTCGGGGCTTCGGCCTCGGGCAAGACGACGCTCGCCGAGGCACTGCTGGCCCGCACGGGCGCCATCGCCTCGATGGGCAGCGTCGAGCGCGGCAGCACCGTGAGCGACCACGACCCGATCGAGCGGCGCATGCAGCACTCGCTCTGCACGTCGGTCATGCACCTGAAGCATTCGGGCACGCGCATCCATCTCATCGACACGCCGGGCGGCGCCGATTTTCTCGGGCAGAGCCTGCCGGCGCTGGAGGCGGTGGAGACCGTCGCGGTCGTGCTGAACGCCTGCACCGGCATAGAGCCGATGGCCCTGCGCATGATGGCCTACGCGTCGTCGCGGCACCGGGTGAGCATGGTGATCGTCAACAAGATCGATGCAGACAACATCGCGCCGGCCGAACTGCTCGCGCAGATCCAGGCTGCCTTCGGTCGCGAATGCCTGCCGCTCAACCTGCCTGCCGATGGCGGCGCCCGGGTGGTCGACTGCTTCTATCGGCGCGACGGCGACTCGGACGCCGGGCCGGTCGATGCGGCCCACCGGGCGTTGGTCGAGCAGGTGGTCGAAGTCGACGCGGCCTTCGTCGAACGCTATCTCGACGACGGCGACGTCGATCCGGCCGAACTCCACGCGCCGCTCGAGCAGGCCTTGCGCGAAGGCCACCTGATCCCGGTGTGCTTCGTCTCGGCGCGCACCGGCGCAGGGCTGGACGAACTGCTCGACGCCATGGTCAAGCTGCTGCCCGACCCGACCGAAGGCAACCCGCCGGATTTCGTGGTCGGCGAGGGCGATGCCGCGCGCCCCATGCATGCCGCGCCCGACGCATCGCTGCATGTGCTCGCGCATGTCTTCAAGGTCACGGTCGATCCTTATGTCGGCAAGCTGGGCATCTTTCGCGTGCATCAGGGCACGGTGTCGCGCGACAGCCAGCTCTTCGTCGGCGACGGGCGCAAGCCGTTCAAGGTGGGGCACCTGTTCCTGCTGCAGGGCAAGGAGCTGGTCGAGGTGCAGCGGGCCCTGCCCGGCGACATCGCGGCGGTCCCCAAGGTGGACGAGATCCATTACGACGCAGTGCTCCACGACGCGGCCGAGGACGACCACGTGCACCTGGCGCCGCTGGCGCTCCCGGAGGCGGTGCATGGCCTCGCCATCGAGCCGCGCAGACACGGCGACGAGCAGCGCATGTGGGACATCCTCGGCAAGCTGATCGGCGAAGACCCGTGTCTGCGGGTCGAACGCGCCACGGCCACGCGCGAGACCGTGGTCTACGGGCTGGGCGAGCTGCATCTGCGGGTGCTGCTCGAGCGGCTGCGCGAGGTGCATCGCTTCGAGGTCGAAACGCGGCCGCCGCGCGTCGCCTACCGCGAGACGGTGACGGTCTCGGCACAAGGCCATCACCGCCACAAGAAGCAGTCCGGCGGCGCCGGGCAGTTCGGCGAGGTGCTATTGCGCGTGGAGCCACTGGCGCGCGGCCAGGGATTCGAGTTCGTCGACGAGGTGCGTGGCGGAACGATTCCGGGGCAGTTCATTCCCGCAGTCGAAAAGGGTGTGCGCGACGTGCTGGAACATGGCGCGATCGCGGGCTATCCGGTGGTCGACGTTCGGGTGGTGCTGCTGGACGGCAAGCACCACAGCGTGGACAGCAAGGACATCGCCTTCGCCACGGCCGGACGCAAGGCCTTCATCGCGGCGATTCGCGAAGCGCGGCCCGTGGTGCTCGAGCCCGTGGTGCACATCGAGATCGAGGCGCCTGAGCGTGCGGTCGGCGACATCACGGGTGATCTCGCGGCGCGGCGCGGACTTGTCACCGGCACCGCGAGCGCGGGGCCCGGCCTCGCGCAGGTGCGCGGGCAGGTGCCGATTTCCGAGCTGTCGGACTACGCGTCGCGGCTGAATGCCCTGACCAGCGGCGAGGGCCGATATGCCATTGCGCTGTCGCACCACGAGGCGGTCCCGCCGGCGCGGCAGCAGCAGCTGATGGCGCAGCACGCGGCGCACGACGAGGACTAGGGCACAGCCACCGAGTCCGCCGCCCGCGCGCGCGGGCGGTCAGCCGTAAAAGTCCGTTTCCCAGCGCTCCTGGTTGCGCGCGGCCACGCGAACGAAAGGCGTGCGCCGGATGATCGCCATCATGGTGCGGTTCAGCAGGTTGGGCACGAGCGGCAGCGGACGCAGGAAATCGACGAACAGCACGACGCGCCAATGCGGCGTGCGGTTCCAGGCCTGGTGTTCGTAGGTGTCGTCGAAGATCAGCGCTTGGCCTTCGGCCCAGTGGCGCGTCGTGCCGCCAACGCGAATGCCGCAGCTCTCGTCCGAGGCGGGGATGCGCAGACCGAGGTGGTAGCGCAGCACGCCGTTGTAAGGGCCGCGATGCGGTGGCAGCACCTTGCCGGGGGCGAGGATCGAGAAGCACGCGGTGGTCATGCCCGGAATCAGGTCCAGCGCAGCGGAAGTCTGTGGGCATCGCTTGCGGTTGGCCGCGCTTTCCACGCCATAGCCGGCGAAGAAATAGGTTTTCCAGCGCGCGTCCGTGGTGAGGATGGCCTGGTCGGGCGAGATGTCCTGGAAGTTCGGCAACTTCTCGACCGTGGGCAGCAAACTCAAAAGCTCTTCGCGGATGGCCGGCGTGCGCTCGGCGACTTGCGCGGTCCAGGGAAAGTCTTCGGGTGAGAAGAAGGCCGCATCGCCGTGCAGCGAATGCCGGCGGTTGATCTTCTCCATCTCGCGATGAAGGCGAAACAGGATGCGGGTGAGCAGGTGGCTGAACGGCAAGGCGAACTTTCTCGGACCGGTTGCTGGAGCCGTCGCGACGGCGTCGGGTGTCCGGCGCGCGGGGCATCGCACGGACGATACCGCGTTCGCCGCGTGTCGAATGCCGGAAATTGCCCCTCATTCAAGACAAGGTCATTCGCTGTTGTCCGACACGCCGCGCGCGCGGGTGCGACAACTCTGCTTGCGCACGAAGAATCCCTCAGGAAGCCCCATGACCCGCCCCACCGATTTCAACCTCACCCGGCGTGCCTTGCTCGCCGCGGGCGCCGCTTCGACGGCCGTGCCCGGATTGGCCGCCACGCCACCCGAAGCCGCGCCTGCTGCCGCAGCAGATGCCGGCGCATCGACCGGCACCGCAGTCACGCTCGAAGTGAACGGCCAGACCCGCCGCCTCGTGCTGGACACGCGCACCACGTTGCTCGATGCGTTGCGCGAGCACCTGCACCTCACGGGCACCAAGAAGGGGTGCGACCACGGCCAGTGCGGGGCCTGCACGGTGATCGTCGACGGCCGCCGCATCAACTCCTGCCTGACGCTCGCCGTCATGCACCCGGGCGCCAAGGTGACCACGGTCGAGGGGCTCGGCGTGCCGGGCCACCTGCATCCGATGCAGGCGGCCTTCGTCAAGCACGACGGCTACCAGTGCGGCTATTGCACGCCGGGGCAGATCTGCTCGGCGGTGGGCATGCTCGACGAGATCGCGCAAGGCGTGCCGAGCCACGTCACGGCCGACCTGCAAGCAGCACCGCAACTCGCCACCGTCGAATTCCGCGAGCGCATGAGCGGCAACATCTGTCGCTGCGGCGCGTACAGCAACATCGTCGAGGCGATATCCGAAGTTGCAGGAGTGAAAGCATGAGAGCGTTCACCTACGAGCGGGCGACCTCGCCCGAGGGCGCTGCATCGGCCGCTCTGCGCACACCGGGCGCACGCTTCATCGCCGGCGGCACCAACCTGCTCGACTTGATGAAGCTGGAAATCGAGATGCCCACGCACCTCGTGGACGTCAACGGCCTCGGCTTCGACCGGATCGAGCCCACGCCCGAAGGCGGCCTGCGAATCGGCGCGCTGGTGCGCAACACCGACCTGGCTTCCGACGCGCGCGTGCGGCGCGACTATGCGGTGCTGTCGCGCGCCTTGCTGGCCGGTGCTTCGGGGCAGCTGCGCAACAAGGCGACCACGGCCGGCAACCTGCTGCAGCGCACGCGCTGCCCTTACTTCTACGACACGCACATGGCCTGCAACAAGCGCGTCCCCGGCAGCGGCTGCTCGGCGATCGGCGGCGTCAACCGCCAGCATGCCGTCATCGGCGGAAGCGACGCGTGCATCGCCACGCACCCCAGCGACATGGCGGTCGCGATGCGCGCGCTCGACGCAGGCGTCGACACGCTGCGGCCCGACGGAACGCGCCGGACCATCCCCATCGCCGACTTCCACACGCTGCCGGGCAACACGCCGAGCGTCGAGAACGCGTTGGCGCCGGGCGAGCTCATCACGTCAGTGACATTGCCTGCGCCGGTGGGCGGACGGCAGGTCTACTACAAGGTGCGCGACCGCTCGTCCTATGCGTTCGCGCTGATCTCGGTGGCGGCCATCGTCCGGCCGGACGGCGCCGGTCGCATTGCGCTGGGCGGCGTCGCGCACAAGCCGTGGCGCGTCGAAGCCGCGGAACGCGAGATGCCGCGCGGCGCGCGCGCCGTCACCGAGACGCTGTTGGCGGGCGCCAAGCCGGCCGAGCACAACGCCTTCAAACTGCCGCTGGTCGAACGCACGATCGACGCGGTGCTCACCAACGCGAGGGCCTGAGCCATGAAATTCGACAGTCCCGCCACGCAGAATCCCATCGATCAGCTCAAGGTCGTGGGCCAGCCACTGGACCGGATCGACGGCCCGATGAAGACCTCTGGCATGGCCCCGTACGCCTATGAGAGGCACGACGTCGCGCCGAAGGCGGTGTATGGCTATGTGGTCGGATCGGCCATTGCCAAGGGCCGCATCAACGGGATCGACCAGAGCCTCGCGAAGGCGGCGCCCGGGGTGCTCGCGATCGTCACCGCAGACAACGCCGGCAAGCTCGGCAAGGGCAAGTACAACACGGCACGCCTTCTGGGCGGGCCGTCCGTCGACCACTACCACCAGGCCATCGCGCTGGTCGTGGCCGAGACGTTTGAACAGGCGCGCGCTGCCGCGCAGTTGCTGCGGGTGGACTACGCGCGGTCCGAAGGCCGCTTCGACCTGGCCGGCGCCAAGGCGTCGCCCGCAGAGCGTACCGACGACAAGAACAAGACGGTCGGCGATTTCGCGAGTGCTTTCGCCGCGGCCCCGGTGCAGCTCGACCAGACCTACACCACGCCCGACCAGTCGCACGCCATGATGGAGCCGCACGCCACCACGGCCATGTGGAAGGGCGATCGACTGACGCTCTGGACCTCCAACCAGATGGTGGCGTGGACCACGGCCGACCTCGCATCGACGCTCGGCATCCCCAAGGAAAAGATCCACCTGATGTCGCCCTTCGTCGGCGGCGGCTTCGGCTCGAAGCTGTTCCTGCGCGCGGACGCGCTGCTCGCCGCGCTCGGCGCGCGGGCCGTGAAGCGGCCGGTCAAGGTGACTCTTCAGCGTCCGCTGATCTCCAACAACACCACGCACCGGCCCGCGACCATCCAGCGTGTGCGGCTGGGCGCGACGCGCGACGGCACCTTCACGGCCATCGGTCACGAAGCCTGGTCCGGCAACCTGAAGGGAGGCGAACCCGAAGACGCGGTGCAGCAGACCCAGCTGCTCTACGCGGGTGCCAACCGCCTCACCGGCACGCGGCTGGCGATGCTCGACCTGCCCGAGGGCAACGCCATGCGCGCACCGGGCGAAGCGCCCGGCCTCATGGCGCTCGAGATCGCGATCGACGAAATGGCCGAGCGCCTGCAGATGGACCCGATCGAGCTGCGCGTGCGCAACGACACGCAGGTCGATCCGGCCAAGCCGGAGCGCAGCTTTTCGGAGCGGCGCCTCATCGAATGTCTGCGCACCGGGGCGCGGGAATTCGGCTGGTCGCAGCGCAGTGCGCGGCCGGCGCAGCGGCGCGAAGGGCCCTGGTGGATCGGCGTCGGCATGGCGGCCGGCATTCGCAACAACTTGGTGCAGAAGTCGGCCGCGCGCGTGCATCTGGCCGGAAGCGGCGTGCTCACGGTCGAGACCGACATGACCGACATCGGCACCGGCAGCTACACGATCATTGCGCAGACGGCCGCCGAGATGATGGGCCTGCCGATCGACAAGGTGGTGGTGCGGCTGGGCGACTCCACCTTTCCGGTGTCGTCGGGTTCGGGCGGACAGTGGGGCGCCAACTCGTCCACGGCCGGCGTGTATGCCGCCTGCACGACGCTGCGCAACGCGATCCTGCAGCGCGCCGGATTGCCGGCCGAAGGCGCGACCTTCGCCGACGGCGCGGTGCAGTCCGGCGGGCGGAGCGTGTCGCTCGTGCAGGTGGTCGGCGAGCGCGGGCTGGGCGTCGAGGACGTCATGGAATACGGCGACCTCGACAAGCGCTACCAGCAGTCGACCTTCAGCGCCCACTTCGTCGAGGTGGCAGTGGACGCGTACACGGCCGAAATGCGGGTGCGGCGCATGCTGGCGGTGTGCGCCGCGGGCCGCATCCTGAATCCCAAGTCGGCTCGCAGCCAGGTGATCGGCGCCATGACCATGGGCGTGGGCGCGGCGCTGATGGAAGAGCTCAGCGTGGACAAGCGGCTGGGCTTCTTCGTCAATCACGACCTGGCAGGCTACGAGGTGCCGGTGCATTCCGACATCCCGCACCAGCAGGTGATCTTTCTCGACGAGGCGGACGCCATCTCCTCACCCATGAAGGCCAAGGGCGTCGGCGAACTCGGGCTGTGCGGCGTGGGCGCCGCGGTGGCGAACGCGGTCTACAACGCGACCGGGGTGCGCGTGCGCGACTATCCGGTGACGCTCGACAAGCTCATCGGCCGCATGCCGCCGACCTCGGCGGCCTGAATGCCGATCTCGGCGCCCAACCGGGCGTCGATTCCGCCTCAGGCGAAAACGGTGGACTGGAAGTCGTCGCCGCGCGAATCGCGCCGCTCGTCGGTGAGTGATTCGAAGCTGGCGTAGGTCGTCGGCGCGAAAGCCCGTTCGGACTGTTCGGCGCGCTCGGCACGCCCAGCCTGCTCGGCCGATGCGCTGGCGGCACTCGCTGCAGGCCGCGCGGGGCGCCCCACGAAGACGGTCTTTTCGTAGCCCTGGTCCTGCACCGGGGCTTGCACCGGCGCCTGTTGCCTCTGCTGACGACGCAGGGCGAGCTCGTTGGTCTTCGCGGCGATGGCCGGGTCGGCCGGGGCGCTCTTCGGATAGCCCGTTCTCGTCGTGTCGAGCGCGGCGGGCATCGACAGCGGAAAGCTCATGAAGTCCGTGGGCGCGAAGCCGTTTTCGCGCGCCGACTGTTCCTGGATGCGCACTTGCTGCTGTCTGGATTTTTCGCGCAGGCGGGTCAGGTCGGCGCGCACTTCTTCGAGCGTTCTCATGGTCTTGCCGGGCGGCGGCGTGTGCGCAACCGGTGCAACCGGTGCAGCCGAAGCGCGTGCTGCGGCGTGAGCAGCCAGGTTCACGGGGGCGTGAATGGCCGGCTTCGCAGGTGCGTGTGAGGGCGGATTCGCGGATGTGGTCGCGGGCGCCGGCTGAACCGCCCGCCGCGGAAGGATCATGGTTTTTTCGTGGACGTCGGCGGCCGGAACTGCTGGGGCCGGTGTGCTGCGGAGCGCCGTCGCGTGCGCATCCGCGCCGAGGCGCACGGTCAGCGGCACATCGGCCGGCCGGGCGAGGTCGCTCGGCGGCACGCCCGATCGCGAGGCCACGACGCGGACCGTGGACGGAGCCGGGCGGCGCTTGCCGAACAGGGCTCCGAGGCCGGCGGCCAGCCGGCCAAGCGTTTCGATCCAGCGATGTGCGTGCATGTGTGACAGATCCTCAGGTTTCGCGAGATTGTCACGGGCAGGGCATGCAAACCAAATGACTACAGACACACACAATGCGCAATTCTGTGTAGAAGTTCGCAATCACTTGGTGCATCGGGCGCTCTTGCCACGCTGTTGCATGCGCAATGTCCGCCCGTCGATCGAGGCCCTAAGCTGGCGGCATGGATTCCCTCATCTCGGCATCGGCGCGTGCACTGGCGGCAGGCGACATGCTCGGTGCGCTCAAGCGGGTCGCACTGCGCGACGATCCGCCCGCGCTGGCCTTGCGCGGCATCGCGATGGCGCGGCTGGGCGAACTTGCGCGAGCCCGTGAGTTGCTGCGGCGCGCGGCGCGCGGCTTCGGCAGCCACGAGTCCTTGCCGCGTGCCCGCTGCATCGTGGCCGAAGCCGAGGTGGCGCTGGCCCAGCGCGAACTCGGCGGGTCGGCCCGTTCGCTCGCCGCGGCGGCGGTCACGCTCGAAGCCCATGGAGACCGCGCGAACGCCGCGCAGGGCCGGCTCGTGGCGGCGCGCCGGCTGTTGCTGCTCGGGCGGCTCGACGAGGCGGCCGAAGCGCTCGGCGCGATCGATGCGGACGGGTTGCCGTCGTCGATGGCGGCGGTGGCGGCGCTGAGCGCGGCCGAACTCGCGCTGCGCTCGTTGCGCATCGAGCCTGCGCGCGCGGCCCTCGC
>JAHJOG010000173.1 GCA_018820395.1 Gammaproteobacteria bacterium | reverse complement strand
GCCCTGCGGCTCGCGAGAAAGGAAATCGCGCGCGATGCGATCAAATGCCACGCCCTGCAATTCGGCCCGCGCGTTCATCGCGATCATTGCCTTTTCGTCGATGCGCCCTTCCAGTTTCTGCAACGCCTGCCACGCTTTCGGCAAGCGCGTCGGCACATCGAGGCGGTAGAGCACAACGGCGTCGTAGCGCGGAAAGTAGCTGCGGTCGTCCTCCAGCACGCGCAGGCCGAGCTGGTCGATCTTCGCGTCGGTGGTGTAGATGTCCATCACGTCGATCTGCTTCGCGGTCAGCGCGCCGTAGGCCAGCCCGTGGTCCAGGCCGGCGGGCGTCTGCGTCATGCCGTAGCGCTCGGCCAGGCCTTTCCAGCCGTCCGCGCGCCCGATGAATTCGTTCGACAGGCCGAGCTTGAGTTCGGGATGCTTCGACAGGTCGCCGAGCGTGCGGATGCCGAGCCGGTCGGCATCGTCCGCCCGCATCGCGAGCGCATAGCCGTCGTTGAAGCCGAGCGGAATGGCCACGCCCAGGCCCAGCGGTGCGAGCGCGGCGTTCATGGCCTCGCGCGTCATCGACGGAGCGCCCTTGAGGATCTCGAGCGCGATGGTGCCCGTGTACTCGGCATAGAGATCGATGCCGCCGGAACGCAAGGCCTCGTAGACGATGGCGGTGTTGCCCAGCCCCTGTCGCACTTCGGGCGCGCGGCCCAGGTGCGGGGCCGCAGTCTGGGCCAGCACTTCGGCCAGGATGTACGACTCCGTAAAGCGCTTGGAGCCGATCTTCAGTGGCTGTTGCCCTGCTTGCTGCGCCTGGTTCTGCGCGGCTTCCTGCGCACGCGAAGACCCCGGTGAGCCGAGCAGCACCAGCATGGCAAGCAGCAGGAGGAACGACCACGCGCGGCAGGGCGAAAGCATCGGCCACAGTGTATCGGCCGCCTTCGCCGTGCGGCCGGCGCGTCGCCATGCCGATGCGCGCAGGAACCAGTGCGCCGATGCGGCCACCCGTCCCTCTCCTACAGGCGCAGGTGCGTGAGGCTGATGAGTCGCACTGCTGCGTGCACGCATCGTCGACCTGTGCTCATCAACTACGTTCTGCGCGGCGAAGGCAAACCCCTGCTCCTGGTTCACGGGCTGGGCGGCAGCTGGCGCTCGTGGCAGTTGGTGCTCGGTGCGCTCGCGAGCCAGCGCAGCGTGGTGGCGATCGATCTGCCGGGCTTCGGCAAGAGCCCGCCGCTCGACGGCGACGTGACCATGCGCACCATGGCCGACGCGCTCCAGCAGTTCCTGCATGAACACGAACTGGTCGGCACCGACGCGGTCGGCAGCTCGGTCGGCGCGCGCGTGCTGCACGAACTTTCCAACCGCGAAGGCACGCTCGGCTCGGTGGTGATGCTCGGGCCCTGCGGATTCTGGTCCGACTGGGACTGCCGCCTCTATTGCACGTCGGCATGGCTGACGATGCACCTGATGCGTTCGCTGCAGTTCGCGGTGCCGAAGCTGACCGACACCGAATGGACTCGCAAGCTGCTGTTTGCAAGGTGCTCGGCCAAAGCCGCCACGCTCGCGCCCGCCCTGGTCTTGCGCGAGATGCGCAGCTTTGCGACGGCAGCGTCGCTCGGCCCGGTGCTGCGCGATCTGCTGAGCGGCCTGCCTATCGAAGGGGCGTCGTCGAGCGGCATGACCAAGCCGCCCGTGTTCGGTTGGGGGCGGCTCGACCGCACCTGTCACCCTCGGCAGGCGAGTCGTGCGCAGCAGCTCTTTCCGGATGCGCGCATGCACTGGTTCGAAGGCTGCGGTCACTTTCCGCACTGGGACGCGCCTGAAGAGACCACGCGGCTGATCCTCGACGTGACTTCCGAGTAGCCCGCGTCACCGGCGCTGCATGCGCCGCGATGCATAGCGGCGCCGCAGCGCCGTGCAGCGCCATGCACCTGTACGCCAGGCGGCGTATTTCGCCGATGTGCACCCATCCGCAGACTCCGCTCCATCGTCGGCAGATCGCCCGGCGACGCTCTCACTCACACCCATGGAGAAGGAAGTCAACATGCAGCAACGTCGCTTTACCCTCAAGGCACTCACCGCCGCCGTCGCGGTGGCCAGCCTGTCCGCCATTCCGGCTTTCGCGGCCGACACCATCAAGGTCGGCATCCTGCATTCGCTGTCCGGAACGATGGCGATTTCCGAGACCGTGCTGAAGGACACCGTCCTGATGGCGATCGAAGACATCAACGCCAAGGGCGGCGTGATGGGCAAGAAGCTCGAACCCGTGGTGGTCGACCCGGCCTCCAACTGGCCGCTCTTCGCCGAGAAGACCAAGCAGCTGCTGGGCCAGGACAAGGTCGCGGTGATCTTCGGTTGCTGGACCTCGGTGTCGCGCAAGTCGGTGCTGCCGGTGGTCGAGGAAATGAACGGCCTGCTGTTCTACCCCGTGCAGTACGAAGGCGAAGAGCTGAGCAAGAACGTGTTCTACACCGGTGCGGCACCCAATCAGCAAGCCATTCCGGCCGTCGACTACCTGATGAGCAAGGAAGGCGGCGGCGCCAAGCGCTGGGTGCTGCTGGGCACCGACTACGTGTACCCGCGCACCACCAACAAGATCCTGCGCGCCTACCTGAAGAGCAAGGGCGTGAAGGACAGCGACATCGACGAGAAGTACACGCCCTTCGGCCACAGCGACTACCAGACCATCGTTGCCGACATCAAGAAGTTCTCGGCCGGCGGCAAGACGGCCGTGGTGTCGACCATCAACGGCGACTCGAACGTGCCCTTCTACAAGGAACTCGGCAACGCCGGCCTGAAGGCGCAGGACGTGCCGGTGGTGGCCTTCTCGGTCGGTGAGGAAGAGCTGCGCGGTGTCGACACCAAGCCGCTGGTGGGCCACCTCGCTGCATGGAATTACTTCATGTCGATCAAGAACCCGACCAACACCGCGTTCATCAAGCAGTGGAGCGACTACGCCAAGGCGCACAACATCGCCGGCCACAAGGACAAGCCGCTCACCAACGACCCGATGGAAGCCACCTGGATCGGCATCCACATGTGGAAGCAGGCGGTCGAAAAGGCCAAGAGCACCGACACCGACAAGGTGATCGCCGCGATGGCCGGCCAGACCTTCAACGCACCCTCGGGCATCGTGTCGAAGATGGACGAGAAGAACCATCACCTGCACAAGAGCGTGTTCATCGGCGAGATCAAGGCCGACGGACAGTTCAACGTGGTGTGGAAGACGCCGGGCCCGGTCAAGGCCAAGCCGTGGAGCCCGTACATCGAAGGCAACGACAAGAAGCCCGACCAACCTGCCGGCAAGAGTATGTGATTTAGCTCGCCCCCAGCCTCGCCCACTTCGTGTGGGGCTCTGTCGCTCGCCCCCAGGCTTCGCGCTCTTCGTGCCGCTTCGCCAACCCCCTGCCGGGGGCAACACCAGCGGCCCGGCGGAGCCGGTTCCGCGGTGTTCCTGGCCTTCCGTTGGGGAAGGGCGGGGTTCTTGAAATGCGAAGGTCTTATGGTTGAACGGGTCGTTTCGTTGTTCGTGGTGGCGATGGCGCTGCTTCTTGCGGGGCAGGCGCGGGCGTTGACGATGGAGGAGGCGAGGGCGATTGCCTCGGGGGAATCGCAGGCGCGGATCGAGGCGCTCAACAAGGCGGTGCTGACGGCGGACGAGAAGACGTCGGCGTTCATCGCGGCGATGGCGGACGACTCGGTGAAGTACACGGATGACAAGGTCTTCGTGATGAAGGACGACAAGGCCTACGACCCGGTGAGCGGTGCACAGCAGACGCTTCCGGACACCGCCGAGGACGTGATCAACAACAACCTGATGCGCGGCGCGCTGGCTGCCGCGCAGGCGGCGCTCAAGCTCACCAGCGCGGACCGGGCGGTGCGGCTCGAAGCGGCCCAGGCTCTTTTCAAGGAGCCCGACGAGTCGCGGCTGCCGATGATCGAGAAGGCGCTGGCGGCCGAGAGCGATTCGACCGTGAAGGCACAGCTCGAACTCGTGCGTGCCGCGAGCATGCTGAGCAGTGCCGACACGGCACGCCGGCTGGCCGCGGCCAAGGCGCTGGGCGAAAGCCGCAGCCCGGACACCAAGCTGCTGTTGAACCAGCGGCTTGCCGACGAGAGCGATGCGGCGGTCAAGGCGGCGATCGTCGCGTCGATCGCGAGCATCGACGGATCGCTCGTGTGGGGCGATCGCATCAATGCCGTCTTCAGTGGCATCAGCCTGGGGTCGGTGCTGTTGCTCGCGGCGCTCGGGCTCGCCATCACTTACGGGCTGATGGGCGTCATCAACATGGCGCACGGCGAGCTGATGATGATCGGCGCTTACGCCACCTATGTGATGCAGGGGCTGTTCCAGCGCTATCTGCCGGAGTCGGCCTTCGGCTGGTACCTGGTCGCGGCGATCCCGGTGGCCTTTCTGGCGTCGGCGTTGGTGGGTGCGGTGCTCGAACGCGGCGTGATCCGCTTCCTGTACGGCCGGCCGCTGGAAACGCTGCTGGCCACCTGGGGGATCAGCCTGATGCTGCAGCAGCTCGTCCGGTCGATCTTCGGCGCGCAGAACGTGGGCGTCGAGAACCCGGCGTGGATGAGCGGTGGCTTCACCATGCTGAGCAACGTCACGCTGCCGTGGAACCGCATCGGCATCATCGTCTTCGCATGCCTGGTGCTGCTGGCGATGGGCTGGCTCATCGGGCGCACGCGGCTCGGGCTCTTCGTGCGCGGCGTCACGCAGAACCGGCCGATCGCGTCGTGCATGGGCGTGAACACGGCGCGCATCGACACCTACGCCTTCGCGCTCGGCTCGGGCATCGCCGGGCTGGCAGGTTGCGCGCTGTCGCAGATCGGCAATGTCGGCCCGGACCTCGGCCAGAGCTACATCGTCGACTCGTTCATGGTGGTCGTGATGGGCGGTGTGGGGCAACTCGCCGGCACCGTGTATGCGGCGATGGGGCTGGGCATCCTCAACAAGTTCATCGAAGGCTGGGCCGGCGCGGTGCTCGCGAAGATCGCGGTGCTGGTCTTCATCATCATCTTCATCCAGAAAAGGCCGCAGGGAATCTTTGCGGTCAAGGGCAGGAGCGCTGAAGCATGACGAAGCTTCCATCGAAAGGGCTGCTGTTGAGCGGGCGGGGATGGACCGTGTTCTTCGTCGCACTGATCGTGGTGTGTGCGGTGGCGCCGGTGCTGAACATCGTGGTGCCGGCGGGGAGTCCGCTGCACATGAGCGACTACGCGGTGGCGCTGGTGGGCAAGATCATGTGCTACGCGATCTGTGCGCTGGCGATGGATCTGATCTGGGGCTACACGGGCATCCTGTCGCTCGGGCACGGGATGTTCTTCGCGCTGGGCGGCTACATGATGGGCATGTACCTCATGCGGCAGATCGGGCGCGACGGCAACTACAAGAGCGACCTGCCGGACTTCATGGTGTTCCTGGACTGGAAGACGCTGCCTTGGCACTGGACTTTCAGCGGTAGCTTCGTGGCGACGCTGATCCTGATCGTCGCGGTGCCGGGGCTGATCGCCTTCGTGTTCGGCTTCTTCGCGTTCCGCTCGCGCATCAAGGGCGTGTATTTTTCGATCATCACGCAGGCGATGACCTTCGCGACGATGCTGCTGTTCTTCCGCAACGAGACCGGCTTCGGCGGCAACAACGGCTTCACCGACTTCAAGCGCATTCTGGGCATTCCGATCGCCACGCAGGAAATGCGCATGACGCTCTTCGCGCTCACGGGCGCGACGCTGCTCGGCTTCTTCCTGTTCTCGAAGTGGCTGGTGGGCAGCAAGTTCGGCCGCGTGCTGCAGGCG
>JAHJOG010000172.1 GCA_018820395.1 Gammaproteobacteria bacterium | reverse complement strand
CATCGGCGTATCAATGTTGGAAGAATCGACCCTGCGAAACTTGAAAAGTGAGTTCTTTTGAATTGCTTTGAATGCGCAATCCCGTCGCGCCAGAAACAAGAACGAGATTTCAAAAAGCGCGTCGGAGGACGCGTCTTTGCTCCCGCAAGCTCCGGAAATAAGGGCCGCGTGCGGGCGAGGACCGAGCTTCAGTCGACGCGTCTCAGGGCGCGTGCATAGTGGGCCTCGAAGGTCTGAGCCACCGTTTCCCAGTCATATTGCTTTGCGCGACGCTGCGACGCGAGGGACATCGTGGCGCAGCGCGTGGCGTCGAGGCCGGCCAATCCGCGCAGGGTCGCCATGTCCTTGGCGCCGAGGTCGAAGTCCAAAAAGAAACCGTTGGAACCCGACTCGACAAACCCGTTGATGGGCGACATGTCGCGGCACAGCACGATCTTGCCGGCGGCCATCGCTTCGAGAATGCCGACGCCGAAGCCCTCGTATTCGCTGCCCGTGACGAACACCGTGCGTTCCCGCAGTTCCTGCAGCAGAGCGGCGTCTTCGATGTAGGGGTGCAGCTTGACGGAGTCTTCGAGCTGCAGCGCGCCGATCTGCGTGCGGAAGGATTCGCCGAGCTGGTCGAAATCGGGCCCGGCGATCAGCAGGTCGATGGCGATGCCATCGTCGCGCGCCTTGGCGACCGTGTCGATCACCGCGTCGATGCGCTTGTTGCGCGACCAGCGGCCCCAGTAGATCCACTTGCGCGGATTGAACGCGCCCTCGACGCGGCCCTGCTGGAACTTGGCGTAGGCGATGCCGTTTTCACACTTGTCGACGCGCTCGGAGTAGCGGCCGAAATATTCGGCGTCGGAGTCGCTGCTGGCCAGGATGCGGTGGTAGTGGCGCAGGATGCGCCGCATGAAGAAACGCTCGTGCACCCACTTGAGTGCCCGATGCTTGCGGGTGTGATGAAAGCCGCCGTGCGTGCTGAGCACGGCCGGCAACTGCCTGCACTGCAGGAGCACGTTGGCCGTGAGCATCATCAGCTGCGGGTCGTGCACGTGGAGCAGGTCGTAGCGTTGCGCGATGCGGCCGAGGTCGGGCGCGTAACCCGCGAGCCGATTGCCGGTGACCGGCATGCGGTAGACCTTGAGACCGTCGAGCTCTTCGACGCTGAAGCGTTCGTGCTTGGCCGAGACGTGCGCCACGTCGACCACGTCATCGTTGCCGGAACTGCGAATGGCCAGTTCCCGAACCACGGATTCGATGCCACCCACTTCAGGAAAGTAGGTGGGCGTGATGGAAAGAATCTTCAAGTCGCTGTCCGGGATCGGGGGTCGGTGTTCGACCGGATCGTAGCATCCGCCCCTGCGCCGCCGAGCGGCGATTTCAATTGTGTCCGGGCGGCGGTGCGCCGTAGGTGAGCGCCTGCGCGCGGCCCCAGAAGACGCGATACATGAAGATGGTGTAGCCGATGATGGCCGGCAGCGTGATGGACACGCCGATGAGGATCACCACCAGCGCTTCGGTGGAACTCGCCGCCTGCCAGACGGTGAGCTTGTCGAGCACCACGTAGGGATAGATGCTGTAGGCCAGCCCCAGAAACGCCATCAGGAAGATCAGCACGGTGCCGGCGAACACCACCCAGCCGTAGCCCGCAGCCACCACCTTCGGTTTGGCGATCACATGGTGAATCGCGAAGAAGGCCGCTGCGCAGGCGAGCGGAATGGGCAAAAGGCCGAAGATCTCGGGCAGCGAGAACCATTTGTCGAACACGTTGGGGCTGACGATCGGCGTGGCGACCGAGATCGCGATCAGCGCGGCACCCATGGGCCAGAGCACCGCGCGGGCCCATTGCACGGCCTTCAGCTTGAGCTCGTCGCCGGTCTTCATGATCAGCCATCCGGCGCCGAGCATGGCGTAGGCGGTGGGCAGCGTCAGCGCGATGCCCAGGCTGAAGAGCAGCGACAGCCCGCTGTAGCTGAAGGCCGTGAGATAACTGCCGAGCATCCAGCCCTGCGACATGGCCGCGACCAGCGAGCCGATCGAGAAGGCCCGGTTCCAGGCCTTCTTGTGCTCGTCGCGCGCCTTCACGCGAAAGTCGAAGGACACGCCGCGCAGGGTCAGGCCGATGAGCATCAGCGTGACCGGCAGATACAGCGCGGTCAGCACCACGCCATGCGCCATCGGAAAGGCGATCAGCAGCACGCCGATGCCGAGCACCAGCCAGGTTTCATTGGCGTCCCAGAAAGGGCCGATGCTGGACACCATGACGTCTTTCTCGTCGTCGCTGGCAAATGGCAGCAGCAGGCCGACGCCGAGGTCGTAGCCGTCGAGCACCACGTAGATCATGAGCGACAGGCCCATCACGGCCATGAAGATCAGCGGCAGGGCGGCAGCCCAGGTGTGCTCGGGCATGTCAGGCTTTCTGGCCGGCGGGGGCAGGGCGCAAAGGGTCCAGGGACGGCGGCTCCGCGCGAGCGGTCTCGACATGCTCGGCCATGTACTTGAGCACGGCCACATAGGAGCCGAGCAGGATCACGTAGAGCAGCAGCCAGGCGACCAGCGTGGCGGCCACCATGCCGGGCGAGTGGTCGGCCACCACGTCGGCGGTGCGCACCAGTCCGTAGATGATGAACGGCTGCCGGCCGATCTCGGTGACGTACCAGCCCGCGAGCGTGGCGACCCAGCCCGAGAAGGTCATGGCGGCGAGCGTCCACAGAAGCGCCCGCGGTTCTTTCGCCGAGGGTTGCCCGCCTGCGCGTCGACTGCGGCGCCAGAGAATCCATGCGGCCGACCACGACACCGCGAGCATCAGCACGCCCACGCCGACCATGATGCGGAAGCCCCAGAACACCGGCGCCACCGGCGGATGCGCATTGGGGAACTCGTTCAGGCCCTTGATCTCCGCGTTGATGTCGTGCGCGAGGATGAGGCTCGCCAGCTTGGGAATCTGCACGGCGTAGTCGGTGCGGCCTTCCTTCTCGTTCGGAAAGCCGAAGAGCGTCAGCGGGGCGCTTTTTTCGGTGTGCCAGACGCCTTCGATGGCGGCGATCTTGGCCGGCTGGTGCTCGAGCGTGTTGAGGCCGTGCATGTCGCCCATGAGGATCTGCAGCGGGATGGCGATGGCCGCGATCGTGATGCCGGCGCGCAGGGCCTTGCGCGTGCCCGGGTGCGGCGTGCCGCGCAGCAGTTGCCAGGCACTCAGGCCGGCCACCAGAAAGGCCACGGTGAGGGTCGAGGCCAGCAGCTTGTGTCCGAGGCGGTATGGAAACGACGGGTTGAAGATCACGTCCCACCAACTCAGCACGTGGAACTGGCCGTCGATGATCTGGTAGCCGCTGGGCGTCTGCATCCACGAATTGAGCGCCAGGATCCAGAAGGCCGAGAGCGTCGTGCCGAAAGCCACCATGAGGCTTGCGAGCAGGTGCACGCGCTGGGACACCCGGTCGCGGCCGAACAGCATGATGCCGAGGAAGGTCGCTTCCAGGAAGAATGCGGTGAGCACTTCGTAGCCCAGCAGCGGTCCAGCGATGTTGCCGGCCTTTTCCATGTAGCCCGGCCAGTTGGTGCCGAACTGGAAGCTCATCGTGATGCCCGACACCACCCCAAGCGCGAAGGTCAGCGCGAAGACCTTGGTCCAGAAGTAGTAGGCGGCCTCCCATTCGCGCGCCTCGGGCCCGTTGCCTGCGCGCACGGTGCGGATGCGGAAGAACACGAGCAGCCAGCACAGCGCGATGTTGATGCTCGGGAACAGGATGTGGAAGCTGATGTTCGCGGCGAACTGGATCCGGGATAGCAGCAGGGTGTCTTCCATGGTGTCCCGATCATGGGTTCGCGACGCCCTGGGGTCAATTGGTCACATTGACCATGGCATGGGAGCTGGCGCATGGGCCCCCGGCTCGACGGGGGTGCCCCTTCAATGTGGGGATAATCCCGGCCATGAGCGGCAACACCTTCGGAACACTCTTCGCGGTCACCAATTTCGGTGAATCCCATGGCCCCGCGATCGGGTGCGTCATCGACGGGTGTCCGCCCGGCATGGCGCTTTCCGAAGCCGACATCCAGATCGACCTCGATCGGCGCCGCCCGGGCACCAGTCGCCACGTCACGCAACGCAACGAGCCCGATGCGGTGCAGATCCTCTCCGGCGTGTACGAAGGCCGCACCACCGGCACGCCGATCGCGCTGTTGATCCAGAACACCGACCAGCGCAGCAAGGATTACGGCCAGATCGCCCAGCAGTTCCGCCCGGGCCACGCCGACTTCGCCTACTGGAAGAAATACGGCATTCGCGATCCGCGGGGCGGTGGACGCTCTTCGGCCCGGCTCACCGCGCCGATGGTGGCTGCGGGCGCGGTGGCGAAGAAGTGGCTGGCCGAGAACCACGGCACCGAGTTCCGCGGCTGCATGACGCAGATCGGAGACAAGGTCATTCCCTTCGAAAGCTGGGAACACGTGCCGCGCAATCCGTTCTTCGCGCCCGTGGCCGACGTGGCCGAACTCGAGGCCTACATGGATGCGCTGCGCAAGGCCGGCGATTCATGCGGCGCCCGCATCCGCGTGACGGCGTCGAAAGTCCCGCTCGGTCTCGGCGAACCGCTCTTCGACAAGATGGATGCCGACATCGCCTGGGCCATGATGGGCATCAATGCGGTCAAGGGCGTGGAAATCGGTGCCGGCTTCGGCAGCGTGACCCAGCGCGGCACCACCCACGGCGATTCGATTTCGCCGGAGGGCTTCGAGAGCAACAACGCGGGCGGCACGCTCGGCGGCATCACGACGGGGCAGGACCTCGAAGTGAGCATCGCGATCAAGCCGACGAGCTCGATCATCAGTCCGCGCCAATCGGTCGACATCCACAACCAGCCTGTCGAAGTGGTGACCAAGGGCCGCCACGACCCGTGCGTGGGCATTCGCGCCACGCCCATCGCCGAGGCCATGCTGGCTCTGGTCGTGATGGAGCATGTGTTGCGGCAACGCGCGCAATGCGGCGACGCGGCCTGGGTGCGTGAAGACTCCGGCGCGGAATCGTCGGGCGCCACTGCGCCGCAGTCGTCGTTTCTCTAGGCTCAGGGCTGGAAGGGCGGCAGGCGGCGCACGCGCCGCCATAGCAAGACCGGCAGGCGCAGCACAAACTCGGCCATGAGCCGGGTGTGCATCCAGCTCAGCAGGATGTTGTCGCGCACGTAGTTGAAGTGCGAGACACCGCCTTCGTCGGCGCGCAGGTACTTGACCGGCGCATCGATGTTGATCGGCTTCACGCCGCGCCAGGCCAAGCGCACCACCGCTTCGGTGTCGAAGTCGAAGCGGCGCATCCAGGGCTGGCCCTGCATCACCTCCATGAGGCCGGCGATCGGGTAGATGCGAAAGCCGTAGAGCGAATCGCCGATGCCCGCGAACAGCGTTTCGATCTGCGTCCATCCGTTCGACAGCTTGCGCCCGCGCACGCGCAAAAGCGGTGCGCTCGCGTCGAAGATCGGGCGACCCAGCACCATCGTTTCAGGGCGCTGCTGCGATGCGTGCATGAAGGATGGGATGAGGTCGGCAGGATGCTGGCCGTCCGAGTCCATGGCCAGCACATGCGTGAACCCGGCCGCCGAGGCCTCCTGCAGGCCGTGGAGCACCGCCGCCCCCTTGCCGCTGTTGTGCGGCAGGATCAGCACGCGAAGCCCCGGGTCGGACTGCGCCTGGGCCTGCAGGCGCTCGCCCGTGCCGTCGGTGCTGCCGTCGATCACGACCCACACGGGCGTCCATTGCGCGCGTGCGGCGGCAACGGTCGAGAACAGGCGTTCGCCCGTGTTGTAGCTGGGGATCAGGACAAGGTGGGTGCGCGAGACGTCTGGCATTCAGGCTGCGCGTCTGTAACGCGTGGTTCCGAGGGGTGGCGAAAATACTGCTCGAGTTTCTTCAGCAGCGCGTCGCTGTCTTGCATCGGCGCGAACCGTTCGCCGAGCCGCAGCCTGAAGACGATCGGCAACGGCGGCACGCGCCACAGCGGCCAGCCCTTGCCGAGGTAGGGCGAGTCGGTGTCGATGAAGACCGTCTGGATCGGTGCCTGGGCGAGCTTGGCGATCAGCGTGACGCCCGGGCGGAAGCCGTTGAGCGGCGGCGTCACGGTGCGGGTGCCTTCGGGAAAGATCACCAGTTGGCCGCCATTGCGCAGATCGTCGACCGCCAGCCGGACCATGATCCGCGCCGAGTCGTTGCGGATGTAGCGTGCAAGACGCGCGCCCGCACCCAGAAAAACATTCTTCATGAGGTCGGCCTTCATGATGCAGGCGCTGCGCGGCAGGCGCGCCACCAGCAGCAAGGCGTCGAGCATGGTTGGATGGTTGGCCACGAAGATGATGCCGGGTTCGTCGCGCAGGGCATCGAGGCAGTCGGCGTCGACGCGCATCATGCCGGTGATCGATGCGAAGCCCCAGAACCACCGATAGGCGGTGGCGATGACGCGGCGCCCCAACACGCGCCCGACCGACGGCGGCAGCAACGGGTAGAGCAGCATCGCCGCCACGTTCCAGACCAGCGAAATGCTGCCGAGGATCGCCAGCAGCGCGTAGAGGCAGACTGTGAGTGGGAGCGCGAGTATCCAGCGCATGAGATGCCGGATCATCGGTGCGCGGCCCGCTCAGGCGCGCAGCGTGCCGCTGGCGACTGCATGGGCCTCGATTTCCACCAGCAGGTTTTGCCGGCAGATGTCTGCTTCCAGGTAGACGGCGCGGGTCAGCGTGTGGGCATCGCGGCCCAGCGCCTCTTCCAGCACGGCACGCACGGTGTCCACGT
This sequence comes from Gammaproteobacteria bacterium, assembly GCA_018820395.1. Taxonomy (GTDB): domain Bacteria; phylum Pseudomonadota; class Gammaproteobacteria; order Burkholderiales; family Burkholderiaceae_C; genus Variovorax. Next base: position 349 of record JAHJOG010000172.1, on the reverse strand, counting down.
CGGACACATGCCGCACGTAGACGACGCAGTCGATCGCCGACAGGTCGAACTTCGTGGTGGCGAGCGCATTGGCCGCATCGATCACGGCGCCGAGGTTGCGCAGGGTCTCTTCGGTCTGCGCCCGCACGTCGCCCAGGTGCACGGTTTCGTGGCCCACGATGCTGGCCGTGCCCGAAATGAACAGCGCGACATCGCCGCCGCCGATGCCGGCCAGCGCCGCGCGCGAAAAGGTCGGCGAGCGCGGCCCGTAGGTCGGCGGATAGCGGTAGGCCGACACCTGCCGCGGGTTCTCGACCGGCAGCGGCGCGGTGCGCCCCGCGAGAAAGCGGATGCACAGGGCGCCCTGGTG
>JAHJOG010000171.1 GCA_018820395.1 Gammaproteobacteria bacterium | reverse complement strand
CGCCATCGCGCTGGTTCAAGAGGTCCGAGCGCTGTGGCAAGGCTGGCTCGACCAGGTCGACGTGCTCTTCAGCCAGCTTCAGGACCATTCGCTGCGGGCCAGTTGGAAGACCCAGTTGCGCGCCCCGCTGCAAGCGATCTTCAGCGGCGGTGAATTCGCTCCCATCCTGGCCGAGTGCAATGCCATCCACAAGCGCGTGCTCAAGGGGCGCGTCTGGATCGCCCTGCACATGCACGCCGGAGACGGCAACGTGCACACCAACATCCCCGTCAACAGCGACAACTACGACATGCTCCAGACCGCGCACGCGGCGGTCAAGCGGATCATGGTGCTGGCGCGCAGCCTCGACGGCGTCATTTCGGGCGAGCACGGCATCGGCATCACCAAGCTGGAATTCCTGTCCGACGAGGAACTGCAGCCTTTCACCGACTACAAGCAGCGCGTCGACCCCGAGGGCCGCTTCAACAAGGGCAAGCTGCTGCGCAGGCCCGCGACGGCGGCCGATGCCCCTTCCGCCGTCGGGCTGCACGCCGACCTGACCAATGCCTACACGCCGAGCTTCGGCTTGATGGGGCACGAGTCGATCATCATGCAGCAGAGCGACATCGGCGCCATTGCCGACAGCGTCAAGGACTGCCTGCGCTGCGGCAAGTGCAAGCCTGTCTGCGCGACTCACGTGCCGCGGGCCAATCTGCTCTATTCGCCGCGCAACAAGATCCTCGCGACGTCCTTGCTGGTGGAAGCTTTCCTGTACGAGGAGCAGACCCGGCGCGGCGTCAGCATCAAGCACTGGGAAGAATTCGAAGACGTCGCCGACCACTGCACGGTCTGCCACAAGTGCCTCTCGCCGTGCCCGGTCGACATCGACTTCGGCGACGTGTCGATGAACATGCGCAACCTGCTGCGCAAGATGGGCCAAAAGTCGTTCCGTCCCGGCAACGCCGCGGCCATGTTCTTCCTCAACGCAACGAGCCCGCAGACGATCAAGTTCATGCGCACCGGCATGGTCGACATCGGCTTCAAGGCGCAGCGGCTGGCCAACGACCTGCTGCGCGGGCTGGCCCGCAAGCAGACCGCGGCGCCGCCTGCGACCCTGGGCGCAGCGCCGGTCAAGGAACAGGTGATCCACTTCGTCAACAAGAAGATGCCGAGCGGCCTACCCAACAAGACGGCGCGGGCCCTGCTCGACATCGAGGACGCCGACTACGTCCCGATCATCCGAAACCCGAAGTCGACCACCGCCGACACCGAAGCCGTGTTCTATTTCCCCGGATGCGGCTCCGAGCGCCTGTTCTCGCAGGTGGGGCTGGCCACGCAGGCGATGCTCTGGCACGCGGGCGTGCAGACGGTGCTGCCGCCGGGCTATCTCTGCTGCGGCTATCCACAACGCGGAAGCGGCCAGTTCGACAAGGCCGAGAAGATGATCACCGACAACCGGGTGCTCTTCCACCGCGTCGCCAACACGCTGAACTACCTCGACATCAAGACCGTGGTGGTCAGCTGCGGCACCTGCTACGACCAGCTGCAGGGCTACCAGTTCGACAAGATCTTTCCCGGCTGCCGAATCATCGACATCCACGAGTACCTGCTCGAAAAGGGCATCACCCTGGCCGACGCGGGCGGCGGCGGGTACCTCTACCACGACCCCTGCCACACGCCGATGAAGCTTCAGGACCCCATGAAGACGGTCAAGGCGCTGGTCGGCGACAACGTGCTCAAGAACGAGCGCTGCTGCGGCGAGTCAGGCACCTTCGGCGTGACGCGGCCGGACATCGCCACGCAGGTCCGCTTTCGCAAGGAAGAAGAACTCAAGCGTGGCGAGGCTGCGCTGCGCAACGGCGGCAAGGTCGCACCCGCGCAGAACGTGAAGATCCTGACCAGCTGCCCGAGTTGCCTGCAAGGCCTGAGCCGCTACGGCAACGACCTGAACAACGGCCTGCTCGAAGCGGACTACATCGTCGTGGAGATGGCCAGCAAGATCCTCGGCGAAAGCTGGATGGCCGACTACGTGGCGGCTGCCAACGGCGGCGGCATCGAGCGCGTGCTGGTATGACGCACGGGCGCGCGGCGGTTTGTCCGCTCTGCGACGGGCCGGGCGGGCGAGTGATCGTCGAGGGTGGCCAATGGAGGGTCGTCCATGCGGCCGAGGACGGGTTTCCCGGCTTCTACCGGGTGGTGTGGAACGACCACGTCGCCGAGTGGTCCGATCTCGGCGCCGAGGAGCGCGCGTCGTGCATGGACGCCGTGACCGAGGTCGAACGGCTGATGCGCGCCATGCTCGCGCCGACCAAGATCAACCTCGCGGCGCTCGGCAACATGGTCCCGCACCTGCATTGGCATGTGATCGCGCGCTTCGACTGGGACACGCGCTTCCCGGCGCCCGTCTGGGCTGCACCGCAGCGCGAGCGCGATCCGTCGCGCGAAGCCGCGGTCGAAGCGCAGTTGCCGGGGCTGGAGCGTGCCATAGTCCAGACTTTGAACAAGAGGAATTCCTGATGGCAGGTTTGCGATCCGGCGCCCCTGCGCCGCAGGCGATCACGGTGCACAACCAGTCGCGCGTGCTCGAAGTGTCCTTCTCTGACGGCGCGAGCTTTCGCATTCCCTTCGAACTGATGCGCATCTATTCGCCGTCCGCCGAGGTCCAGGGCCACGGTCCGGGACAGGAAGTCCTGCAAACCGGCAAGCGCAAGGTCGGGCTGCTCGAGCTGCAGCCGGTGGGCAACTACGCGGTCCAGCCGACCTTCAGCGATGGTCACGACACGGGCATCTTTTCATGGGACCTGCTCTACGAACTCGGCGAGAAGCAGGACGAACTGTGGGCCGAATACGAGCGGCGCTTGGCCGCGGCGGGCGTCGATCGCGATGCACCCATGGCCGCCAAGGGCGGTCAGGCCTGCGGCAGCCACTGAGGCGAATGCCCAGTGGCGTTGCGGGGTCGTCCCGTTGAACGGACCACTTCCGCCCTAACATAGGGCGCATGAGCAGTACGCACTTCGGTTTCGAATCGGTCGACGACAGCGACAAGGCGCGGCGCGTGCGCGGCGTGTTCGATTCGGTCGCGACGCGCTACGACCTCATGAACGATCTGATGTCGGCCGGCCTGCATCGCGCATGGAAGGCTTACACCGTCATGGTGGCCAACGTCGGCGAGGGCTCTCGGGTGCTCGACATCGCCGGTGGCACCGGCGACCTCGCCATCGCTTTCCAGAAGAAGGTCGGCGCATCCGGCCTCGTGGTGCACACCGACATCAACGAAGCCATGCTGCGCACCGGCCGCGACCGGCTGATCGACGCCGGCGTGTCCTTGCCGACGGCGGTTTGCGACGCCGAGCAGCTCCCGTTCCCGGACAACCATTTCGACGTGGTCAGCGTGGCCTTCGGGCTGCGCAACATGACGCACAAGGACCTCGCACTCAAGGAAATGGCGCGCGTGCTCAAGTCGCGCGGCAAACTCCTGGTGCTGGAGTTCTCGGCGGTGGCAAAGCCGCTTCGCAAGGCCTACGACTGGTATTCGTTCAACGTTTTGCCGCGCCTGGGCAAGTTCGTGGCAGGCGACGACGCCAGCTACCGCTACCTGGCCGAGTCGATCCGCATGCATCCCGACCAGGATCAGCTCAAGACCCTGATGAAAGAATGCGGTTTCGGCCATGTGGACTATCACAACATGACCGGCGGCATCGTGGCCCTGCATGTTGGAATCAAGTGCTGAGAGTTTGTTTTACCGACGAGGAGACGACGTGAAAAATCTATGGTCTGTTTTATTGGCTTGTGCGCTGGTGCTGATCGGCGCGGACGCGGAGGCACGCCGGATGGGTGGCGGCTCATCCATCGGCCGGCAATCCGGCAATGTCACCCAGCGGCAGGCGACGCCACCGGCGGCTTCGCCGAACAACGCAGCTCCGGCTTCGGCGGCCAACGCGAATCCCGCCGCCGCGGCGCCCAAGCGTCAGTGGGGCGGAATGCTCGGCGGCCTGGCGGCCGGCTTGGGGCTCGCATGGCTCGCCCATTCGCTGGGTTTGGGAGCGGCCTTCGGCAACATTCTCCTGATCGGCTTGTTGTTGCTGGCCGGCGTGGTGCTGTGGCGCGTCTTCGCGTCACGCTCGCGGACGAACGGTGCGGGCCGCGGCGCCCCCTTTGCTTTCCAGGGAGCGGGCAACCCGGCCAATGCGTCGGCGCCTTCGCAGTACAGCCCGAACAACGTGGGCAATGACGCTTCGGCACGGCCCTGGGAGCGCAACACCGCGTCCTTCGACGCGCAGCAGCAGCCTGGCGCGACCTCGGGGTCTTCCATGGCGGGCGCCGCCGCGTCGAGCGGCAGCATGATCGGTTCGGCATTGGCCGGTTCGCAGTCGTGGGGCATTCCGGCCGGCTTCGATGTCGACGGTTTCGTCGCGGCAGCCAAGCGGAATTTCGTGACCCTGCAAGCTGCCTGGGACAAGGCCGACATCGGCACCCTGCGCTCGATGATGACCGACGGCATGGTCGGCGAGATCCAGCAGCAACTGGCCGAGCGCGAGAACCACACCGGCGGCCTGCCCAACAAGACCGAAGTGGTCATGCTGGACGCGCAGCTGCTGGGCATCGAAGAACTGCCGGATGCCTACATGGCCAGCGTCGAGTTTTCCGGAATGATCCGTGAAGACGTCTCGGCCGGCCCGAGCCCGTTCCGCGAGGTCTGGAACATGACCAAGCCGACGCAGGGCAACGGTGGCTGGCTGGTGGCGGGAGTGCAGGCACTCCAGTGATCCGCAGGGCTGCGCGGCCGAAGCCGCGTAGCCGGTGCAAGACCGGGAATAATGGGGACATGGCAACACCATCGTCCCCTTTTTCTTTTCTGGGCGACCTGTTCGATCAGGTCGGCAGCCGCTTCCAACCGCCCCCCTGGGCGGTGCAGGAAATCCAGCATCGCGTCGTCCTGTTTCTCAACCACGTGCTCCAGCAGGAGCCCGAGGCGCAGCAGCGCTTGTTGCGGCAGCAGGGCCGGGTTGCGCAGTTCGAGTGGCGCTTCGTCACGATGAAGCTCATGGCTACGCCGGCCGGCTTGCTCGACCTGGCCCCCGAGAGCGCCGTGCCCGAGCTCACCCTGATCGTGACCGACACCTCGCCCATCGACCTGGCCCGCGCCGCGTTTCTCGGCAACAAGCCGGCGGTTCGCATCGAGGGCGACGTGCAGTTGGCGGCCGAGGTCAACTGGCTGGTGGACCACGTCCGCTGGGACGTCGAGGACGACCTGGCCCGTGCCATCGGCGACGCGCCTGCGCACGCGATCGGCAACGCAGCGCGGCGCGTGGCGGCGGCGCTGCGTGACTTCGCCGGCGGTCGCGCCGCGAAGTCCGGCGGGTCCAACGGGCCCGCGGGCACCGAATGAGACGTTTCTATCGCGGAATCTTCATCGTCCTGGTCGCCTTCCGGTACGGCCTGGACGAGCTGGTCCTGACGAGCTTCCAGAAGCCTTGGTTGCGCGTGCTGGCGCGCGTGGTCTCGACCGGCCGCAAGCTCGACGCCCCGCGCGGCCAGCGGCTGCGCGAAGCGCTCGAAAGCCTCGGCCCGATCTTCGTCAAGTTCGGGCAGGTGCTCTCGACGCGGCGCGACCTGCTGCCGCCCGACATCGCCGACGAACTGGCTCGCCTGCAGGACCGTGTCCCGCCCTTCGATTCCAAAGTGGCCATTGCCACGATCGAGCGCGCTTTCAGGCGGCCGGTGAGCGACATCTTCGTGCAGTTCGACGAGCGGCCGGTCGCCAGCGCGTCGATCGCGCAGGTGCACTTCGCGACCATCCGCGACGGGATGGGCGGCATCCGCGAAACGGCGGTCAAGGTGCTTCGGCCGGGCATGCGCGGGGTGATCGAGAAAGACCTCGAACTCATGGCGATGATGGCCGGGTGGGTCGAGCGGCTCTCGGCCGACGGCAAGCGGCTCAAGCCGCGCCAGGTGATCGCCGAGTTTGACAAGTACCTGCATGACGAACTCGACCTGGTGCGCGAGGCGGCCAATGCGGCGCAGTTGCGACGCAACATGGCCAAGCTCGAGCTTGTGATGATCCCGGAAATGTTCTGGGACTATTGCCACCCCGAAGTGATCGTGATGGAGCGCATGAAGGGCGTGCCCATTGCCCAGCTCGATCGGCTGTGGGCGGCCCACGTCGACATTCCGAAGCTGGCGCGCGACGGCGTCACGATCTTCTTTACGCAGGTGTTTCGCGACGGCTTCTTCCATGCCGACATGCACCCCGGCAACATCCAGGTGAGCCTGGAGCCCGACACCTTCGGGCGCTACATCTCGCTGGATTTCGGAATCATCGGCACGCTGACCGAGTCCGACAAGGAATACCTTGCGCAGAACTTCGTCGCCTTCTTCCGGCGCGATTACAAGCGGGTGGCCGAGCTGCACATCGAAAGCGGGTGGGTGCCCGAAGGCACACGCGTCGACGAGCTTGAAGGCGCGATCCGCACGGTCTGCGAACCCTATTTCGACCGCCCGCTGCGCGAAATCTCTCTCGGGATGGTGCTGATGCGGCTGTTCCAGACCTCGCGCCGATTCCACGTCGAGATCCAGCCGCAACTGGTGCTGCTGCAGAAGACGCTGCTCAACATCGAGGGCCTGGGGCGCCAGCTCGACCCGGAGCTCGACCTGTGGCACACCGCCAAGCCCTTTCTCGAGAAGTGGATGACCGACCAGATCGGCCCGCGCAAGCTGTTCGAGCAGTTGCGCGCCGAAGCGCCGCGCTATGCCAAGCTGCTGCCGCAATTGCCGCGGCTCTTCCACGACTACCTCGAACACCGGCCCGCCGACCATCGCCGAGAATTGCTGGAGCTGCTGGCGGCCCAGAAGCGCACCAACCGCCTGCTGCAGACCATCATCTACGCTGGCATAGGATTTGTATTGGGGTTGCTCGCGATGCAACTGGTGGTGCGTGTGAGCGTGTTCTAGCTGAACTTGCGGGCCTCGGGCGGCTCTTGCATTCAGCAGCCGCACTCGCTGCCACCATCGGCTTCAACTTGATTCGGAGGTTTGTTCGTGAATTCATTCTTTCTGCGTCCTGCCCGCCTTCTCGGCCTTCTGGCGGCATCCGCCGTCGTGCTCGCCGCGCCGCTCGCCCACGCCGAAGAAGAGAAGGTGCTCAACATCTACAACTGGGGCGACTACATCGCCGACGACACCGTTGCCAACTTCGAGAAAGAAACCGGCATCAAGGTGCGCTACGACCTGTTCGACAGCAACGAAGCGCTGCATGCCAAGCTCGTCGCGGGCATGAGCGGTTACGACGTGGTGGTGCCAGGCTCGCATTTCGCGAAGATGCAGATCCAGGCCGGCCTGCTGCAGAAGCTCGACAAGTCCAAGCTCCCCAACCTGTCCAACCTCGATCCGGCCATCCAGGCGCAACTCGCCAAGATGGATCCGGGCAACCAGTACCTCGTCGACTGGCTCTGGGGCTACACCACCGTCGGCATCAACGTGGACAAGGTCAAGCAGGCGCTGGGCGGCATGCCGATGCCGGACAACGCCTGGGACCTGGTCTTCAAGCCCGACTACGCGTCCAAGCTCAAGGGCTGCGGTGTGTCCTTCCTGGACACCGCGTCTGAGGTGATCCCGATCGCGCTCAAGTACATCGGAAAGGACCCGCGCAGCAAGGACCCGGCCGACTACAAGGCCGTGGGTGACATGCTCAAGGCGGTCCGTCCCTCGATCACCCGATTCTCGGGTTCGGGTTCGGACTACATCGACCAGATGGCCAAGGGCCAGCTGTGCGCCGTCATCGGCTGGTCGGGCGACATCATGATCGCCAAGGACAAGTCGGTCCGGGCGAAGAATCCGCAGAACCTCGAGCCCTTGCTGCCCAAGATGGGCGGGCTGCTCTTCTTCGACACCATGGCGATTCCCAAGGACGCGAAGCACCCCGAGAACGCCTACAAGTGGATCAACTACATCCTGCGCCCGGAAGTTGCAGCGTCGCTGACCAACAAGGTCTTCTATGCCAACCCGAACAAGGCGGCGATGAAGTTCGTCAAGCCGAGTCTCGCCAACAGCAAGGCAGTGTTCCCGGATGAAGCGGCGCTCGAAGCCATGATCCCGCCGGATACCCCGGACCCTGCCACGCTGCGGCTCGTGACGCGCACCTTCACCAACTTCAAAGCCAACCGCTGACGGCGCCAAGACGCATGAATGCCAAGCCGGGGGAGGGCAGCCTGCTGCGCCTCGAGGGGGTCACCAAGGAGTTCGGCGATTTTCGCGCCGTCGACCAGGTGAGCATCGACATCGCGCGCGGCGAGATCTTCGCGCTGCTTGGACCATCGGGGTGCGGCAAGTCGACCTTGCTCCGCATGCTGGCTGGCTTCGAGACGCCCTCGGCCGGGCGCATCGTGCTCGACGGGGTCGATCTGGCGGGCCTGCCGCCTTACGAGCGGCCGGTGAACATGATGTTCCAGTCGTATGCGCTCTTTCCGCATCTCACCGTCTGGGACAACATCGCCTTCGGCCTGCGCCGCGACCGTTTGCCCAAGACCGAGATCGCCGCGCGCGTGGACGAGATGCTCCGGCTGGTTCAACTCGGCACCTTCGCCCGCCGAAAGCCGCACCAGCTCTCGGGCGGACAGCAGCAGCGCGTGGCGCTGGCCCGCAGCCTGGCCAAGCGGCCGCGGCTGCTCCTGCTCGACGAGCCGCTCGGCGCGCTCGACAAGAAGCTGCGCGAGGCCACTCAGATCGAGCTGGTCAACATCATTCGCCAGGTCGGCGTGACCTGCGTCATGGTCACGCACGACCAGGAGGAGGCCATGACGATGGCCACTCGCATGGCGGTGATGAACGAGGGCCGCTTTCTGCAGGTCGGAAGCCCGTCCGACCTGTACGAAAGTCCCGCCACGCGCTTCGTCGCCGACTTCATCGGCAACGTGAATCTGATGGCGGGTTCGATCGTGAGCGACGAGCCCGATCATGCCGACATCCAGTGCGCCGACATGCTGCATCGGGTCGGACACGGCATCACCGGCTATCGGGGCCAACCGGTGAGCGTGGCCGTGCGGCCGGAAAAGATTCATCTGAGCGACAGCGAGCCGGAAGGGCATTTCAACAAGGTGCGCGGCACGGTCAAGGCCATGTCGTATTTCGGCATGTACACCGTGTACCACCTTGCGCTCGAGAGCGGCGAACACCTCAAGGTCAACGTCGAGAACGAAACCCGCCATCGCGCAGGCGCGCCCGCCGAAGGCGACGCGGTGTGGGCGCACTGGCTTCCGTCGTCGCAGATCGTGCTGACGCTCTGAGGCCGCTCGCCGATGCCCGCACCGCCCCTCAACGCATCCGCCGCGCCGCGCACTCGACCGGGCGGGCGGCTCTTCGCGCGCGCCGCCGGACGGCGCGCCGTGATCGGTGCACCCTTTCTCTGGTTGCTCGTCTTTTTTCTGCTGCCCTTCCTGATCGTTCTGCGCATCAGCTTTTCCGAGATGCAGGGGGCGAGCTTCAGTGGGCTGTTCAGCTTCGCGGACCAGGCGCTGTCCCTCACGCTCAGGCTGCGGACCTACGCGCTCATCTTCCAGGACGACCTGTACCTGGCGACCTATGGCCACTCGATCGTCTACGCCGCAGCGACCACCGTCATCTGCCTGGTGCTGGGCTATCCGTTCGCGTACTTCATGGCCCGGTCGCCAGCGCGGCTGCAACCCTTGTTGCTCATGGGCGTGATGCTGCCGTTCTGGACCAGCTTTCTGTTGCGTGTCTACGCCTGGAAGGGCCTGCTGGACGCCGACACCGGCTGGGTCGGACAGTTGCTTGCGGCCGTCCACGCCGACCGGCTGCTGCTGGCGCTCGGGCTGATCCCGGCGGAGGGGCAGTTCATGTACAGCCCCTTCTCGCTGGTGCTGGGCATGGTCTACACCTACCTGCCGTTCATGGTGCTGCCGCTCTACGGCACGCTGTCCAAGATGGATCTGCGCCTGCTCGAAGCCGCGCAAGACCTGGGCGCCACGGCGTGGCAGGCGTTCTGGCGCATCACCGTGCCGCTGTCGCGCAACGGGATCATCGCCGGCGCGATGCTGGTCTTCATTCCGTGCGTGGGTGAGTACGTGATCCCCGAACTGCTCGGCGGGCCCGAGACGCTGATGATCGGACGCGTGCTCTGGGACGAATTCTTCTCCAACAACGACTGGCCGATGGCGGCGAGCGTGGCGGTGGTGATGGTGCTGCTGATCATCGTGCCGCTCGCGCTCTTCAACAAGAGTCGCGCGGAGGCCCGCCCATGATGGCCACGCGCGCCGGCCGCCGGACCAGCCGCACCTGGCTGGCGCTGGGCTTCGCGTTTCTCTACCTCCCGATCGTCGCGCTGGTGGTCTTCAGCTTCACCGATTCCCCGGTGCCGAACGTCTGGGCAGGATTCAGCCTGCGCTGGTACCACAAGCTCGCGGCCGACGAAGAAATCCGCTCTGGTCTCTTCGTGTCCCTGCGCATCGCCGCGGCCACCGCGACCGGGGCGATCGTGCTCGGCACGCTGGCCGCCTTCGCACTGGAACGCCTGCCCCGGTTCCGCGGCCGAACGCTCTTCTCGGGCATGGTCAGCGCCCCGCTGGTGATGCCCGAAGTCATCGTCGGCCTGTCGCTGCTGCTGATGCTGGTGTCGGTGCAGCGGGCCTTCGGGTTTCCCGAACGCGGCCTGACGACCATCTGGCTCGGGCATTTGCTGGTGGGCATCGCCTACGCGACCGTGGTCATCGGCGCGCGGCTGCGCGATCTGAATCCGCAGTATGAGGAGGCCGCGCAAGACCTGGGCGCCCGGCCGCTGCAGGTGTTCTTCTTGGTCACGCTGCCGATGATCGCGGAGTCGCTGGTGGCCGCCTGGCTGCTCACGTTCACGCTCTCCCTGGACGACGTCGTCATCTCTGCCTTTCTCTCGGGGCCGGGTTCGACCACGCTGCCGCTGGTGATCTTTTCGCGCGCGCGCCTCGGGTTGGACCCCACCGTCAATGCGCTGGCCACGGTGGTGATCGCCGTGGTGGCGGTGTTCGTCGTGATCTCCAGCTATCTCATCGCGGTGCGCGAGCGGCGCCGTTTCAACGAAAGCAGGGGCGCTCTGCAGGACATGCAGCGCCTATAATCGAGGGCTTTGCGGGCGCCTGCTCGCCGGTCTTTCCTCCCCCTCGTTCCATGCCCATTTACGCCTACAAGTGCGGCGCCTGCGGCTTTGCCAAGGACGTGCTGCAGAAAATGTCCGACGCTCCGCTGTCGGTGTGTCCATCCTGCGGCGCAAGCGCGTTCAGCAAACAGCTGACCGCGGCCGGCTTCCAGCTCAAGGGGTCGGGCTGGTACGTCACCGACTTCCGCGACGGCAAGGATTCGAAGGCGTCCAAGGGCGCCGACAAGGCCGAATCGGGCGAGGGTAAGAGCGCCGAGACGGCCGCCCCGGCCGCCGACTCCGGCGCTGGCAAGTCGGCCGACACCGCGGCTGCACCGGCGGCGTCCAAGCCAGCGGCCGCCGCGGCTGCGTCGGCTCCCGCCGCCGCGCCTTCGTCGAAGAACGACTGAGACCTTTCCATCATGCTTGCGCTGCGCAGATGGCTCCTGTCCGGCTTGCTCGTCATCGTGCCGCTGGTCATCACGCTCGGCGTTCTCAACTGGATCATCGGCACGCTCGACCAGACGCTCTGGCTGTTGCCGGAAGACTGGCAGAAGTGGCTCAACGACCATCGGGTGCGCGGTCTCGGCGTGCTGCTCACGCTCGCCATCCTGCTGGTGGTCGGCGCCGTGGCCAGCAATTTCGTCGGCAAGCGCCTGCTCGGGTGGGGCGACGCGGTCGTTCGCCGCATTCCGGTCGTGCGTTCGATCTATTCGAGCGTCAAGCAGGTTTCCGACACGCTGTTCTCCGAGAACGGCAACGCCTTTCGTACCGCGGTCCTGGTCCAGTGGCCGCGCGAGGGCGTCTGGACCATCGCCTTCGTCACCGGCGCTCCAGGGCGCGAGGTGCTGACGAAGCTGGGCGGCGGCGACTACCTCAGCGTCTACGTGCCCACCACGCCGAATCCCACGGGCGGCTACTTCGTCATGCTCAAGCGCAGCGACTGCATCGAACTCACGATGTCGGTGGACGAGGCCCTCAAATACATCGTTTCCATGGGGGTCGTCGTTCCCGGCGGACCCCCTACGGTCACGCTCAGATAGACAACGCGCCTTGCAAGGCGCCCGGAAGCTACATATGGCCATGCGCACACATTACTGCGGTCTCGTGACCGAATCCCTGCTCGGCGAAACCGTCACCCTGTGCGGTTGGGTCAACCGCCGGCGCGACCATGGCGGGGTGATCTTCATCGACCTGCGCGACCGTGAAGGTTATGTGCAGGTCGTGTGCGACCCCGACCGGGCCGAAACCTTCGCCACGGCCGAAAGCCTGCGCAACGAGTTCTGCGTCCAGATCACGGGCCTGGTCCGCAATCGCCCGGCCGGCACGGTGAACGAGGCGCTCAAGAGCGGCAAGATCGAAGTGCTCTGCCACGAACTGAAGGTGCTGAACCCTTCGGTCAACCCGCCATTCCTTCTGGACGACGACAACCTTTCCGAGACCACGCGCCTCACGCATCGCGTGCTCGACTTGCGCCGTCCCGCCATGCAGCGCAACCTGATGCTGCGCTACAAGGTCACGATGGAGGCGCGCAAGTTCCTCGATGCCAACGGCTTCATCGACATCGAGACGCCCATGCTCGGCAAGTCGACGCCGGAGGGCGCGCGCGACTACCTGGTGCCCAGCCGCGTGCACGACGGCAGCTTCTTCGCGCTGCCGCAGTCGCCGCAACTCTTCAAGCAGTTGCTCATGATTGCGGGCTACGACCGTTACTACCAGATCGTCAAGTGCTTCCGCGACGAGGATCTCCGGGCCGATCGCCAGCCGGAGTTCACCCAGATCGACATCGAGACGTCGTTCATGGCGGAGGAAGAGATCCGCACCATGTTCGAAGGCATGATCCGCAAGGTCTTCCGCGCCGCCGCTGCGGTCGAGTTGCCGCCATTCCCGGTCATGAGCTATGCCGACGCGATGTTCAAGTACGGCTCGGACAAGCCCGATCTTCGCGTCAAGCTGCAGTTCACCGAATTGACGGACGTGATGCGCAATGTCGAGTTCAAGGTGTTCGCACAGGCCGCAAGCATGGCCGGCGGACGCGTCGTGGCGCTGCGGGTGCCGGGCGGCGGCGGTGAAGGCGGGCTGTCGCGCGGCGACATCGACGCGTACACCGAGTTCGTCAAGATCTACGGCGCCAAGGGGCTGGCCTACATCAAGGTCAACGATGCCGAACTCGGGCGCGAAGGGCTCCAGAGCCCGATCGTCAAGAACCTCAACGACGCGTCGCTGGCCGAGATCGTGGCCCGCACCGGCGCGCGCAATGGCGACATCCTCTTCTTCGGCGCGGACAAGGCCAAGGTCGTCAACGACGCCATCGGCGCGCTGCGCGTCAAGATCGGCCACAGCGCGTTCGGCCGCAAGAACGATCTGTTCGAAGAGCGCTGGGCGCCGCTCTGGGTGGTCGACTTTCCGATGTTCGAGTTCGACGAGGAAGGCCAGCGCTGGTCGGCCGTCCACCATCCCTTCACCGCGCCCAAGGACGGCCACGAAGACCTGATGGACACGGCACCCGAAAAGTGCATTGCCAAGGCCTACGACATGGTGCTCAACGGCATCGAGATGGGCGGGGGCTCGGTGCGTATCCATCGCGAGGAAGTGCAGAGCAAGGTTTTCCGCGCGCTCAAGATCAATGCCGAAGACGCTCAGGCCAAGTTCGGCTTCCTCCTCGATGCGCTGCAATACGGCGCGCCGCCGCACGGCGGCATCGCGATCGGTCTCGACCGCCTGGTCATGCTGCTGAGCGGCGCCGAATCCATCCGCGACGTGATCGCCTTCCCCAAGACCCAGCGCGCTCAGGACCTGCTCACGCAGGCACCGAGCCCGGTCGACGAGAAGCAGCTGCGCGAGCTGCACATCCGTCTGCGCAACGTACCGCAGACGGCCTGACCGCCACAGGACGCGTCGTGAGCGAGCGTCCCTGGAAGATCCCCGAATCGGTGCTGGTGGTCATCCACACGCCAGCGCTCGACGTGTTGCTGATCCAGCGGGCCGACGCGCCGGATTTCTGGCAATCGGTGACGGGCAGCAAGGACCGTGACGACGAGCCGCTCGCCGTGACGGCCGCGCGCGAGGTGGCCGAAGAAACGGGCATCGACTGCGCCGATCCCGGCCTGCGCTGCGTCCTTCGCGACTGGCAGTTGCTGAACGTCTACGACATCTATCCCCAATGGCGCGCTCGCTATGCGCCGGGCGTGATGCGCAACACCGAGCACCTGTTCGGGCTCCAGGTGCCGGAGCGAATCGTGCCGCGCCTCGATCTGCGCGAGCACACGGCATGGAAATGGCTTCCCTACCGCGAAGCGGCCGACGCGTGCTTTTCTCCCTCGAACGCCGAAGCCATTCTCTTGCTGCCACAATTTGTGCAATGAATTCGGTGTCGAACGCGTTCCGGGTCGCGACCTACAACATCCACAAGGGAGTGCAGGGGATCGGGCCGGCTCGGCGCCTCGAAATCCACAACCTGGGGCATGCCATCGAGCAACTCGATGCCGACATCGTCTGCCTCCAGGAGGTGCGCAAGATGAACAGCCTGGCAGCGACGCAGTTCTCGCGCTGGCCGGACCTTCCGCAGGCCGACTTTCTGGCGCCCGAAGGCTACACGGCCGTCTACGAAACGAACGCGATCACCCGCCATGGCGAGCACGGCAACGCGCTGCTCACCCGGTGGCCGGTGCTGCGCACCAGTCATCGGGACATCTCGGACCACCGCTTCGAGCAGCGCGGCCTGCTGCACGTGGCGATCGATGTCGACGGCCACACGGTCCACACCATCGTCGTGCATCTGGGACTGATCCGCGGAAGCCGCAAGCGCCAGATCATCCAGCTCGGCAATTTCATCGAGCGCGAGATTCCGCCGGACGAGGCGGTGATCGTCGCAGGCGACTTCAACGACTGGGGCGCGCGCATGCGCTATTCGATGAACGCCATGGGCTTGCGTGACTCGAGCGATCTGCGAGGGCCGCGCACGCTGACTTTTCCTTCGCGCATGCCCGTGGCGCAACTCGACTTCATCTACGGTCGTCGGCTCGACCCGGTGTCCTGTACCGTGCCGCGGGGGCCGATCTGGGCGCGGATGTCCGATCACCTCCCTCTGGTCACCGACTTCGTGCTATCAAAACAGTAGCTGTGCGGGCCGCCGAGAGGCGTGCTGCGGGGGCATTCGCCGCTCTTGCGTTCGCTGCTACGATGCGTCGATGCTCATGACCACCGACGCCACCGCGCCCCCCAAGGACGACGAGGGAACGCCTGTTTCCGTCAAGATCCGCGAACGTCTTCGCGCGGCCCGACAGCGCTTCAATGCCAACGACAACATCGCCGAGTTCATCCAGCCGGGCGAGCTCGACAAGCTGCTGGACGAAGTCGAAAGCAAGATGAAGCCGGTGCTCGAAAGCCTGGTCATCGACATCGAGAACGACCACAACACCGAGAACACGGCCCGGCGCGTCGCCAAGATGTACGTGAACGAGGTGTTCCGCGGGCGCTACGTGCCCGCGCCCACGATCACCGAGTTTCCGAACGCCGAGCACCTGAACGAGCTGATGATCGTCGGCCCCATCACCGTGCGCAGCGCGTGTTCGCACCATTTCTGTCCCATCATCGGCAAGCTCTGGATCGGGGTCATGCCCAACGAGAAGACCAACGTCATCGGCCTGTCCAAATACGCGCGGCTCGCCGAGTGGGTCATGGGCCGGCCGCAGATCCAGGAAGAAGCCGTGGTGCAGCTTGCCGACCTGATCCAGGAAAAGACCCAGCCGGACGGGCTGGCACTGGTGGTCGAGGCCGAGCATTACTGCATGCGGTGGCGCGGCGTCAAAGAGATGGACAGCAAGATGATCAACTCGGTGATGCGGGGCGTGTTCTTGAAGGACTCCAACCTTCGCCGCGAATTTCTTTCCCTTCTTCCCCGGGGGAACTGAGCCATGCTCGTACGCCTTCTCTATGCCAGCCGCGCCGTCGACAGCAGCCCTGCTGCCATCGATTCCATCCTGGCCCAGTCGCGATCGCACAACCCCGCCTGTGGCATCACGGGCATCCTCTGCTACGGCGGAGGCACCTTCCTGCAGGCGATCGAAGGTGGGCGCAACGCCATCAGCGAGCTCTACAACCACATCCAGCGGGACGATCGCCACAAGGACGTGGTTCTGCTGCACTACGAAGAAATCTCCGAGCGCCGCTTCGGCGGCTGGACGATGGGGCAGGTGAATCTGTCGAAGCTGAATTCGTCGACCTTGCTCAAGTACTCGGAGCGGCCCGAGCTCGACCCGTATGCGGTTTCGGGCAAAGTCTCGCTCGCCCTGCTCGAAGAACTGATGGCGATGGCCGCCATTGTCGGACGCCACTGAGCCGACAATCGACGCGGCCTTGGCCCACGACGATGCGCGGGCCGGGGCCGAACTGCTGCTGGGCTGCGATTTCTCGAGTGCGCCCACGCGACGCAAGCCGATCGTCCTGGCATTCGGACAAGTCGACGGCGACGTCGTCAGGCTGACGAGCCTCGAATACTTCGAGTCGTTGGAGGCTTGGCAGCACCGCTTGCAGCACATTCCCCGGTGGATCGGCGCCTTCGATTTTCCTTTCGGGCTTCCGCGGGAATTGATCGTGCATCTCGACTGGCCCCTGCATTGGATGGAATGCATGGCGTTCTATGCCGGCTTGAGTCGGGCGGAGATTCGAAGCACCTTCAAGGCGTTCTGCGACGGCCGGCCCTCGGGAAGCAAGTTCGCGCATCGCGCGACCGACGGTCCCGCCGCATCGAGCCCATCGATGAAATGGGTCAACCCGCCGGTCGCCTTCATGCTCCATGCGGGCATGCCCAGGCTGCTTGCGGCTGGCGCTGCGTTTCCGGGGCTTCACGTCCCATCATCGGACCCGCCGCGAGTGGCTCTGGAAGGCTATCCGGGATTGCTCGCGCGGGAGCTGGTCGGGCGGCGAAGCTACAAGAGCGACAAGCCGGAAACCGACAAGGCGCTGCGCGCGGCGGTCCGCAAGGAGCTGATGGCCGAACTCGAGCACGGATCGACGCGCCTGGATCTCCGACTCTCATTGGAGGGTGCTCTTCGCGACGACCTGCTGGCCGACGCAAAAGGCGACCGCATCGATGCGGTGCTCTGCCTGATGCAATGCGCATGGGGAGCGCGTCGCAAAGTCAGTCCCGGGCCAGGCTTTGGTTTGCCCGATCAAATCGACCCTCTCGAGGGCTGGATCGTCAGCGCATGACGTCCTACACCCGATCAGGCCTGTGTCGCAACATCTGGCCGAGCGGACGTGACTAGATTGAATCACGTGATTCACGTCGAACCACGCACTAACTTGAATTGGAGCGCATATGAACAAGGATCAAGTCGAAGGCCGCCTGGACGAAGCCAAGGGCAAGGTCAAGGAAGTTGCCGGCAAGGCCGTGGGCAATGAGCGGCTGCAGGCAGAAGGCGAAGTCGATCAGGCGGGCGGCAAGGTTCAGAAGACCTACGGCGACACCAAGGAAAACGTCAAGGACGCCGTCAAGAAGGGCGCCGACAAGCTGTGAGAGCGTGCGCGCGGCACCGTCCGCGCGCCGGATTTCGAATATTGCAGAGGTGACAGAGGTAAGTCATGAATGAATTGAAGACAAGTCGGCCCACAGGCCGGCATTGGGCCGCTTTGGTGTTGACCAGCGGCGTGCTGGCTCTCGCAGCGTGCGGGGACAAGGCCGCAGATCAGCCGACCGCCGCTCCGCAAGCCAACACGACGCCGCCTGTGGTTGCTCCCCAGGCAAACACCGATCAAGCTGCTGTCGACGCCAAGGCCAAGGCCGAGCAAATGACGAGCGACGCGAAGACGAGTACCGAATCTGCTGCGTCGTCCGCGGGCGCCAGCATGAAGCAGGGCGCAGAAGACGCGAAGGAAGGCGTCAAGAGCGCCGGTTCGACGGTGGCACGTGTGATGGACGACGCTGCTATCACGGCATCGATCTCGACCGGGCTGGCAAAAGACTCGGACCTGAGTGCCGTCAAGATCGACGTCGATACGAAGAACGGCGACGTGGTGCTGAAGGGACCGGCTCCCAACGCGGCCGCCAAGGAGCGCGCGGAAGCCATCGCCAAGACGGTCGAGGGCGTGAAGTCCGTCGACAACCAACTGGTGATCAAGACGATGTGATCGTCGTCGGCCAGAATGCAAAAAGCCCGGCAGTCGCCGGGCTTTTTGTTTGGGTGGCCAGAATTTACTTCTGCAACCAATCCTTCAATTCGTCGGCATGCTCTTCCTCGTCCGTCAGGATCTCTTCCAGCATCCTTCGGGTGGTCGGATCCTTGTCGCCGAGCAGCCCGATCATCTGCCGATAGGTCTCGACGGCGATCCGCTCGGCCACCAGGTTGGCCCTGACCATCGCCTGCAGATCGTCCGATTCATCGTAGTCGGCATGACTGCGCTGCATGAGGGTCTGAGGGTTGAAATCCGGCTCGCCGCCCAGTTGGACGATGCGCTCGGCGATCTTGTCGGCGTGTGCGGTTTCTTCGGTCGCGTGGACCATGAACTCGTCCGCGATCGCGGGAGAGGCCAGGCCGTGGGCGGTGAAGTAGTGCCGCTTGTAGCGAAGAATGCAGACGAGCTCCGTGGCCAGAGCGTCGTTCAGCAGACGAACGACGTCGTCGCGCCACGGACCGTATCCGGGTGTGACGGCGCCTTCATCGAGATTCTTGGCGGCAGCTTCGATCGCGGCTTGATCGAGCTTCAAGGGTTGGTGGTCGGACTCGGGTGGCATGGCGCATCCTTTCTTCGGCTTGTTGTTTTCATCGGTCGCCGGGCTTCATGACGCGCAGACCGTTTCTGGAAGTCGAGCCCGAGACCCATCGTGGTGAGCCGCCGGGGAGATGCCCGGCGTGCTCGATGTGCTTGATCAGTAGTCGTCGCGGCGGCGGCTGGCCAGCACGATCAACGCGGTGATCGCGGCGCCGGCTGCTGCGGCAACCAGAACCGAACGCATCGGCTGATCGGAAATGTACCGGCCGGTGAGGTCGGCCGCTTCGCCAAGGCGCTTCTGGGCACGCGAGCTCGTGGACGACGCTGCCTCCAGGCCACGCTGAACGGCTTGTTGCACGCGTGCTGCAAGGGCTTCGGCAGCAGGCTCCACGTCGCGCCGGATGCCGCGGACACGGTCGCCGGCGGCGCTGACAGCCTTCTGTGCATAGGCGCGCGTCGCGTCGACGGCGTCGCTGGCGGTGCGGCTGGCTTCGTCCGCCAACTCGGCTGCGGTCTTGTCTGTCATGTTCATTTGCGTGGTCCTTCAAGTAGTGGTGGCGAAGCGTCTCATCGTAACGACGCTATGGCCGTCTCATCAAGCTGGCGAGAAAGCTCACGACGGCAAGAACGATAAAGATGAAAAACAGGATCTTGGCGATGCCCACCGCACTGGCCGCGATTCCGCCGAAGCCGAACACGGCAGCGATCAGCGCGATGACCAGAAACACGACTGCGTAATGCAACATGCTGAGCTCCTGTGATGAACTTGTTCTCGAGACGGCCAATGCCGTGGCGAAACAATGAAACCAGAGGTTAGCGCTGGCGTCGTCACAGCCCTGTCAGCAGCAGGGTCCTGGGGGCGTAGGAGAGCGACGAATCGGCGCGGCGTTGGCTCCGATCACCTGGCGCTACGCGCGCTTTCACACCGGATCGCTCGGGAGCAGGACGGTCAGGCGAGTGCCTTGGCCCGGGGTCGAATGAACAGTCAGACTTCCCTTGGCTGTCTCGACCCGGTGGCGCATGCCGGCCAGGCCGTGAGAGGAGCGGGCGGTGGGCGGTGTCATGTCGAAGCCCTTGCCGTTGTCCACCACTTCGATCATGGCCAAGTCGCCCTGGTTCTTCATCACGATCGTGGCCTCGGTGGCTTCCGCATACTTGCCGATGTTGGTCAGGCTTTCCTGCACCATGCGATAGACCGTCAGCTGCTTGGCCTCGTCCAGCATGACCGGTTCGAGCACCATTTCGATCTCGATGCCCGAATGCTCGCCGAACTCGCGCCCCAGGATTTCGAGCGACGCGACCAACCCGAGATTCGAAAGCGACGACGGCCGCAGGTCTTCGATGATGCGGCGCTTGAGCGCAATGCCGCTGTTGAGCAGATCGTTCAGATGAAGGAGCCGCTGCGAGGCGTCGGGCGCATCCGTCAGCCGCGACTTGAGTCGCGCCACGTCGAGCTTGGCCGCCGTTAGCAACGAGCCGAGTTCGTCGTGCAGTTCTCTCGCGAGGAAACCGCGCTCCGTTTCGCGCACTTCCTGTAGATGGGTTGCGAGTTCGCCTAGCGAGGCCGTGCGCTCGCGCACGATCTCTTCCAGCGCATTTCGCTCCTGTTGCAGCGCGTCTTTCTGATGCTCGGCGATCGTGCGCAAGGCTTGAGCTTGCCGCAGGTACAGATAGAAGCCCAGGAGCCCGGCCAGCGCCGCAGCGCAAATGGCGGCACGTCCGACGCGCAGCGTGCTCGCGATCTGCTCCTGCCCGACCCGCACCGCCTGATCGCTGATCGCGATGAGTTCGCCGGCTTGTTTTCGGATGGCATCCATTTCCTGGCGACCGACATCCGTGGTGACGACGAACTTCCACGCGTCTTCGTTGCCTTCGGAGCGCAACCGGACGCTCATGTCCACTTCGGCAAGCTTGCGCGCCACGTGACCGGAGAGTTCGTCGAGGCGCTGCACATCGGCCGGGCGGCCTGCATACAACTCGCGAAGCGTGGCCATGTTGCCGCTCACCTGCTTCACGGCGCTGTCGTAGGGCTCCCGATACTTGGCTTCGCCCGTCAGCAGGTAGCCGCGCTGCCCCGTCTCGGCATCGACCATGTTCTGCAGCAGCATATTGAGTGTTTCGTGGACCTTCTGGGCCCACTCCACCTCACTCACGGCCTTGCTGGACTGCCGATAGCCGAATTCGCTGATGCCCACCAGAGCCAGCGCTGCCAGCGTGGCGAGCAGCAGACCGAGGGCCATCTTTGGAAGGCCTAACCAACGCATGCGTTCTCCGCGATGTAACTGGGGCACAAATTCGGGAATAATCGGATCCAGTAGGGGATAGATTTGGTTCGCTGCAAGACGCAGGTCGAACAATCACTAAGGTAACAGATGATCAAGATCGGAATTGTGGACGACCACGCCATCGTGCGCTCCGGCCTCCGCCAGTTTTTCTCGGACCACGTGGATCTGCGCGTGGCGGGCGAAGCTGCAAGCGGACGCGAAGCCATCGAGTTGGTGCGAACGACCGAACTCGATGTGTTGGTGATGGATCTTTCTATGCCGGGGCAAAGCGGCATCGATGCACTGGCCATGATCCGCGCCAAGGCGCCGGATGTCGGCATCCTGATCCTGAGCGGGTATCCCGAAGAGCACTATGCAATGAACCTGATCCGGCAGGGCGCAAGCGGCTACCTGAACAAGGAGTGCAACCCGACCGAGATCGTTAATGCGATCCGG
>JAHJOG010000170.1 GCA_018820395.1 Gammaproteobacteria bacterium | reverse complement strand
TCCTTCCCATCCCGAACAGGACAGTGAAACGCCTCAGCGCCAATGATAGTGCGGGTTCCCGTGTGAAAGTAGGTCATCGTCAGGCTCTTACAGCCCCTAAAGCCCAATCACCTCAACAGTGATTGGGCTTTTTGCTTGGGGCTTCGCCTCACGCGTACGGGCGCCCGCCCCGCTGTGAGACGCATCATCCGTCGCACGTCTGCACACAATTGCCGAAAGCGGGGGTGGCTTCCGGACCTGACTCCTTGTAGGTTTAGGGGAAACCCTTATATTGAGGGCATGCTGTTTGGAAAAAAATTCTGGGTTGAGTCATCTGGTTGGGGTTTAAACCTGAAGCCCTCCGTCATGGAAGCCGATGATCGTGTGGTTCCTTCAAGCCCGGTGATGGTGCCCATCCGGTCACTTGCCAAGCGGGAACGTCCTCGCATACTGCGGCATCTCGTCGCGCTTAAGCCGCACGATCGATACCTGCGGTTCGGGTATGCGGCGTCGGACGAACAGATCACTCGCTATGTGGATGGGCTCTCTTTCGAGCGGGACGAGTTGTTCGGGATCTATAACCGGCGCTTGGATCTGATCGCAATGGCGCATCTTGCCTTTGCTCCATCCAAAGAGCACCAGGGATGTGCAGAGTTCGGCGTGTCGGTCTCGGAGCACGCACGAGGTCGGGGCTACGGAGCGCGGCTGTTCGAGCGCGCTGTTGTGGCGGCGCGCAATGAAGGCGTCGGCATGTTGTTCATCCATGCACTGAGCGAGAACGCGGCGATGCTGAAGATCGCGCGAAACGCGGGAGCAACCGTGGAACGCAGCGGATTCGAAAGCGAGGCGCACCTCAGACTTCCCGGCGCCACCTTCGACAGTCGCATGAGCGAAATTGCATTGGAGCGCTTTGCTCAAGTGGACTACCAGCTCAAGGCACGGGCTCAGCAGTTTTGGGGATGGCTGAACACGTTGCAGGAAATCCGCAGCGGCGTCCGTTCTGCGCGCGACCAATCCTCTCCTTGAACGCACGCTTCGCCGGGTGCTCCTGACTTCCGCTATCCTTCGGGTTCTTCAACTTCGCCTCCCGCAGTGGCAGAACCTCACCCCGAACGCACGCCCGCTGAGCGCGAGGACAAGCGCGGCTTTTTGCAGAAGCTTGCCGAGTTCATACATCCTGGGCCCGACTCGCGCGATGAGTTGATCGAAACGTTGGCCGATGCCGAGGCCAACGAAGTGATCGGCGCCGAATCGAGAGTGATGCTCGAAGGCGTCCTCCGCATGGCAGACATGTCCGCGGGCGATGTGATGGTCGCCGCGCCTCGGATGGATCTCGTCAACATCGATGCGCCGTACGATGATCTGCTGCACTTGGTCATCGATACTGCCCACTCCCGATTTCCCGTCTACGAAGGCGAAAAGGAAAACATCATCGGGATCCTTTTGGCCAAGGATCTACTCAAGCTTCAGCGAGCACCGGAACTCAACATCCGCGCGCTTTTGCGACCGGCGACCTTCGTTCCAGAAAGCAAAGGACTCAATGATCTGCTGCGCGAGTTCCGTGGCAATCGGAATCATCTGGCGATCGTGATCGACGAGTTCGGCCGTGTTGCGGGCCTCATCACGATCGAGGATGTGCTCGAGCAGATTGTCGGAGAGATCGAAGACGAATTCGACATCGCCGAAGACGAGGGCGACATCTTCGGCCTGGCCGACCACACCTACCGGGTTTCGGGAGACACCCCGATCGAGCGTGTGGCAGAAGCTTTCGGCATCGAGTTCGACCAGAAAGCATTGAGCGAAGACTTCGACACGATCGGTGGACTGATCGCTCACGAGATGGGGCATGTGCCAAAACGCGGCGAGCACTACGCTCTGGGCGCCTTCGATTTCGTCGTGCTGCACACCAAGGGCGGTGCCGTCCGCTGGTTCAAGGTTTCGCCCGCCCGGGGCGATGAAGCGGCCGATTGACAGTCCTCGGCCGCTCGCTCGGCTTGGTGGTCGCAGGCCTTGCGCAGGCCGCATCGATCGCCGCGCCCTGGAACGGCGCCCCCTTGTGGTGGTTGCAGATGTTGTCCTTGGCGGGACTCGTCTGGCTGCTTGGAGCCGAGCCAACTTCATCCTGGAAAAAAGCAGGACTCTCGGGATGGATTTTTGCCACCTCCTGGCTCTGCGGGACCTTCTGGTGGCTCTTCATCTCGATGCATACCTATGGAGGCTTACCGGCCGTTCTCGCAGGCGCGGCGGTGTTTGCCCTGGCAGCGGCGCTGGCCATCTACTACGCCATTGCATGCGCATGGTTCAAGGCAGTCGCTCCGCGAGGGCGATGGGCCGGATCCGTCCTGTTCGCGGCGCTATGGACCTTGGCCGAACTCGTTCGTGGCAGCTGGTTCACCGGCTTTCCGTGGGGCGCCGGCGGGTACGCGCATGTCGAGGGACCACTGGCGGCTTATGCGCCCTGGCTGGGCGTGTATGGCATCGGCGCGTTGACGGCATTCATCGCAGCGTTGCCTGCGTTGTCCATGCGCCAGGGCGAGCGACGCGCGTCGTCAGACGGCTTCACGCTGGCGTTCGTCGTCGCCGTGCTCGGCATCCCGATGGCGCTCGCCGCAGTGGCGTCCAAGAAGGACGACGTGGCCGGTTCGAGCGGCACCATCGAGATGGCCTTGCTCCAGGGCAACATTCCGCAGGACGTGAAATTTGTTCCCGGAGAAGGCATTCCAACCGCATTGCGCTGGTACGGAAACCAGCTGATGGAATCGAATGCAGCGCTGGTCATCACGCCGGAAACGGCTTTGCCGCTGTTGCCTTCGCAGCTTCCTCCGGGCTATCTGGACGCCATTGCCAAGCGCTATGCGAACAGCGGTCAGGCGGCGATCGTGGGACTGCCCATGCAGGACGGCGCAGGCTATAGCAACTCCGTCCTCGGCTTCGGCGCGGACGCGACCGTGCAGTACCGATACGACAAGCACCATCTGGTCCCATTCGGCGAATTCATCCCTGGCATGTTCAAGTGGTTCACGGACATGATGAACATTCCGTTGGGCGACTTTCGGCGCGGCTCGCTGGCGCAGCCGTCGTTCCACTGGCAAGGCCAGCGCATTGCTCCCAACATCTGCTACGAGGATCTTTTCGGTGACGAGATCGGCGCCAACTTTCGAAGGGAAGCGGTGGCACCGACGATTTTGCTCAACGTCAGCAACATCGCATGGTTCGGCGACTCGATCGCCATCGATCAGCACCTCTTGATTTCCCGCATGCGGGCCCTCGAGTTCGACCGGCCGATGGTTCGCTCGACCAATACGGGGGCGACGGCGATCATCGACCACCATGGACGGGTCACGCAGTCTCTCACCCGCCTGACGCGTGGCGTCCTGACGGCCACAGTCGAAGGTCGCAACGGCCTCACTCTCTATGCGATGTGGGTCTCTCGCTTCGGGCTTTGGCCGCTTTGGGGCGCCATGGCGATCGCGGTGGCGGTGGTCTCTCTTTCCCGGCGAAGCACCGCTCGCCCGTAAAATCCTCGATGCACGCCGACAGCGATCGGCGTCGCGCGACCCCTCGTCCTCGCCAAGCCAGGCCCTCACCGCCCATCCATGTCGACCTTCCAGCAAATCATTCTCAAACTGCAGTCGTATTGGGCTGAACAAGGCTGCGCATTGCTGCAGCCCTATGACATGGAGGTCGGCGCGGGAACGTCGCACACGGCGACTTTTCTGCGGGCCCTGGGTCCAGAGCCGTGGAAAGCCGCGTATGTGCAGCCGAGCCGCAGACCCAAGGACGGAAGGTACGGCGAGAACCCGAACAGGCTGCAGCACTATTACCAATACCAAGTCGTGCTGAAGCCGGCGCCGAGCGACATCCTCGAGCTCTACTTGGGCTCGCTCGATGCACTCGGTCTGGACCTCAAGAAGAACGACGTCCGATTCGTCGAGGACGACTGGGAAAATCCGACCCTGGGTGCGTGGGGGCTCGGATGGGAGGTCTGGCTCAATGGCATGGAGATCACCCAGTTCACCTATTTCCAGCAGGTGGGCGGAATCGATTGCAAGCCGATCACTGGCGAGATCACCTATGGCCTCGAGCGCCTGGCGATGTACCTGCAGGGCGTGGACAACATCTACAACCTGCAATGGACCGACGGCCTCAGCTACGGCGACGTCTACAAGCAGAACGAAGTCGAACAGTCGGCCTACAACTTCGAACACAGCGATGCCGACTTTCTGTTCATTGCGTTCTCCGCCCACGAAAAGCAGGCCCGGCATCTGATTGATGCGCAGCTCGCGCTGCCGGCCTATGAGCAAGTCTTGAAAGCCGCTCACAGCTTCAATCTGCTGGATGCTCGCGGCGCCATCAGCGTCACCGAACGTGCTGCGTTCATCGGCCGGATTCGAAACCTTGCGCGCAGCGTGGCTCAGAGTTATTACGAAAGCCGCGAGCGGATCGGATTTCCACTCGCTCCGCGCGAATGGGTGGCTCAGCTTTCAAAAAAGGCGGCCTGAGCGATGCAAGCCGTCACGAACAACCTGTTGGTCGAGATCTTTGTCGAGGAGTTGCCTCCGAAGGCGTTGAAGCGGCTGGGCGATGCATTCGCTACCGTGCTGCGCGAATCCCTCGTGGAGTCCGGCTTGGCAGATGCAACGTCGATGTTGACCGCCTATGCGTCCCCGCGCCGCCTGGCAGCGCATCTGACCAACGTGCAAGCGCAAGCGTCCGACCGTTCGATCTCACAGAAGTTGATGCCGGTGAGCGTTGGGTTGGATGCCGGTGGACAACCCACTCCCGCATTGCTCAAGCGGCTGACCGCTCTGGGCGCGGACGCGAGTGCGGTTCCAGGATTGAAGCGCGCCACCGACGGCAAGGCAGAAGCGTTCTTCCTGGAAATCCGAGTCAAGGGCGCCACGCTGGCTGAAGGGCTCCAAAAGGCCTTGGTGGAGGCCATCGCCAAGCTGCCGATTCCCAAGGTCATGAGTTACCAGCTCGAATCCGGGTGCGAGCTGCCAGGATGGACCAGCGTGAGCTTCGTGCGCCCCGCCCACGGATTGGTCGCGCTGCACGGCGAAGAGGTCGTGCCGGTCGCCGTGCTGGGACTTCAGGCCGGCCGTGAAACCCATGGCCATCGCTTCGAGGCTTCGACAGATCCCATCGCGCTGTGCAACGCGGACACCTACGCCGATCAACTCGCGGAGCAAGGCGCCGTGATTGCCGGCTTCGAAGCGCGCCGCTTCGAAATCGCACGGCAGCTGGCAAGTGCTGCCGCCGATCTTGGCGAGGGCATGCACCCGATCCATGACGATGCCTTGCTCGACGAAGTCACGGCGCTGGTCGAGCGGCCCAATGTGCTGGTGTGCGAATTCGAACGCGAATTCCTGGCGGTGCCTTCCGAATGCCTCATCCTCACGATGAAGGCCAACCAGAAATACTTTCCGCTGCTCGACGGCCAGGGGCGCCTGACACATCGGTTCCTGGTGGTCAGCAACATCCGACCGGACGACGCGAGCGCCGTGGTTTCGGGCAACGAGCGCGTCGTGCGACCCCGACTGGCCGACGCCAAATTCTTCTTCGATCAGGACCGCAAGAAGTCGTTGGCATCGCGCGTCGAGTCGCTGGCCAAGGTGGTGTATCACAACAAGCTCGGCACGCAGGGCGAACGCGTCGAACGCGTCATGCGCATCGCGCACGCCATCGGCGATCGGCTCGGCGCCGCTTTGGGCGACGCTTCGCTGTCGTCGCGCGCCGTGCAGGCGGCGCAGCTTGCCAAGGCCGATCTCGTGACCGACATGGTCGGCGAATTTCCCGAGTTGCAAGGCACGATGGGCCGCTACTACGCGCTCCACGACGGGCTCGAAGAGGTGGTGGCGGATGCCATCGAAGACCACTACAAGCCGCGCTTCGCCGGTGACGAGCTCCCCCGCAGCCAGGTGGGCATCGTCGTCGCGCTGGCAGACAAGCTGGAAACGCTGGTCGGCATGTTCGGCATCGGCAACTTGCCCACGGGCGACCGCGATCCGTTTGCCTTGCGACGCCATGCGCTGGGCGTCCTGCGCATGCTCACAGATCGAGACCTTCCGCTGGATCTGCGTGCTTTGCTCGCCGATGCCTTCAAGGCCTTCGGGGCGCCGAAAGCGGGCGGCGCTTCACTCGCCGACCCCACCGACGCTCTCGAAGCGTTCATCTATGAACGGCTTGCAGGTACTCTGCGTGACCGCGGTGCGAGTGCGCAAGAGGTCGACGCGGTGCTCGCTTCGCGGCCGCAGCGTCTTGCCGAAGTGACCCGGTTACTCGATGCGGTGCGCGCCTTTGCCGTGCTGCCGGAGGCGTCGCCCCTGGCCGCCGCCAACAAGCGGATCGCCAACATCCTCAAGAAGTCGCCAGACGCCGATGCCCATGTGAGCGAACTGCTGCTGCGCGAGGAGGCAGAGAAGGCACTCTATGCCGCGATGCGCGAGGTCGTCCCCGTCGCCGATGCACGCTTCGAGGCGGGCGACTACACGGGGTCGTTGCAGGCACTGGCGGCGTTGCGAACACCCGTCGACGCGTTCTTCGACGGCGTGATGGTCAACACCGAAGAAGTCGACCTGCGCCTCAACCGGCTCGGCCTCTTGATGTCGCTGCACGTCGCCATGAATCGCGTGGCCCAACTCGAGCGCCTCGCCGGCTGATCGGTACGCCATGAAGCTCGTCATTCTCGATCGCAACGGCACGCTCAACGTGAATCGCGAGGATTTCGTCAAGAGCGACATCGAATGGACGCCGCTGCCCGGCTCGCTCGAAGCCGTGGCGCGGCTCAACCATGCAGGCTGGCACGTCGTCATCGCGTCGAACCAGTCGGGACTCGGCCGCGGGTTGTTCGACGTGGCGTCGCTCAACGCCATGCACGCCAAGATGCACAAGATGCTCGCCGCCGTCGGAGGACGGGTCGACGCCATCTTCTATTGACCGCACAGCCCGGACGAGAACTGCGACTGCCGCAAACCCAAGGCCGGGCTCTTCGTGCAGATCGGCGAACGCTATGGCGTCGACCTGGCCAACGTGCCCACCGCCGGCGACAGCCTGCGTGATCT
This sequence comes from Gammaproteobacteria bacterium, assembly GCA_018820395.1. Taxonomy (GTDB): domain Bacteria; phylum Pseudomonadota; class Gammaproteobacteria; order Burkholderiales; family Burkholderiaceae_C; genus Variovorax. The sequence continues at coordinate 9,544 of JAHJOG010000170.1, read as the reverse complement.
GCAAGCGGGCGCCACCGCCGGTTGCGAACCTCACCTGCTGCTCACGGGGATGGGCGCCGCGTGCCGCAACGTCGATCCGCTGCCCGCCGAATATCCACCGAACACGCGCGTCCATGAGGATCTTGCGGCGTTCGTCGATTTCCTCCTCGCACGCGAAGAGCGGGCTGCTTTGCTAGAGAACAACTGATGGCGCTTCTTCGATCCATCGTCCACGCGTTGTGGATGCTCGTCACGGTCATCCCTTGGGGTGTGCTGATGGTGGTCAGCTCGATCTGGAAGCGAGGCATCCCGCTCTACTGGATGGCCGTGCGCTGGCTCGGTTGGGCCATCGGCGGTGCGCGCGTGATGCTGGGCATTCAGACGCGTGTCACCGGCATGGACAACCTGCCCAAGGACGCGCTGGCCGGCGCCGTGCTGCTGGTCAAGCACCAGTCCACGTACGAGACTTTTCTCATGCCGACGCTCATGCCGCACCCGTTGGCTTTCGTCTTCAAGCGGGAACTCATCTACGTGCCTTTCTTCGGCTGGGCGATGGCGCGGCTGGACATGATCCACATCGACCGCAGCCGTGGCGCGCAGTCGTTCAACAAGGTGGTCGCCAGGGGGCGCGAACTGCTGGCCCAGGGCATCTGGATCATCATGTTCCCCGAGGGCACGCGCATCCCGCGCGGGCAGCAAGGCACCTACAAGACCGGTGGCACGCGCCTCGCCTGCGCGACGGGCGTGCCGGTGATCCCGATCGCGGTGACGTCCGCCAAGGTGTGGCCGCGAAAGGCCTTCATCAAGTATCCGGGCGTGGTCGACGTATCGATCGGGCCCGCCATCCAGAGCGTCGGCCGGCGCCCGGACGAACTCATGCAAGAGGTCGAGCGCTGGATCGAAAGCGAGATGCGCCGGCTCGATCCCGAGGCCTATGCGCCGCAAGCAGCGGTGCCGCCGGTGTCTGCCTGAGGTCCGGCATGCGCGGGTTGTTGCAGCACACCCTGGATCTCTTCGATCCGCCCGAGCTTGAGTCGACGCCGCCGGAGCCGCCCGTTCTTCTCGGCACGAACGCGCGATCGGGCGGACTCGTGACCGTCCCCTTGTCCGCAACCCTGCAGCCGGCCCGCTTCGTTCATCCGCGCGCCAATCGGCAGCTGGCGCTGGGCGATGCCGTGGTCGCGTACGAGTTCGCGCGCGGTCGCCGGCGGACGATCGGTTTCGCGGTCGGGGTCGAAGGCCTCTCGGTGCGCGCGCCACGCTGGGTGAGCCTTCGCGACGTCGAGGACGCGGTCAAGGAGAAGTCCGACTGGATTCTTCGCAAGCTGTCCGAAGCCCGCGAGCGCCACGACCGGCTCGAAGCGGCTCGCATCGAGTGGAAGGACGGCGTGACCTTTCCTTTTCTGGGTGAGCCGCTGGTGCTTCGGCTCGACCCGAGCCATGCCTTTGCAGGCGCCGGGGCGGTGCTCGAAGCGAGTGCCACCGAAGGGCGGCCTCATACGCTTCGCGTGGCTCTTGCCCAGGCTGCCAGCCCCGCGCAGATTCGGGACATGGCCCAGTCCTGGTTGATGCGCCAGGCCCGCCGCATCTTTGCCGAGCGCCTCGATCATTTTTCGCCTCGGCTGCAGGTGACCTGGCGCCGGCTCGCACTGTCGAACGCCGCCACGCGCTGGGGCAGCGCCAGCTCGGACGGCACCATCCGCCTGCATTGGCGGCTGGTGCATTTCAGGATGCCCGTCATCGACTACGTGGTGGCCCATGAGCTGAGCCATCTGCGCGTGATGGACCACAGTCCGCGTTTCTGGGAGACGGTCGGAAGTGTCATTCCCGACTATGCGGTGCGCCGGCGGCAGCTCAAGGACGAAGCCGTTCCGCGCTGGCAGTAGGCGGACACCGACGGGCCGTCGACCGTTGACCCGCGTCTGCCGATGCGGTCATGGCGATGGGTGTGGCGAGCGCGGCTGCAGCCGTGTGCCGCGCCATCTCAGCGCGCGTGCGTCACGCCGCCATCGACGACCAGCGTCGATCCCATCACATAGTCGCCGGCGCGCGACGCCAGATAGATCGCCGCGGCGGCCATGTCTTCGGGTTCGCCGATTCGGCCGGCCGGAATGCGTTGCTTGACCTCTTCGGCATGATCGCGCGCGTCCCGATTCATGTCGGATGCGAAGGCGCCGGGCGCGATCGCGCTCACCACGATCCGGTCTTGTGCCAGGCGCAGCGCCATGCGTCGCGTGAGCTGGATCAGCCCGGCCTTGCTCGCCGCGTACGAATAGGTTTCCTGCGGGTTGACCGAGATGCCGTCGATCGAGGCGATGTGGATCACCTTGGCGAGATGATCGGTTGCAGCCTTCTTCAGCATCGGAGTCAGCGCCTGCGTCAGGAAAAATGGCGCCTTCAGGTTCAGATCGACCACTTTGTCCCAGCCGCTCTCCGGAAACTCGTCGTACGGAGCACCCCAGGCGGCGCCGGCGTTGTTGACCAGGATGTCGAGCGTGTCCTCGTGCTTGGCATATGCATCCACCAGGGCGCGTGCGCCTTCGACCGTCGATACGTCCGCTGGCAACGAGACGCAGGGCCCGAAGGCCGACAGCTCCTGCGCGGCCTGGTTGCAGGCTTCGGCCTTGCGCGCCGAGATGTAGACGCGAGCGCCCTGCGCCAGAAAGCCTTCGGCGATCATTCGGCCGATGCCGCGAGAGCCGCCGGTGATCAGGGCGCTGCGGCCTTGCAGGGAAAAGAGTCGGCTGGTGTCCATGGGGTGTCTCCTGTTCGAGCGGCACTGCGCGCGCCCGTGTTGCCTGAAAGCGCCCGAGCGTATCGCCGATCGGCGTGCCGTGGCGTCACCTAGGCGCCAACGTTCGAACGCTGGCGAAATCCCGCGTCTGCTGGGTGAGCGGATCGACGAAGCCGATGTGCGCGGCGAGGAGCTGGAGCGGCCGATCGAAATCCGGCTCTGCTTCCGCCTGCAACACCGGGTAGATCGCGTCATTCCGGATCGGCAGTCCCATCGCTGCGCAATGCACGCGAAGCTGGTGTCTCCGGCCAGTGATCGGCGACAGCCGCAGCCGGGTCCAGTCTTCGCGCTGCTCCAGCACTTCGAATCGGGTCTCCGAATTCGGCGTGCCCGGCACTTCCTTCATGCACATGAAATGGTCGCCCGGCACGATCCGGCTCAAGCGCCGCTCTGGAAGCGCATGGTCCAGCGCAGGCACGATGGCCTCGTAATGCTTGGTGATGCGGCGCTCCGAAAAGAGCGCGTGGTAGATGCCGCGCGTGCGCGGATCGACGGAGAAAAGTACGAGGCCGGCCGTCTCGCGATCGATGCGGTGCAAGGGCGCCAGGTCGTCCAGCTTCAGCCGGCGCTTCAAGCGGACCAGCAGACTTTCCTGAACGTATTTGCCCACCGGCGTGACGGGCAGGAAATGCGGCTTGTCGACCACCAGCAGATGGTCGTCCTGGAACAGGATGTGCTCCTCGAACGGAATGCGCGGTTCGTTGTCGAGCGATCGGTAATAGAAGACACGCGTTCGTGGCGCGTAGGGGCTCTGCAGGGTCTGCGCCAGGCCGTCTTCGTCGACCACGCTCCCATCCCGAATCCGCTCGACCCAGGTGTCGCGCGTGATTGCGGGAAACCGTTGCACCAGAAAGTCGATGAGGGTGGGCCAAGGGCCGGGCGGGAGCGCCACGCAACTCGGGCCGACGCCGTCGCGGGTGGGCAGGGGCCTGCTCGGCATCACGTCGTCACCGATCGCGGGGGGCGTTCAGCGCATCGAGCTGCGAGACGATCTCGGCGAAGCGCGGGCGGGCCAGGCTGTCCGGGACCATGCAACGGGCTTCGATGGCTTTCATGCTTCGCAGCGTCTGCTGCTCCGCTTCGCCGTCGGCCGTCGATCGCGCAACGAGTTCCTCCAGCAGGCAGCCGAAGGCCCGGACGTCCAGACCTTGCAATGCGCGCACCAGGCCGTGGGCGCCGTCGCCGCCACACGGCAGCGCAGACGCGGCCCCGAAGTCGCCCAGCAGGCAGTCTCCACGGCTGTTCCAGAGGATGTTGTGCGCGTACAGATCTCCGTGCATCACGCCGCGCTCGTGCAGGTGGGCCATGGCGGACGCGATGGCCTGGGCGAGCCGCACCGCGGTCGGGGTGTTCCAGCCAAGCTCGTCCGCATACACGTCGCGCGTGCAGGTCTGCAGGCTGGGCGGCCCGGCCAGGTTGACGTAGTCGGCGTCCACCAACCCGAGCACCAGCCCGTCGGCGAGTGTGGGGTGCTCGGTGAGCTGGCCGATCACGGGAATCAGCCGGGGGTGCGCGCCTGCGGCCATGCAAGCCGCCATCTCGCTTCGAGGCCAACCATCGCTGGTCACCGCCCCCTTGAAGACCTTGACCGCCACTGGCATCGGAGCGTCGCCGACGCGGCGCCACAGCGCCTCGTGGATGACCCCGGAGGCGCCTTCGCCCAGCGGCCGGATGAGTTCGAGCTCGGTCCAGCGGATCGCCGGCGCGGAAGGCCGCTCGGTTGCCGAAAGAGCGGCTTCCGCATCGAACGGATTGCCACTGAACGCGAGCCAGGCCAGCCGGGGAAGGCGCGTGACCCAGGCAGGCAGCGCATCCAGCCGATTGGCGGAGATCCGCAGCAACTCGAGCCGTTCGCAATGCGCGAGCTCGGGTGGGAGCGCCGACAGCCGGTTGCCGGCAAGCATCAGCTTCTGAAGCCGGCTGCATCGGCCGATCGATGCGGGTAGCTGCTCGATGCGGTTGTCGGTCAGGATCAGCCAGCGCAGCGAACTGGGCAGCGACTCGGCAGGCACGTCCTGGATCGGGTTGGCCTTGAAGCCGACGATGTCGAGCGATTCGCAACGGCCGAGGACCTTCGGCAATTCGACGAATCGATTGTTCGAACAGAAGAGCACGCGCAGCCGGTGCAGACGATGCAGATCGTCGGGCAGGGCCGTGAGCTCGTTCCCCGAAAGATCCAGGACTTCGAGCGTGTCGCCCAGCTCGAGGATCTCGCGCGGGAATTCGGTGAGGCCGCACGAAAGATCCAGGCGCTTGGCGCCCCTCAACTGGCCCGCTCGCAAACGGGCCAGCGTGGTCATGCCGGGATGCCGAACCGGTAGACGCCGTCGTCGCCGAGCCGGCGCTCGACCAGGCCGTCGAACCACAGCAGGTGCAGGTGCGCCACTGTTTCGCCCATGGCGAAGGTCGTCTGGTGCACGTCGAGCTCGCGCTTGAACAGAATCGGCAGCCCTTCCGCGGCGGTGATCGGCCGCTCGGTGCACGCTTCGAGCAGTTCGGCCAGTCGGTCGCGATGATGTTCCTTCAGTTGCTCGACGCGCCGATGGATCCCGGTGAACGGCTTGCCATGCGAAGGCAGACCCAGCGCATCGACCGGCAGTTCCTTGAACCGCTCGATGCTGTCCAGAAAGAGCCGCAGCGAATTGGCCTCGGGCTCGCCGGCGTGCACGCTGACGTTGGTCGAGATGCGCGGCAGCATCATGTCGCCGCCGATCAGAACGTTGAGCTCGGGCGAGTAGAGCGCGATGTGTTCGGGTGCGTGGCCGTAGCCGCTGATGCAGCGCCACTCGCGGCCGCCGATGTCGATCTTGGCGCCGTCCATGAGGCGCACGAACTCGTCGGGCACCGCCGGCACCAGGTCGGCGTAGTAATTCTTGCGCCCCCGAATCTGCGCGATGGCGTCGCCGTCAGGCATGCCGTGCGCAAGAAAGAAGGCCGCCGCCGAATCGCCGCCCGCGAGGTTGTCCCCGGCGCCGACCATCAGGCGCGCGAGATGGAAATCGGTGGCGCTGATCCAGACGCGCACGTTCCAGCGTTGGCAGATCCAGTGCGCGAGGCCGATGTGGTCCGGATGCATGTGCGTGACGATCACGCGCAGGATGGGCATGCCCTCGAGCTGGGTCGCAAAGACCTGCTCCCACTGTTCGCGCGAAGTCGGCTTGTCGATGCAGCAATCGACCACGGTCCAGCCGTCCTGGCCGCCGATGCGGTCCTTGAGCAGCCACAGGTTGATGTGGTTGAGCGCAAAGGGCAGGGCCATGCGGATCCAGCGCACGCCGGGCGCCACTTCGATCGTCTCGCCCGGTTCGGGCAATGTCTCGTCCAGGGGGTAATGCAATTCGCGTTCGAGGAGGTTCATGTACGATTGACGTTAACGTAAACGTCATGATTTGGAGCGGCCATTGTAGAGAGGCCGAGCGGCCCCCACTTTCACTGCGGAATCATCTCCCTGCTATCGACCTGCCATGCCTGCGCAGACCTTCACCATCGGCGAACTCGCCAAGGAGTTCGACCTCACCACGCGAGCCATCCGGTTCTACGAGGACGTGGGCCTGCTGGCACCCGACCGCGCGGGCCCGCAGCGCGTCTACACGTCGCGCGACCGGGCCCGCCTCACGCTCACGCTGCGGGCCAAGCGGCTCGGGCTGAAGCTGACCGAGGTCAAGGATATCCTCGACGTCTACGACGGCCCGAGAGACACGGCGCTGCAGCTGCAAAGGTTTCTCGACGTTCTCGGCAAGCACCGCGCCCAGTTGGAGTCGCAGCTGAGCGAGCTGAAATCGAACCTCGCCGAGATCCGTGCGCAGGAAAAAGAGGCGCGCGAAGCGCTCGTTCGTGCCGAAAATGCCGAGGCGCGTTGAGCCCGGCCCGTTCTTGTGTTCTTCATCAATCTATCGCTATGGAACCCATGTCCGACTCTCTCGACGACCTGTTTGCCCACAACCGTGCCTGGTCCGCGCGCATGGAGCGCGACCGGCCCGGTTTCTTCACCAGCCTGGTCAAGCAGCAGACGCCCAAGTACATGTGGATCGGTTGTTCCGACAGCCGCGTCCCGGCCAATCAGATCACCGGTCTGGAGCCCGGCGAAGTGTTCGTGCATCGCAACGTCGCCAACATCGTGGTGCACTCCGACCTCAATGCCCTGTCGGCGATCCAGTTCGCGGTCGAGCGCCTCAAGGTGCAGCACATCATGGTGGTCGGCCACTACGGCTGCGGCGGCGTGCAGGCAGCGATGGAAGGCGCGCGCATCGGCCTGGCGGACAACTGGATCCGCCACATCCAGGACGTGCGGGACCGCCATCGGGTCATGCTCGAGAGCTTGCCGCCCGAGGCTCGCGCCGACGCGCTGTGCGAACTCAACGTGGCCGAGCAGGTGGTGAACGTCGCGGTCAGCACCGTCATGGTCGATGCCTGGAGCCAGGGGCAGAAGGTGTCGATCCATGGCTGGGCCTTCGGCGTGCACGACGGCCTGCTGCAAGACCTGGGGCTGAGCGTCGACGGCGACAAGCCGATCGAAAACCTCTACCGCGCGGCCGTGCAGCGCATCCGCTACAAGTGGAGCGCGCCGTCGCCGGAACTGGCCGTGCGTGCGGAACCCCACGGCAACGACAGTGCATCGACGGTCGAGGAACCTCGCTGAACCCATGTTTCCCCAGCGTCTCGATTCGCCGCTTGCCTACGACATCGCCCGCGCATTGCGCGATGGCTTCAATCGGCACTACCAGCTTTTCCGGGCCGAGTCGGCGCGCGCCAAGCATCGTTTCGAGACCGCCGACTGGCATGGCCAGCAGCGTGCTCAGCGCGAACGCATCGAGTTCTACGACCTGCGTGTGAGCGAGGCCGTCAATCGGCTCGAAAAAGAATTCAAGGCCGGCGAGCAGCCGATGGATGTGTGGCACCAGGTCAAGCTCCACTTCATCGGCTTGCTGGTCGACCATCACCAGCCCGAGCTGGCCGAGAGCTTCTTCAACTCGGTGACCACCAAGATCCTGCACCGCGCCTATTTCCAGAACAACTTCATCTTCGTTCGCCCGGCCATCAGCACCGAATACATCGAGACGCGTGACGCGCCCACGCACCGTGCCTACTACCCCGACCGCGACACGCTCGCGGACACCATTCAGCAGGTACTGGAAGACTATGGGCTCCAGGGCGAATTCGCCGACGCGCGGCGCGACGCCGAACGTGTGGCTGCGGCCATCCTCGGCCGCTTTCACCAGGTCAAGCTGCGCGCCAATTTTCAGCTGCAGGTGCTGTCGAGTCTGTTCTACCGGAACAAGGGCGCCTATCTCGTGGGCAAGATCATCAACGGCTTTGTCGAGCTTCCCTTCGCCCTGCCGATCCTGCACGACGCGCGCAGTCGCTTCTATGTCGACGCGGCGCTCTTCGGTGAAGACGAGCTGCAGATGCTCTTCAGCTTTGCGCGGGCCTACTTCATGGTCGACATGGAGGTCCCGTCGGCCTATGTGCAGTTTTTGCGCTCGCTGATGCCGCGCAAGCCGCGCGCCGAGATATACAACGCGCTCGGGCTGGCCAAGCAGGGCAAGACGCTCTTCTATCGCGACTTTCTCTACCACCTCGACTATTCGACCGACAAGTTCAGGATCGCGCCCGGTATCAAGGGCATGGTGATGCTGGTGTTCGACCTGCCGTCCTTCCCCTATGTGTTCAAGGTGATCAAGGACTTCTACCCGCCGCAGAAGGAGACCACGCGGGAGCAGATCAAGAGCAAGTATCTGCTGGTGAAGCAGCACGACCGCGTGGGCCGTATGGCCGATACGCTCGAGTACAGCGACGTCGGCTTTCCGCTCGATCGCTTCGAGCCCGAGCTGATCGAGGAAATCCGCAAGTTCGCCCCCAGCCAACTCGAGATCGGCGACCGCGACGACAACGGGGAAATGGAACTCGTGCTCAAGCACGTCTACATCGAACGCCGCATGATTCCGCTCAACATCTTCCTGCAGGAGGCTTTCGACCAGCTCGAGAACCCGGAGCATGCGAAGCGCGCCGGCAAGCAGCTCGAGAACGCCGTCATCGAATATGGCAATGCGATCAAGGACATGGTGGCCGCCAACATCTTTCCGGGCGACATGCTGTGGAAGAACTTCGGTGTCACGCGCGGCGGCAAGGTGGTGTTCTATGACTACGACGAGATCGAATACCTCACCGACTGCAACTTCCGCAAGGTGCCGGCGCCGCGCAACGAAGAAGACGAGATGAGTGGCGAGATCTGGTATTCGGTCGGGCCCAAGGACGTGTTTCCCGAGACCTTCGAGCCCTTCCTTTTAGGCAACAGCTCGGTGCGCGCGGCCTTCATGGCGCACCATGCCGACCTGCTCGACGCCGCCTTCTGGCAGAGCCACAAGGAACGCATCCAGGCCGGCCAGATGCTCGACGTGTTTCCGTACGACGACGCCCAGCGCTTCCAGCACGACGGGCATTCGCATTTCTAGGCCCGCCCGGGCCTTCCTGACTGCATCAACGAAGGAGTGTTCTCATGACCGAATCCATTGTCATTGCCGGCGCAGCCCGCACCCCCATGGGCAGCTTCCAGGGCGACTTTTCTGCGCTGGCGGCCCACGATCTGGGCGGCGCGGCGATCAAGGCCGCCGTCGAGCGTGCCGGCGTCACGGCCGACGCCATTGGTGAGGTCCTGTTCGGCAACTGCCTCATGGCCGGGCAGGGCCAGGCGCCGGCGCGGCAGGCGGCCTACAAGGGTGGCCTGCCCGACAGCGCAGGGGCCGTCACGCTCAGCAAGATGTGCGGCTCGGC
>JAHJOG010000169.1 GCA_018820395.1 Gammaproteobacteria bacterium | reverse complement strand
GGCTCCGGGGGCGCCAGCCGCTGCTGCCGCGCCGCGAGTTCGCGCCCCACCATGGCCGCGATCAAGGCCGGGGCGGGCAGCTCGGCCACCGGCCATGCGCCGACCCAGGCGCCGTTGCGCAGCACCGTGATGCGGTCGGCAATCGCATACACCTGATTCAGGAAGTGCGTGACGAAGACGATCGCCAGCCCCTCGCCGCGCAGCTTGCGCAGCACGTCGAAGAGCTTCTGCACCTCGTCGTCGTCCAGGCTGGACGTGGGCTCGTCGAGGATCAGCACGCGCGAACGCACGCCCAGTGCCCGCGCGATCGCCACCATCTGCTGGATCGCCACCGGGTAGCTCGCGAGCAGCCGGGTCACGTCGATCTCGAGGCCGATCCGTGCGAGCAGCTCGCGTGCGCCGCGGTTCACTTCGGCCCAGTCGATGCGCCGGCCCTGCGCCAGACCGTGGCGCGGGTAGCGGCCCGCGTACACGTTCTCGGCCACCGACAGGTTCGGGCACAGGTTGACCTCCTGGTAAACCGTGCTGATGCCGAGCTTCTGCGCGGCCACGGGCGAGTCGGGTCGGATGGCCTGCCCCGCCAGCCGCATCTCGCCGCCGCTCGCCGGGAACACACCGGTGAGCACCTTGATCAGGGTCGACTTGCCGGCACCGTTCTGCCCCATCAGCGCATGGATCTCGCCGGGGTAGAGCTCGAGCCGCACGTCGTCGAGCACGGCGACGCGGCCGAAGCGCTTGCCGATGCCCGACAACTCCAGCACGGGCTCCGACCCGGGCCCCGGGACGGCGGACGGTGTCGTCGTGGCAGGCATCACTTGTTCTTGTGGTAAACGTCGATGAACACGGCGGCGAGCAGCACCAGGCCCTTGATGACCTGCTGGTAGTCGATGCCGATGCCGACGATCGACATGCCGTTGTTCATCACGCCCATCACGAAAGCGCCGATGACCGCGCCCATGACCTTGCCCACGCCGCCGGCTGCGGACGCGCCGCCGATGAAGCAGGCGGCGATCACGTCCAGCTCGAAGCCGAGACCGGCCTTGGGCGTCGCGGTGTTGAGCCGCGCCGCGAACACCAGGCCCGCGAGCGCCGCCAGCACGCCCATGTTGACGAAGGTGAGGAAGGCCAGGCGCTTGGTCTTGATGCCCGACAGCTGAGCCGCCTTCTCGTTGCCGCCGAGCGCGTAGATGCGGCGGCCGACGGTGGTGCGCCGCGCCACGAAGTCGAAGAACAGCACCAGGAGCGCCATCACGACCAGCACGTTCGGCAGCCCCCGGTACGACGCCATCAGCCACGAGAAGCCGACCAGCAATGCGGCGAAGACGACCGTCTTGGCCACGAAGAAGCCGGCGGGCTCGGTCTCCATGCCGTTGCGTTGCTGGCGCAGGCGTGCGCGCAGTTCCGCGAACGCCAGCGCCGCCGCCACGGCGATGCCCAGCAGCAGCGAGGTCAGGTGCGAACCGCGAGAGCCGATCGCCTCGGGGATGAAGCCCGAGCTGAGCCGCTGGAACACGTCCGGAAACGGCCCGACCGACTGGCCTTCGAGCAGCGCCAGCGCGAGCCCCTTGAAGACCAGCATGCCCGCCAGCGTGACGATGAACGACGGAATGCGGAAGTACGCGACGAACCATCCCTGCGCACCGCCGATGACCGCTCCGCACGCGAGGCAGGCCAGCACGGCCGGCACCACCGGCCATTCGTGGTTGACCATCAGCACGGCCGCGAGCGCGCCGACGAAGCCCGACACCGACCCGACCGACAGGTCGATGTGCCCGGCCACGATCACGAACAGCATGCCCAGCGCCATGATGACGATGTAGCTGTTCTGCAGCACCAGGTTGGTGAGGTTCAACGGCTGCATCAGCGTGCCGTTGGTCACCACCTGGAAGAACGCCATGATCGCGATCAGCGAGATCAGCATCCCGTATTCGCGGAAGTTGTGCTTCAGGTAGTCGAGGGTCGACTTGGCGTAGGCCGCGACCGGCTCCTGCGGGGTGGCGGCGGTGGCAGCGGTGGCGCCGTCGGCGAGTTTTTCCTGCATGGCTCAGTGCCCCTTCACGATGGCGCTCATGATGCGCTCCTGCGACGCCTGCGCGGTCGGTATCTCGGCGACGAAGCGGCCCTCGTTCATCACGTAGATCCGGTCGGTGATGCCGAGCAGCTCGGGCATCTCGGAAGAAATCACGATCACCGACTTGCCCTCCTCGGCCATGCGCGCGACGAGCGCGTAGATCTCGTACTTGGCGCCCACGTCGATGCCGCGCGTGGGCTCGTCCAGGATCAGCACGCGCGGCTCGGTGAACATCCACTTGCTCAGCACCACCTTCTGCTGGTTGCCGCCCGACAGGTTGACCACCTTCTGCGCGACGCCCGGGCAGCGAATGCGCAGCGCCTTGCGGAATCCCTCGGCCACCGCGTGTTCGCGCCCGTCGTCGATGACGCCGGCCGTCGCCACGCCTTCGAGGTGGGCGAGCGTGACGTTGAAGCGCACGTCCTCGGCCAGCACCAGGCCGAGCGCCTTGCGGTCCTCGGTGACGTAGGCCAGGCCGTGGGCGATGGCGCGATCGACGTTCGACACGTCGATCTCGCGGCCGTCGAGCAGCACCTGCCCGGAAATTCGCCGACCCCAGCTCCGGCCGAAGACGCTCATGGCGAACTCGGTGCGGCCGGCGCCCATCAGGCCCGCGATGCCCACGACTTCGCCGCGCCGCGCGGTGAGGTGGAGCCCGTGCAGCACCTGCCGGTCGAGATGCAGCGGATGGTGCGCCTGCCAGTTGCGGACTTCGAACACCACCTCGCCAATGGCCGGCTTGCGCGGCGGGTAGCGGTCGCTCATCTCGCGTCCCACCATGCCGCGGATCACCCGGTCTTCGCTCACGGGCGGACCCGATCGGAGGTCGAGCGTTTCCACGGTGCTGCCGTCCCGCAGGATGGTGACCGCGTCGGCCACGCGCGCGATCTCGTTGAGCTTGTGCGAAATCAGGATGCAGGTCACGCCCTGTGCGCGCAGGCCCACCAGCAGGTCGAGCAGGGCCTGGCTGTCGGTCTCGTTCAGGCTCGCGGTCGGCTCGTCGAGGATCAGGAGCCGCACCTGCTTCGACAGCGCCTTGGCGATTTCCACCAGCTGCTGCTTGCCCACGCCCAGGTTTTCGATCAACGCCTCGGGCGACTCGCGCAGCCCCACCTTCGCCAGCAGCTCGCGGGTGCGGCGGTGCGCCTCGATCCAGTCGATCACGCCGCGTGTCGCCACTTCGTTGCCCAGGAAGATGTTCTCCGCGATCGAGAGCAGCGGCGCCAGCGCCAGCTCCTGGTGGATGATGATCACTCCCGCGCCTTCGCTGTCGTGGATGCCGCCGAACCGGCGCTCTGCCCCGTCGAAGAACACCTGGCCGTCGAAGCTGCCGTGCGGGTAGACGCCGCTCAGCACCTTCATGAGCGTCGACTTGCCGGCGCCGTTTTCGCCGACGACGGCATGGATGTGGCCCGCCTCGACGCTCAGGTCGACCCGGTCCAGCGCCACCACGCCCGGAAATGTCTTGCGGATGCCCCGCATCTCGAGCAGCATTCCCACGGCCTCGCCCCGCTCTCGTTTACTTGAACTGGGACGCCTTGTAGTAGTTGCTGCCGACCAGCACCGGTTCCCAGTTGCTCTTGTCCACGCTCACCGGCTTGAGCAGGTACGAAGGCACCACCTTCACGCCGTTGTTGTAGGTCTTGGTGTCGTTGACCTCGGGCGTCTTGCCCGACACCACGGCGTCCACCATGTTCGCGGCCACCCGCGCGAGTTCGCGCGTGTCCTTGAAGACGGTGGAGTACTGTTCGCCGCGGATGATCGACTTGACCGAAGGCACCTCGGCGTCCTGGCCGCTCACCACCGGGCACGGCTGCTGCGCCGTGCAGTAGCCCACGCCCTTGAGCGACGACAGGATGCCGATCGACAAGCCGTCGTACGGCGACAGGACCGCGTTCACCTTGTCGTTGCCATAGTAGGCAGACAGCAGGTTGTCCATGCGCGCCTGCGCCACCGCGCCGTCCCAGCGCAGCGTGCCGACCTTGTCCATGCCCATCTGCTTGCTGCGCACCACCAGCTTGCCGCTGTCGATGTAGGGCTTGAGCACCGACATCGCGCCGTCGTAGAAGAAGAAGGCATTGTTGTCGTCGGGCGAGCCGCCGAACAGCTCGATGTTGAAGGGGCCCTTGCCGTCCTTCAGGCCCAGCTTGTCGACGATCGACGTCGCCTGCAGCACTCCGACCTGAAAGTTGTCGAAGGTGGCGTAGTAATCGACGTTCTTCGAGCCCTTGATGAGCCGGTCATAGGCGATCACCTTGACGCCCTTGTCGGCCGCGTTCTGCAGCGCCTTCGACAGCGTGGTCCCATCGATCGACGCGATCACCAGCACCTTGGCGCCCTTGGTCACCATGTTCTCGATCTGCGCGAGCTGGTTGGGGATGTCGTCGTCCGCGTATTGCAGGTCGGTCTTGTAGCCGCGCTCCTTCAGCACCTTGACCATGTTGTCGCCATCGGCAATCCAGCGCGCCGAGGACTTGGTCGGCATCGAGATGCCCACCAGTCCCTTGTCCTGCGCGTGGGCCCACGGGCCGAGCCCCAGCACCACCGCAGTAACAGCAAGGGTTTTAAGTAATTCGCGTCGCATGTGTGTTCTCCTTTTTTAGCGAACGTTGGCTGTATGGCATGTCTTTGCATGAAACACCGCGGAACCGGCTTCGCCGGTCCGCCGGTGTTGCCCCCGGCAGGGGGTTGGCGAAGCGACACGAAGTGCGCGCAGCCTGGGGGGGAGTCAATACTTTCTTTTGGGGAATTCCGCCGCGGCCGTCTCCATCGGGAAGATCCCTTCCTTGGTCAGGATCCGCTTGGGCGGCGTCTTGCCGGCCTGGATGTCCTTGACCGCGGACATGAGCTGGGGCCCGAGCAGCGGGCTGCATTCGACCGACACGTTGAGCTTGCCGGCCATCATGGCTTCGAAGGCGCCCTTGACGCCGTCGATCGAGATGATCGTGATGTCCTTGGCCGGCTTCATGCCGGCTTCCTCGATGGCCTGGATGGCGCCGATGGCCATGTCGTCGTTGTGCGCGAAGAGCACGTTGATCTTCTTGCCGTCGGCCTTCAGGAACGCTTCCATCACTTCCTTGCCCTTGGCCCGCGTGAAGTCGCCGGTCTGCGATCGGATCACCTTGAATTTCGAGTCGGCCTTGATGATTTCCTCGAAGCCCTTCTTGCGATCGATGGCCGGCGCCGAGCCCACCGTGCCCTGCAGCTCGACGATGTTCACGTCGCCCTTCTGGTCCTTCATCTTGTCGACCAGCCAGCGGCCGGCCTTGCGGCCTTCTTCGACGAAGTCCGAGCCCATGAAGGTGACGTAGAGCGAGGTGTCCTTGGAGTTGACCGAGCGGTCGGTGAGCACCACCGGGATCTTGGCCGCCTTGGCCTCGCGCAGGACGTTGTCCCAGCCCGATTCGACGACCGGCGAGAACGCGATCACGTCCACCTTCTGCGCGATGAATGAGCGGATCGCCTTGATTTGGTTTTCTTGCTTCTGCTGCGCGTCGGAGAACTTGAGTTCGATGCCGGCATCGGCCGCGGCCAACTTGATGGACTCGGTGTTGGCCGTGCGCCATTCGCTTTCGGCGCCGACCTGGCTGAAGCCCAAGACGATCTTCTTCTGCGCCTGCGCGAAGCCCGGAAGCATCGACGCGAGCGACAGGCCGACCGCCGCGGCGGTGAGATGTCGACGATGGATTGCCATGTTCTGTCTCCTATTGATTGCTGGGCATTTGCGGATGGATCCGCCGTCTTGCGTGGACGTGGGAGGCAGTGTAAGAATCAAACGTATATCGATCTAATAGTTTTTTCGACAAATCACATATCGATATTCGCATCAGGTAAACCCTATGGCCTTGCAGCCGGAATACACGCATTGGTTCTTGCGCGCGCGCCTCAAGACGCGCCAGCTGCTGCTGCTGTCGGCCGTGGCCGAAGAGGGCAACATCCACGCGGCTGCGCGCCTGCTCAACATGACGCAGCCGGCGGCGTCCAAGCTGCTGAAGGAACTGGAAGACGTGCTGGAGGTGCCGCTGTTCGAGCGGCTGCCGCGCGGCATGCGCCCCACCTGGTACGGCGAAGCCATGATCCGGCACGCGCGCGAAGCGCTGGCCAGCCTGAACCTCGCGCACGAGGAGCTCATGGCGCTCAAGGCCGGCCACTTCGGGCAGGTCGGCATCGGGGCCATCACGGCTCCTGCGCTGGCGCTGCTGCCGACCGCCATCGCGATGGTCAAGCGCGACCAGCCGAGCCTGCGCGTGGTGCTCGAGATCGAGACCAGCCCGGTGCTGATCGAGCACCTGCGGCAAGGCCGGCTCGACATCCTGGTGGCGCGCTTTTTCGCCGAAGAGGACAAGTCCAACCTGCGCTACGAGCCCCTGACCGGCGAGCCGGTGTGCGCCGTGGCCCGCCCCGGCCATGCTTTCGCGAGCGCGGTCGGCCTCAAGCTCGACGACGTGGCGGCGGCCGGCTGGATCGTGCCGCCAGCGGGCAGCGTGCTGCGCCATCGCTTCGAGCTGATGTTTCAGGAAGCCGGCCTGAAGCCGCCTTCGGACGTGATCGAAACCGCGGCCTTGCTCTTCATCACCCGCATGCTGCAGCAGAGCGACCTGCTCTGCGTGATGGCCGTGGAGGTGGCGCGCTACTACGCCGCGCACGGCATCCTTTCGATCCTGCCGCTCGAAATGCCCTGCCACATGGACGATTTCGGGCTCATCACGCGGACCGACCGGCAGCTCTCGCCGGGTGCCCTGCTGCTCATGAAGGCGCTGAAGACTTCGAGCCTTCCCGTGTATGGCCGCAAACTCGACGGATCATGAACCCCACACCCGACTCCCTTCCCGCGCCGAGCGCCATCGGCGAGCTCCACTGCCTCTGGGACGCAGGCGCCCAGCTCGGCGAAGGCGCACTCTGGTCGCCCAGCCTGCAGGCGCTCTGGTGGGTCGACATCCTCGGGTGCCGACTGCATCGCTTTCGCCCCGCCGACGACGCGCGCGACAGCTGGAGCTTCGATGAAGAAGTGTCGGCCGTGGCCGAGGTGCAGGGCAGCCGCTCGCTCCTGCTCACGCTGCGGCGCGGCTTCGCCCTCTTCGATCCGGATAGCGGTGCACCGCCCGTCTACCAGCACCGCCCCGACGGTGAACCCGCGAGCAACCGCTTCAACGACGGCAAGTGCGACCTGCGTGGCCGCTTCTGGGGCGGCACGATGGACTTCGACTGCGTGGCCCCGACCGGCGCGCTGTACCGCTTCGACCCCGACGGACGCTGCACCCGCCACGACACCGGCTTCGCCGTCACCAACGGCCCGACGTGGTCGGCCGACGGCCGCACGATGTACTTCAACGACACCGTGCGGGGCACCGTGCTGGCTTACGACTTCGATAGGGATCGGGGCGAGATCTCCGGGCGCCGCTCTTGGCTGCGTTTCGCCAAGGGCGACGGCTTTCCCGACGGCATGACGACCGACGCCGCGGGCCGCATCTGGATCGCGCACTGGGGTGCCGCCTGCGTGAGCTGCCACGACCCCGTGACGGCGGCCGAGCTCTACCGCATCCATTTGCCCGCGAAGCAGATCACCAGTTGCGCTTTCGGCGGCGCCGACCTGCGCACGCTCTTCGTCACCAGCGCCGCGACGGGATTGGACAGCGCCCAGCGCGAGGCCCAGCCGCTGGCGGGCGCACTCTTCAGCGTCGAGCTCGACGCGTCGGGCGTGCCTGCGAACCTGTTCGGGCACTGAGCGCCGCGCCCGGCCGCGCGGCCCTCAAGAGAACACGCCGCGTCCCACCACCTTGCCTCCGGTGTCGACCAGCAGCGCTTCGCCCATCGACGGTACTTCGCGCGTGAGTGCCGTGATGTTGACCTGGTGCGT
>JAHJOG010000015.1 GCA_018820395.1 Gammaproteobacteria bacterium | reverse complement strand
GGCAGCAGGTAGGGGCCGATCGTATAGATCACACCGAGGTTCAATGGCCCCGCCAGCGGATCCTTTCCGCGCTTGGCGATCTCCTTGATGTTGGCGGCCTGGTCCAGCACGCTCTGGGCCTGCTGCACGATCTGGTCGCCCAGCGGAGTGACCGTGACCTCTCCCGCGCTGCGCTCGAAGAGCTTGACCTCGAGTTCGTCTTCCAGCTTCTTGATCGCGACCGACAAGGTGGGCTGCGAGACGTAGCAGGCCTCCGCAGCCTTGCCGAAATGCCGCTCTCGCGCCACCGCGACGATGTATTTGAGTTCCGTGAGGGTCATAGCTTGCGTCAATTATGCGCAGGCGCCGGCAACGGAGGTGCAAGGCTCAGGCTCTGAGGTATTCAGCCTTGCTGCCCAGCCAGCGGTCGACGTGCTCTCGAGCCAGAGCCGGGTGATGGTCGAGCATTTTTGGCGCGAGGTCTCGCGCCCACTCGAGCAAGGCGGTGTCGGCGTCGAGATCGGCAAAGCGAAGGAGCGGTGCCCCGGACTGCCTTGCCCCCAGGAACTCGCCAGGGCCACGAATCTCCAGGTCGCGTCTGGCGATCTCGAAACCGTCGGCTGTCTCGACCATGGCCTTAAGGCGAGCGCGCGCTGCCTCGCCGACGCGCCCCCCTTCGTTCGGTGCATAGAGCAGGACACAGGCCGACGCAGCGGCGCCCCGCCCCACGCGGCCGCGCAATTGGTGCAACTGCGACAGTCCGAAGCGCTCGGCATGCTCGATCACCATCAACGACGCGTTCGGCACATCCACCCCCACCTCGATGACCGTGGTGCTCACGAGCACCTGCAGCCGATTCGCCGAAAAATCCTGCATCACCGCCTGCTTCTGCGCTGTCGGCATGCGTGAATGAAGCAAACCGACTCCGACTTTCTCACCGAGTGCCGACGCAAGGTCGTCGCGCGTCTCGGTGGCATTGCGCAAGTCGATGGCTTCGCTTTCCTCGATCAGCGGACAAACCCAATACACCTGGCGCCCCAGGGCGAGTTGCGCCTCGATGCGCGCCACGACTTCGTCCCTGCGCTGATCGGAAACCAGCTTTGTCACGATGGGCGTGCGGCCCGGCGGGAGTTCGTCCAGCGTGGAGACATCGAGGTCGGCGTAATAGCTCATTGCCAGCGTCCGGGGTATTGGCGTGGCGCTCATCATGAGCAAATGCGGCTCGAGGCCGTCAGTCGCCTTCCCGCGCAGCGCCAGTCGCTGCGCGACGCCGAAGCGATGCTGTTCGTCGATGATGGCAAGGGCGAGATTGGCAAACCGCACTTTCTCGGAGATCACGGCGTGTGTTCCGACGACCAGTGCGGCCTCGCCCGATTCTGCTGCCCCCGCCATGACATCACGTTCCTTCTTCTTCTGACTGCCGGTCAGCCACGCCACGCGCAAACCGCGCTGAGCGAGCAAGGGATCGAGCCAATCCACCAGCTTGCCGAAATGCTGCGCGGCAAGAATCTCAGTCGGCGCCATGAGCGCGCACTGGCGGCCCGCGTCGATGCAACGCGCCGCAGCGAGCGCCGCCACCACCGTCTTGCCGGAGCCGACATCGCCCTGGAGCAAGCGATGCATCGGCATGTCGCGAGCCAGGTCCCGCGTGATTTCGCCGCCGACACGCTCCTGTGCGCCGGTGAGCGAGAAAGGCAGCGCCTGCAAGAGCTGGTCGTGCAGACTCCCCGATGCTGGAGCGCCGATCAGTCTAGGCGCACGTTGCGTCGCTCGCTCGCGTCGCGCCTGCAACTGAGACAGCTGTTGGGCCAGCAGTTCGTCGGCCTTGAGTCGCTGCCAGGCTGGGTGGCTGCGGTCTTCCAGCGCCGCCATCGACACATCGGGCGTGGGGTAGTGCAGGAACGTCAAAGTCCGCTGCAGGTCCCAGGCGCCGGCCGGCGCCGATTCCGCCGGGACGGTCTCGCTGAGCCTTGCGCGTGCCAGTCCGGCGCGCACCTCGCGTCGGAGCACCGGCTGCGCAAGCCCCGCGATTGTCGAGTACACGGGTGTCAAAGCCTGCGGCAGTTCGACCCCTGCTGCCTTGACTGTCGGATGCATCATCTGCCGCCCGGCAAACCCACCGCGCACCTCCCCGCGCACCCGCACCCGAGCGCCAACGCTCAACTGCTTCTGCTGCGACGGATAGAAATTGAAGAAACGCAGTTGGCAAGTGTCGCTCCCGTCATCGACGGTCACGACCAGTTGGCGGCGTGGCCGAAAGACGAGCTCCGCGCTGACGACATTCGCCTCGATCTGGGCCACGTCGCCATCGCGGGTGTCGGCCAGGCGAACGATGCGCGTCTCGTCTTCATAGCGCATGGGCAGGTAAAGGGCGAAATCGATGTCCCTTCGCAATCCCAGCTTTCGAAGCGCCCGCTGAACCGCACTCAAGCCGGTTCCCGGCGCGGACGTGGGCGCGGGCTTCTCGGCTGACATCGGCTTGGCGGTGATCGGCATGGGACAATTCTGCCCTTCCCTTTTCGATTCCCACCGCCTCTTGGCACGGGTCCGTCCGACCCTCAAGTCTCCATGCCCGACCTTCAGCTATCCGACTTCGATTTCGATCTGCCCCCCGAACTGATCGCTCAGCATCCGACGCAGGAGCGAAGTGGCTCCAGACTGCTCGACGGCACGGGGCCCAGGGCCATCGGTCGAACGTTCAGGGATCTCCCCTCGCTGCTTTCACCCGGCGACCTGCTGGTCTTCAATGACACGCGAGTGGTCAAGGCGCGCCTTTTCGGCGAGAAGCCGACCGGTGGCAGACTCGAACTGCTGATCGAAAGAGTCGTGTCGGACAACGACGTGCTCGCGCACATGAAGGTGAGCAAGAAGCCGCCGGTCGGTGCCGTGCTTTCCATGGTTGGCGGGTTCGAGGCCACGCTGCTCGGACGCTGGCCCGACGACGAGGGCTCGCTCTTCAGGCTCCGGTTCGACAGCCCGGCAGGCGAAGACCCGTACGCGCTGATGAGCCGTTTCGGCCACGTGCCCCTCCCGCCTTACATCACGCATGCCGATTCGATCGAGGACGAAGAGCGTTACCAAACCGTGTTTGCCCGCGTGCCGGGTGCCGTCGCCGCGCCCACTGCCGCCCTGCACTTCGACGAAGCCCTGCTTCGCGAGCTCGAGCATCGGGGAGTGAGATTGGCCAACGTCACCCTGCACGTCGGTGCGGGCACCTTCCAGCCAGTCAAGTCCGAGCAGATCGACAAACACACCATGCATGCCGAGCGCTACGACATTCCCGCATCCACGGTGCAGGCCATCCACGACGCGAAAGCCCGAAATGGCCGTGTCGTGGCGGTGGGAACCACGACGGTGCGGACGCTGGAGTCGTGGGCCAAGAGCGGCCAGACGCAAGGCGACACGAGCATCTTCATCCGCCCTGGCTTTGCGTTCGAGCACGTCGACCTGCTCATCACCAATTTCCACCTTCCCAAGAGCACACTCATGATGCTGGTCAGTGCCTTTTCCGGCCATGCGCACGTGATGTCTCTCTATGAAGAAGCGGTTCGCGAACGCTACCGCTTCTTCAGTTACGGCGATGCCATGCTGCTCCAACGACGATGCTGAAATTCGAACTTCTCGCCCGCGACCCCGGCAGCCATGCGCGCCGCGGGGCGCTCTCGCTCAATCACGGCCTGGTGCAGACGCCCGTCTTCATGCCCGTCGGCACCTACGGCACCGTCAAAGGAGTGATGCCTCGCAGTCTCGAGGAAATGGGTGCGCAGATCATTCTCGGCAACACCTTCCATCTGTGGATGCGCCCAGGGCTGGACGTCATGGCCAAGTTCGGCGGGCTGCATGCCTTCGAGCAGTGGCGCAAGCCCATCCTCACGGATTCAGGTGGCTTCCAGGTCTGGTCCTTGGGCGCCATGCGCAAGATTTCCGAAGAAGGAGTGAAATTCGCTTCGCCCGTCAACGGCGACAAGCTGCTGCTCACTCCCGAGGTCTCGATGCAGATCCAGACCGTGCTCAACAGCGACATCGCCATGCAGTTCGACGAGTGCACGCCTTACGACACGAACGGCCATGTGACGACTGAAGACGAAGCTCGGCTTTCGATGGAACTGAGCCTGCGCTGGGCCCATCGCTGCAAGAGCGAGTTCGCACGGCTCGCCAATCCGAACGCGTTGTTCGGCATCGTGCAGGGCGGCATGTTCGAAAACCTTCGTGAAGAGTCCCTCACGCGTCTGGTGGAACTGGATTTTCCCGGCTATGCCATCGGCGGCGTCAGCGTCGGAGAGCCCAAAGAAGAGATGCTGCGCATCATGGCGCACACGCCGCATCGTCTCCCCCCCGACAAGCCGCGCTACCTCATGGGCGTCGGTACGCCAGAAGATCTGGTGGAGGGCGTGGCCCAGGGGGTCGATATGTTCGACTGCGTCATGCCGACCCGCAATGCGCGCAACGGCACGCTGTTCACTCGCTTCGGCGATCTCAAGCTTCGGAATGCCCGGCACAAGAGCGACTTGCAGCCCATCGACCCCAGCTGCACCTGCCACGCCTGCGCGGGCACGCCCGCAGTGGCGTGGAACGATGGAGGCCGGGACGGGTTCAGCCGCGCCTACCTGCACCACCTCGACCGCTGCGGAGAGATGCTTGGGCCCATGCTCGCGACCATCCACAACCTCCACTACTACCTCAATCTGATGCGCGAAGTACGAGACGCGCTGGACGGACAGCGATTCGAAGACTTCAGGCGCCAGTTTGCTGCTGACCGCCGTCGAGGCGTCTGATCTGTCGCTTTGCTGAGCTGTTCGTTGTCAGGTGCCGCTGGCGATCGGCGCTTGGAGCGGCTCGGGCTGAGGCTGGGACTGGGGCTTTCCGCCTTCGGCGCCGCAGGCATGGCAGAACCTGGCAAAGGCGCTTTTTCGAGCGTCGCAGACGCGGCAGTGATCGAACAGTCCGATGCCGCAATGCGGGCAGAAGTCGATCTCGGCACTCTTGAGATCGACAGGACGCTCGCAGCCCGGGCAAACCCCTTTCGCCAACCGCACGAGTGCCGTGTCGTAACTCAGTTCGTTGCGCCGCACGGTCTCTGGCTGCTCTTCAGCCAGCTTCTGACGCGCCAGATATCGGTTCAGCGCGACGATTGCGTAGCGTCCCACGAGCACGGTCAGCACAATGCCGACCACGTAGCGAACATACCCGCCGTAGCTCGGCAGGTACGGCACCAGCTCCACGAAAAAGGTGAAAAGCGCGAAGAAGATGAAGCCCCAGACGAAAGGCCAATAGGTGCTCTTTCGCTTGCGTGCAAAGAGCCAGCCCGCCGCCACAAGCAGCGGCAGCGTGAGGGCCAGGCGATAGCCGAATACGCGCAGCTCGACGATGCGTTGTTCGGCATTGAGCTTCTCGTACGCGTCGTTCTCCAGAACGTTAAGTTCCTGACGCGCTCTCTGAAGCGACTGACGGGCGTCGAGCTCGATCTGGCGCTGGGTGCCCACCGCCTTCTGCGCCTCATCCTCCTTGAGCTTCAATGCATCGAGAGCCTTGGTGCGCGCAATCAGCTCAGCGTCTTGGTCGGGCTGTGCGGTCGCACGGCGGGTGGAAAGCCAGTTGCCGAAGGTTTCGCGCGCAGCACGACTGGACTGCTGTGCAGCGACCAGCGCAAGTTCCGCTTGTTCCCTCGCCCGACTGGCCTGCTGATCGACGCGCACCGACGATGCGATCTCGGCCCGCAACGGCGCGGCCCTCGACATGTCGATGAAGTCGTCGAGCTGCAGGCTCCGCTCGACGCGTGGCAAGTCCCCGACAACGGTACCGCCCAAGCCGATCAGAAAGCTCGCGAATACGAGCGCCACCAGCCAAAGCCCGCGGCGGAACCACTTTTCGGACAGACGCAGAGATTTGCTCATGTTTTTTCCTCCTTGATTGAGCTTGATGAATCTTGCGGGCGCATTCTCGACGACAGATCGAAGCGTTCCGGGGGTGAACCCAATCCGGCACGAGGCAACCAGTCGAAGATCGATTCGACCGTGACGGTTTCGATGCGATCAGTGAAGCGCTTGTCGCTCGGATGGTCATCGAAGGCGACATTGGCCGAACCGATCCGCCCTCCCAGGCGCTGCAAGGGCCCCAGATGCAGCGTGGTCGGCTGGTAACCCTTGAAGCGCAACCAGGCCTGAGCCTGCTCACGCGTAGCGATGGTGGTGGGTTCCATGGCACCGGCCAATGTCTCGAGCGCCCACTGATTCGACTGCTGGTACTTCTGGCCCCACGCATAGCTCACGATGCTGTATGGCGAGGTGCTCAGTCTGACGATGCTCTGCGGTGACTCGTCCAGCAAGGATTGCAGTCGCGCCTGCACGGCAGGCGAGGGAACGACCCAGGCGGCCTCGTAGCGCCACAGACCGTCGAGAAAAAACTCGCCCAATCCCTGACGATAGACCGCGGCCACGGACGTCCCGCACGCGTTGAGCTTGTGAACCACGCGCCACTGCCCCCGCTCCGACTTGTATGCAATGCCGAGGTGGGAGTAGCGAAGGCCGTACTTGCTCAGATCCTGGCCCGCGCGTGCCAGCAGCACGACTCGCGCGCCGCTCGTGTCCAACGCCTCGCCGGTGCGCTGGGCAAGCTCCATCGACCTGGCGACCGCGCTCGTGGTCGGTTTGGCGGGGTCGCATGGCCGTCCGGCATGTGCGCTGACCGGAAAGACGAAAAGCGCCGCAAGCGCCACTGCGATGACGATCGCAGTCGCATGCAGCACAACGCTTGCCAGACGGCGAATGGGCGGCACACGTGAACGATATTCGTCTTCGTACGGGCCGAAGTTGGTGATCACGCGGTTCATGACAGCCTCTCGTCGTGAAGCAATGCACGACCGATCGCGTTGGGTATGAAGGCCAACACCTCACCCGCCGTTGACAGCACTACGCCACTGCCGATGACGCTGACTTCGACGGCTGTTCCGATGGCGATCGAAGCACCTCGCGTGGCACGCCCGAGCAGTCTGATGCTGACTCTCGCGCCATCGGAAGCACGCTCCAGCACGTACACGGTCGCGCCGGCCGACGCTTCGATCGCAAGCACGGTCAGCGCGACGCCGCCGACGGACAGGGCCGCAGGTGCTGCCACTGCGGCACTCGCAGCCGTTCCCGCGACCGAGGCAGTGGCGACAACCGACGCCAAGGGGAGCATGGACAGCGCAGCCGAGGCTTCGCTTTGAGCACGCACCTGAAAGGAAATGACTGCGCCGGACAACGGCATGCCGAGCGCGATCAGGATGGAGATCAACTTCTTTTTCACAATGCACCTCACAGCGGTGGGTTTGGAATGAAGGCATCAATTGCCCGACGGGCGATTGAGGAGCGATTCCACGCGGCCGTCGATTCGCGCTTGGGCGAGATCCGCCTCGTACCGGTCACGCAAAGTTTTCGCGAGCGTGAACGCCGAACTAATCAAGAACAGCCAACTCACCCCGAGGAAGGCCTTGTAAGAGTCGCTGATTTCCATCTTGAGCAGACCCCAGCCGGTGAGCGCGACGGCGGTGAAGAATCCGCCCCAGACAACCAACTTCCACATCGGCGTGTCACCACTGGTTGCCGCGTTTCCGACTTGTTGATCGCGCAAGAACTTGGCTAGAAAGAACGCGGCGCTGAGGCAGAACGCGTAGCCCATCACCATGAACGCGCGATCGAGTGCTTCGCCCGGCAGCCACCGCAGCCCGGTCGCGCACAGAAAAACGGCCAAGCCGAATGAGATCCAGACCTGGACCTGCCAAGCTCGCGTGTCGCGCTGAATCGAGCCGGTGGACGAATTGATTTGCATGGATGCCTCGCGGCGTAGTGAAGGTGTGCGAATGATGGTTCGCAGTTCCTTCGACGAGGGCGCTTCGATGCACCAGTCCCTGCCTTTGAGGCCAGCGGTATCGAAAAGCGATACCAGTCGCCCTCTCGCCTTCTAGAGCGGCCGAGGGCGAGTCCCTTCCTTCAGATCACCCCGCGTGAACGCGCGCTCGTTGTGCGCGAGGCGCACGGCAATGACCTCCAAGATGTCCTGTGTGGGGGCCTTGGTGCCCGGCTGCAAGAAGAAGGCAGGGGTCATGAGGCTGATCAGTACCAGCGTCCAATTCAATCGCGGATGCGCCCTCGAATGCTGGAACCAGAGAAAGAGTGCACTGACTGCGAAGCCGAGTGCGAAACCCGAGGCGACTTCGGATTTGGAGTGCGCATAGAGCGCCAGCCTCGAAAGGCCGATCATTGCTGCGAATAGCCACCCCAGCACAGCTGCAGCGACACGGACTCTGTGTTCCCAACGCGAAGCAGTGAGCCAGAACGCCACCGGCCAAACGGCGGCAGAAAGGGTCGTATGCCCGCTGAATCCGGTGAAGTTCAACCAGGCATTGCCGATGCCCCAGCCCATGAATGCGATCTTCGAGATCGCGACCAAGCCGCCGCCTGCGACGAATAGAAGGCACCAAGCGAACGCCACTGTGCGGGTGCTGCTGCGCACGACCAGCCACATGGCGATCCAGAGCGCCACGGGCAGGAGGAACGCGCTGTCACCGAACCAGGTGATCGACGACCAGAAACTCTCGGGCAGCGCTATCACGTGGGCGATGCGCCCAACAGCGCCTGCACGCGCATCTGCAGCATGTCGGGCCGGACGTCGCCGCCCGGGATGCCCTGGCCGACATGCAGTCCGACCTGCGTCAGGACGCCACGCCTGAAGGGCCGAACCATGGCGACTCGGTTGCCCTTGCGAACTTCGATGCGACTGAAGAAGGAACCCCACAGATTGACAAGCGCCATGGGCACGACCACGGGACGAACACCGTCCGCATGCGCGAGGTCGAGCACCTTCATCACGCCACCCTTGAAAGGTTGAAGCTGCCCATCGCGCGTGATGCCACCTTCTGGAAATATCGCCAACAGATCACCTTCGCGCAGCACCTGGGCCGCCTGTTCGAACGCCTTTGCATAGACGATCGGATCCTCCTTTTGCGGCGCGATCGGTATCGCCTTGGCGAGCCGAAAAAGCCTTCCGAGTACCGGCACCCGAAAGATGCGATGGTCCATCACGAAGCGGATCGGACGCGGGCTTGCGGCCATCATCAGCACGGCATCGATGAAGCTGACGTGGTTGCAGACGAGCACCGCAGGTCCTTCAGCGGGAATGTGTTCAGCGCCTTGAACCCTGAATCTGTACACCACGTGCGTGAGCGTCCAGGCCAGGAAGCGCAAGAGGTACTCTGGGACGAGCATGAAGATGTAGAACGCGACGAGCGCATTGGCAACGCCGGTGAAAAGAAAAATCTGCGGGATCGTGAAGCCCGACTTGAGCAGGACGCCCGCGATGATCGCACTGGCGATCATGAAGAGGGCATTCAGGATATTGTTCGCGGCGATGATCCGCGCCCGGTGGGTCGCTTGGCTACGAAGCTGAATCAGTGCGTACATCGGCACGCTGTAGAGCCCTGCGAACATCGACAGCAAGGCGAGGTCCGCCATCACATGCCAGTGCGCCGTCTGAGCGACGAATGCTCGCAGACTCATTTCCGACACCGCCGGCAAGGCCCTCGACGCAAAGTAAAGATCGATCGCGAATATGCTCATTCCGATCGCCCCGAGAGGCACCAAGCCGATCTCGACCTGGCGCCGACTCAGGCTTTCGCACAACAGTGACCCCACTCCGATGCCGACGGAAAAAACCACCAACAGCAAGGAAGCGACCTGCTCGTCGCCGTGCAGCACTTCTTTGGCGAAGCTCGGGAACTGACTCAGAAAGACGGCGCCAAAAAACCACATCCACGAGATGCCCAGGAGCGATCGAAAAACCACCTGGTTGCCATGCGCAAGCCGCAGGTTGCGCCAGGTCTCGCTGATCGGGTTGAGATTGACGACCAGTCCCGGATCCGTCGCAGGGGCTGGAGGAATGGCTTGGGCCACCGCTCGACCGACCAGTGCCAGCACGATGCAACCGATCGCGACAGTGGCATGGCCGATGCCGGGCAACGCGACCAGCAGTCCGCCGGCGACTTGCCCGAGCAGGATGGCGACGAAGGTGCCCATCTCGACCATGCCGTTGCCACCGGTGAGTTCGCGCGGCTCGAGTGCCTGAGGCAAGTAAGCGAACTTGACTGGGCCGAACAGCGTGGAGTGAAGCCCCATGAGAAAAACGCAGCCAAGGAGCATCGGCGCATCGGTGCGCACGAAGCCTAATGCGGCCACCAGCATGATCGCGATCTCGAGGTTCTTGACGAAGCGGATCATCTTCGTCTTGTCGTATTTATCGGTGAGCTGGCCTGCCGTCGCCGAGAACAACAGAAACGGCAGGATGAAAAGCGCGCCAATGACCAGGCCCGCCATGGCCGGCGGGAGCCATTCGAGCTGCAGTTGATAGGTCACCATGACGGTGAAAGCGAACTTGAACAGATTGTCGTTCGCGGCCCCGCAGAATTGCGTCCAGAAGAACGGTGCGAAACGACGCTGGCCGAGCAGCTCGAACTGGTTCGGGTGCACGTTTTCCGGTGCGCCCAGCAAGGGAGCCGGCGAGGTGTCTGCGGGTATGGTCATTCGAGTCCCTGGCGATGTGGTCAGGCCGTCACGGCGGCAGCGCCAGGATTGTGCCGGAGTGTCTTTCGGCCCAGCGACTGAAGAGCGTGCAGTACTGCGATTGCCACCAGAGAGAACGCCAAATGCTTCAGGTTCTGCCCCGAAACGAGTTCACCGGTGGCTCTATGGATCGCTTCATCCAAAATGTCGCACGCGCCGCCCAGCACGAAGATCCCTGCGATCCAGCCCAGCCGAAGCCCGACCGCGCCGTCGATCGGGCGGAGCCATGACAAGGCCAGCACCAGTATCGAGCCGCCGAGCTGAATAAAGAGCCAAGGCATTCCGTTGCCGCCGCATTCAAGGGCCGCGACCAGACCGCCGCACAGCACGAACCAGGCTGCCGACCACCCCGCACGCGCACTCACCCGCTCACAGACCGAGAAACCCACCATCCCGCCGAATGCCAAGGCCATCCCCGCGCGGTCCGCCTGCAGTAGCAGGCCACCTGGCTGAAGCTCCTGCAAGACGGAGCCGACAGGCATCAGGATCAGTCCTGCAAAGAACATCCAGGCGCAGTCCAGCGCATTGAACGGAGGCTGGACAGTCGCTTGTGGAAGTCGCGCCGAGTCCAAAGCGCTCTCGTGCTCGCGCTCGAGCCGACGCAGCCGACGCCAGCCCCACATTCCAGTGGCCAAGACTGCAAAGCCAGTAAGCAGATCCGGCGCGGTCGGGAATCCATGCCCAACCACGGAGCTCTGCGAAAGGTTTGGCGACTCGACCACGACAGGTGCGGTGTAGGCAACGACGGCGCCGGCTGAAAGCGCGGCGAGAAAGACAACCAGGGTGCGTTCGCGGCGGGACAGAGAGGGCAAGGACATCTTGAATCTCCGGGAGGTGGCTGGACGGGCGCAATTTAGGTTGTCAGCCCCGCTTCGGGGATCGAAAATCGATACGGCTCACTTTCCCACCCTCTCGGGTATCAATAAGCAATACTCATCATGAGCACCACTGTCGATCTGGTCGTCGCCCTCAAGAACGAACTCAAGAATGCCCGGATGACCTACGCCGACCTGGCCGTTGCGTTGGACATGGCCGAATCGAGCGTGAAGCGGATGCTGGCCAAGGGCGACATGCCGCTGACCCGCGTGGATGCGATCTGCCGCGCGCTCAAGATCGATTTCGCCGAGTTGGCGCGGCGCGTCGCCGATGCTCAACCCTTGCTCAAGGAACTGACGCTCGAGCAGGAAAACGCTGTGGTCAAGGACAAGAAGCTGCTGCTGCTGGCCATCTGCGTGCTCAGCCAATGGACTCTCGAGCAGATCGTTGGCGCCTACCGGATCAGCGAGGCCGAATGCATCGGCTACCTGGCGCAACTCGATCGCATCGGCATCATCGAGCTTCGTCCACTCAACCGATACCGGCTGAAGCTCGCCAAGACATTCCGCTGGAGGCCGCACGGCCCGGTCATGGATTTCTTCAGGGAAAACGTCGTCCTCGACTACTACCGGGGCGGCTTCGACGGCCCAGCGGAAGGCCTGCTGCTGGTCCACGGATCCATCAGCAGATCGTTGGCGCCGGCTTTCCTCGATCGCTTGCAGCGAGTCGCACAGGATTTCGCCCAGCAGCACCAGACCGACCAGAAGCTCTCTCCCAAAGAGCGCGAGGGCTACACCTTGCTTCTGGGCATGCGCAACTGGGAGTTCGAGCTGTTCACGCGACTGCGCCGCGGCTGAGCAAGAAAGGCAGCGCGCCGCATTGCAGGCGCCTGTTCAGTCGTCGCTCGTGAAAACCGTGAGCACGCCTGTGTAGCCGTACAGATGGTGGCGGGCAATTTCGCCCGCGGCGAAAAAGCCGGTGAGCGGCACATCGCCGAGCGCGTGGCGAACGATCTGCAGCTCGGCGCCCGGTGCGCCGAAGTGCGGCCCTCCGCGCCCCGAACAGCTCACGTAGACGGCCCCGGCGATGCGGCGTGCCGGATGGGGGACGGAATCGGCTTCACCTGCGGCCACTGCGCGCGCGGTCGCCAGCGTCTGCTCTTCAGGCTCGAGTTCCTCGCGGATTTCGGCGCAGGCCCGCATCAGGTCGGCACGCGCCGCCTGGGCACTGCGGCGGCAGAAGGTCATCCGCATGCCGACGTGGGCAAGATCGGCGATTGCCACACCGCGGCGTGTCGGGTCGAGTCCGATGATGTGCCGGACCAGCACGTCGGCGCCGAGATCGCCGGTCCGCAGGATGCCTGCGTCGCCTGCCGCGACCAACCCGACCAGGGTGGCGCGCACGGCGTCGATGGCCTGTTGCGGCTCGTCGAGCGATACCTTCAGATCGTCGAGGAGCACATCCAGGGCCGGCAATCCGTCGAGCCGCAACACGAGATTGCCGTCGGTCTCGGTGATCTCCCGCTCACGCGACACGGGCTGGCAGCCCTGCGTCACACGCGACACCAACCGGACGTTTTCGCTGAAGACCACGCCCGACATGCCTCCCGAGAAAACTCCACCCGCCGCGCCATGCCCGCGAATGTTCCCGTTTCCGCCGATGGCGAATTGCAACGATCCGGCACGTCCCGACGACAAGCCGCCAAACAGATAGCCGGTTTCGGTCCGCTCGGACATTTCGGCGATCAGTTCCGTCAGATCGGGCGTGGCCGGGTCGGCGTGCACCAGGGCCGTGTGAGCCGCAAAGCCGCTCATCTCAGAGCCTGCGAGAGGGGCCACGCCGGAAAAGACCCGGTACTGGTCGCTTGGCAATTGGCAAAGCATGACGCTGAGCCCGGGTTCGTCGAAATACTCGGCGTTGTTGGCCGCAACGCCCACGCCCACAGTGCCGGACCAGTCGGTGATCTCAGGCAGTTCCGCACCCAGGTGGTCGAGGATTTCTTGCGCGTCGGCGGCATAGTGATCGGTCAGGTACAGCAAGCCGAGCGTGGGCGAGTGCGCATAGTCGGCGAGCGCCATCTGAGCGCGCAATTGCGCCAGCGCGAGCCCCGCCGCCATGCGCCATTGCGGGTGAGTGGCGTGACCGGATGGGAAGAGCTTCATGGGCGTTTGCTCGGGCGTGCGCGTTTCGGCGCGGCGGAGGATGACTGCTTCGCAGTCGAGGCAGGACGGCTGCGCGATGCTGCTTTTCGGGTGGTCTTGCGCTGTTTGGCGCCGCCGGCTTCCGACGGTGGCGCACCGGCGCTCGCCGCGTCGGCTTGCTGCGCCATCACGGGCATCTTCAATTGCGAGGCTTCCTGCATCGCCGAACTGGCGATCTGCTGAAACTGCTGGGACAACGCCCCCCACCATTGCAATGCATCGATCACACCCGATGCCGGGGCGGCGTTCGGTTCTTCGGTGGTCTCTTCGGAGTCCGAGGCGGCGGCCGAAGGCCTGGTTGCCGGTGCAGACGTCTCTCGCTCTGCAGCGAGCCCTTCCGCACTCGGGAACGCCGCAGAAGAAGCTGACGCGGGCGCAGAAGCCGGACTCGCCGTGCTGGCGTGACGCGTGAATGCATTCGCGATGTCTTCCATCTGCACGTTCATTCCGCGCAGGGTGGAAAGCGTCATCTTCTGCACTTCGAGCGCCTGAATGGTCGCCTTGAGAGCGTGGCCGTTCTGTTCCAGCCAGTATTGAACCGTCTTCAGTTCCTGGATGCGCTTCTCGACCTCTTCGACGCTCAGGGTCGGCGCTACCCAGTTAGAAAGACCCGGCATCCCAGGAACGACGCTCGCCCCACCAGACGAACCTGCTGCGCCGGCCGCCAGGTTTTTCAGGAAATCGAAGCCCGGGACGAATTGGCTGAAGGCAAAAGGCTTGGCTGCATCGCTCATCTGGCGGTCTCCGGAAAGGATGGATCTTTCATCGGCAGCTTACTCCAAGGGACCGTGGACGAGCCGACGTTGCCACCGGCCAGCAACCGCGTAACAAGGGGTATCAAGTTCGTGTGAGTCTCGCTATGCTCCGCAGGAGCTTGCAGTATTTTCATCTTACATTTCGCGTCTTCGAAGTTGGCTTCTCTGTCTTCCAACACCCTCCGCTCCATCACGCGCTCCAGTGGCTGCGCCCTCGCGTTCTCGCTGGGCCTTCTTGGCGTCGCCCACGCGGTGCAGGACTGCGACATCGCCGGCCAGCACGTCAACCCTGCGAACGGAAACACCACGGCCGGCAAGAGCGGCCTGATGCAATGCCGAGACCGGTCGACCGGTGAACTGATGCGCGAACAGCAATTGCAGAACGGCGTCTTCATGGGCACCGTTCGCTACTACGACAAGGGCAAGCTGATCAAGGAGCACAGCGTCAACGCGCGCGGCAACCTGGATGGACCGGCCAAGGAATACTCGCCCGATGGCGTGGTCTTGCGCGAGGCCATCTACGACAACGGCCATGAGACCGGCTTGGTGCGCAGTTACTACCCGAGCGGCAAACTGCGCCGCGCGTCTTTCTACGACGAACCCAACGAACGTGCTTCGGTCGAATTCACCGAACGCGGGCAGTTGTCCGCCTTGCGTTGCGGCGACAAGGCATTGCTGACGCCGGTGGTGGACGATGCCCGCCTCTGCGGCTTCTCCGAAGGACCGTCGCAGGTCGAGCTGTTCGACAACAAAGGCATCGTCCGCTCCCGCCTGTCGTACGTCGCGGGCAAGCGCGTCCGAAGCGAGGACCTGTACGACAACGGCAAGCCGGCTTCTCGTATCGAGATCTCCGGCAATCAGCGGGTCGAGCAGCGCTTTTCGTCCGAAGGCGTCAAGCGCGGGCAGACGACATCGCTCGTGACCGAGCGCGGAACCATCAAGCAGCAAGAACAGGAGTTCTCCGAAAAGGGAACCCTCGTTCGCGACCAGGTCTGGAACCCGTCCGGCGAACCGGTGCAGGACGACAGCTACTACCTGAACGGGCAGCCCCGCAGCAAGGCGATCTACAGCGCCGACGGAGACCGCCGCCTGATCGAAGTGACCGAGTACCACGACAACGGCCGCCGCGCCGCAGTCGGACGTTTCGTCCTTGCAGGAAGGGCTCGACAGACACCCATCGGAACCCACCAGCGCTACAGCGAAGCCGGCACGCTGCGGGCCGAATCCACCTACGACGACAAAGGCCGGGTGACACGCGAACGCACCTGGGACGCCGATGGCAATCCTGAACGTGACGACGAGGTCTTCGCGGACGGCTCTCGCAAGGCCTTCGCCAAGTAGTCCTCGCTCGCGGCCGAAGGCCGTGCGATCTCACTCCCCGGCGGTCGTCCCCGGCGTTGTCGACGATGCGGACAGTGACGGAACCGGCAAGCCATCGAGCGCCTGCGCCAGCGCCGCCCGGCAAGACGCCTCGTCCGCCACCTGCTCGAAAAGCAGCAGAGCGAGCCGAGCCAGGAAAAGCGATTCGCGCTCTTCACCGGCTTCGCTGATGGCCCGTGCGCATTCCGCGTACAGCCTGTCGCGCGCCTCGGCGCCCAATGCGGTCATGCAACCTCCTGCGCGGGCTCGACGGCCAGAACGCCTGCCACCGCGAGGGCACGGGTCAATGCGCCTGCGCTGAGTCGCCGCCAACGCGCCGCCACGTGACCGTCCGGGCGGAGCAGGTACACCGCGCCGTCTTCGGCACCCAGAGCGGCGAAGGCATCCGCATCGGCGGCGTGCCGGGGCCAGCGCCGCACCATGGGGCGGAGCGGCCCCGCCTCGGCCGCGGCGATCTCGGCGTCGGTCTCGGCATCGGCGCGCTCGAAATTCATCACCAGAACGGTGAACACCGGCCCGATCCAGTCCGTCAGGTGTCCGCCGGC
The DNA here is from genome assembly GCA_018820395.1 of Gammaproteobacteria bacterium. Taxonomy (GTDB): domain Bacteria; phylum Pseudomonadota; class Gammaproteobacteria; order Burkholderiales; family Burkholderiaceae_C; genus Variovorax. The sequence goes on along the minus strand of JAHJOG010000015.1, from coordinate 2,951 downwards.
GGCAAGAGGCTGTTCGAGCATGGCTTCACCGGGGCGCGGCCCGGCGGTGAGTTCATCGTCGCTGGAAAGCGTCGAACCTGCGTACTGCACCGCTTGCGTTTGCCTGGGATTGATCAGGTTGGCGATGCCGCGGTGGGCGCCCGAAAGCGACAGCGCGGCTTCGCGCAGCAAGTCGAAGCCGCGCGACGGTGGCGACATGAATTCGGTGCTTCGCATGGCGCTTTCGGCATTGATGTGGAAGGCCGCGATGCGCTCCTGCGAATAGCTGTCGAGCAAGGACGGATCCGACACGCCACGCGCGACCAGCGCCAGTTTCCAGGCCAGGTTGTCTGCGTCGTCGAAGCCGGAGTTGAGTCCGCGCACGCCGAAGATCGGCATGGCGTGGGCCGCATTGCCGGCGAACAGCACGCGGCCGTGCCGGTAGCTGTCGAGCGTCATCGCGCCTGCGCGGTAGACCGAAGTCCAAACGGTCTTCCAGGGCAGATGGCCTTCGCCGATCGCATCCAGATGGCGCTGCACGAAGTCGGCGACGGCCGCGGGCTGGAGCGCCGCCTCCGTGTCCTGGCCTGCGCGCAGCTGGTAGTCGATGCGCCAGATGTCGTCGGGTTGGCGATGCATGAGCACCGTCGACCCTGGGTTCCACGGCGGATCGAACCAGGCGCGCCGCTCGGTCGGATGCGTGCTGTGCAGCTCGATATCGATGATCACGTAGCGGCCTTCGTAGCCGGTGCCCTTCAGTTCCAGCCCGAGCGCCTTGCGCGCGAAACTCTGGCCGCCATCGCAGGCAGCGAGCCATTGCGCATGCATCGCATAGCCGCCAAGCGCGTTGCCGGCCTGCAGAGTCAGACCGGACGTGTTTTCCTCGAAGCCGCGGAGTTCGGTGCCCCAGCGCAGATCGATCAGGCCCGGCGTCTGGTCGTTGCGCCGCACGATCTCGTCCAGCAGGTACTGCTCGATGTAGTACTGCTCCAGATTGATCATCGGCGGGAGCTTCTGCCGCTGGTCGTGCGGCATCTCGAAGCGAAACACCTCGTCGGTCTTGTAGAAGCTGCGCCCGCCCGTCCACGGCAGGCCCTTCGCCAGAAAGGCCGGCAGCGCACCCAGCCGCTCCACGATCTCCAGGCTGCGCCGAGAAATGCAGGCCGCACGGCTGCCCACGCAGACCGTGTCGTCGGCTTCGAGGATCACGCTGCGCACGCCGTGGTTCGCCAAGCCGAGCGCGAGCGCCATGCCGACCGGCCCCCCGCCCGCGATCACCACCGGGTGGCGGCCGGGTTCGATGCCTGCTTCGAGCGGCGGCAGCCACGGAGCGAAGCGCGTGTAGTGAAAGGCGCCGACCGACGACGGCAGGGCGCCGGTGCGCGGCGGTGTCGGCCCGGTCGCCGCGTCCGAGCTGCGACTGCCCGGCGGTGATTCGACTGTTGGATTCATGGACGGGATTGTCCCGATGCAGTTCGCGCACCGTTGTCATAACTTCTCATGACATTCACTTCCTGAACCCATGAGACGCTGGCCTGTCCGAGTCACCGATCAGCCTGTGGCCTCGTCGCTGGTCGCGGGCGTGCTGGCCGGAGTGGGCACACCGCATCTGGCCGCCAGCTACCTGCGCGCCGTCGGCACGCTGCTGCCGCTCACCTTCTGCACGGTCTATGCGGTCGATCGTGCGGGGCGAATCGAGACGGTGTCTGCCGCCAGCGCCTACGGTGACACCGCCGAGCGTACCGCCAGGCGCTATGTGGAGCAGCGCTTCGATCTGCTCGACCCCAACATGGCGTGGCTCGCCCAGCGCAAGCTTCCGGCCAGGCGGCAACTCTGGCTCGGCCATCAGCGCGCCGAAGAAGTTGCCGATCCGGCGTACCGCGAAGCCTGCTACGGCAACGTCGGTATTCGGGAACGGGCGTCGATCCTTCTCTTGCTGCCGACCGGCCAGCGCGCAGCAGTCAGCTTCTATCGCAGCCTGGCGCAGCCGGACTTCAGCCGCGACGACTTCGACCTGCTCGAAGCGCATGCGACGCTGCTCGGCGACGCCACGCTCGCGCACGGCCGCTCTGCCCCCACGCGTACCGCGGAGCCGGCCGCCCCGCCCGACGCTCAAAGCCTCTCGATGCTCAGCCTGCGCGAACGCGAAGTCGTCGGCCATCTGCTCGACGGCAAGACCGCCAAGGAGGCCGCCCGCGCCATGGCGGTGGAAATCACGACGGCGCGCACGCTGCAGTACCGCGCCTTCAAACGCCTCGACGTGCGCAACCTCAAGGAGTTGCTGCGAATGCGTTTTGCCTGAGCCGAAGGGTCGCGCTTCGTCCGTTCAGCGGGCCGCCGCCGGAGCCGCCACTTCCTGCTCGATCGCGCCGAACACCGACTGCCCGTCGCGGCCCTTCATCTCGATGCGGATGGTGTCTCCGTACTTCATGAAATCGGTCGATGGCTGGCCGTCCTGGATCGTCTCGATGCAGCGCTTCTCGGCAATGCAGCTGTACCCCTTGGGCCACTCGGTCCGGCCATTCTTCTCGACGCCCTTGTTGCTCACGGTGCCGCTGCCGACGATGCTGCCCGCCCGCACGTTGCGCGTTTTCGCCATGTGCGCGATCAGCTCGCCGAAGTGAAAGGTCATCTCGTCGCCGGCATCGCACATGCCGACCTTGCGGCCGTTCCACGTGCTCTGCAACGTGAGGTGAATGCGGCCGCCTTGCCACGCTTCGCCGAGTTCGTCCAACGTGACGGCGACCGGGCTGAATGCGGTCGCAGGCTTGCTCTGAAAAAAGCCGAAGCCCTTGGCCAGTTCGGCCGGGATCAGATTGCGAAGGCTCACGTCGTTGACCAGCATGGCAAGCCGGATGCCGTCGAGCGCCTGTTCGGGGGATGCGCCCATGCGCACGTCTCCGGTGACGACCGCGACCTCCGCCTCGAAGTCGATGCCGAAGGCTTCATTGGCGACCACCACGGAGTCGCAG
>JAHJOG010000168.1 GCA_018820395.1 Gammaproteobacteria bacterium | reverse complement strand
TCCTTCCCATCCCGAACAGGACAGTGAAACGCCTCAGCGCCAATGATAGTGCGGGTTCCCGTGTGAAAGTAGGTCATCGTCAGGCTCTTACAGCCCCTAAAGCCCAATCACCTCAACAGTGATTGGGCTTTTTGCTTGGGGGGGGTGTGGACAGCTGCTGCTCGAGGCGAATTAAAGCTTTGGCGCTTTGGCGGCTTGATGCCTAAGCGCAGCCGGAGCCGAAGTTTGTCACGACCACGGCAGCACGCCAGTTGATGCCGTTCCTGTCCGGCGGTCGTCCTGCTGCTCTCCGGAAACCCACATCGATTCGCGATACGGAAGATCGACATCGTCGGTTTTGGACAAGGCGCCAACTCGCACGCCCAGCAAGCGCAAGGAGCGATCGAGTGGCACTCGCTTTAAGCATTGCCCGGCAATTCTTCGGATTTCGATAGCGTCCGAAGTTGGTTGGTCGACTGAGAAATCGCGGGTGGCTGTCTTGAAATCCGCGTACTTGATCTTGATGCCGATCGTCTTGCCGACGTAGCCTTTCCGCTGCAGATCTTCAGCCACCTTTTGACAGAGCCGCGTGAAGATGGCCCCCAGTTCAGCTCGATCGACATCGACCCGCAAGTCCCTATCGAATGTGGTCTCTCGGCTCATCGACACCGGCTCGCTATGAGTGACCACAGGGCGGTCGTCGCGCCCCCAAGCAATGTCGTGCATCCAGGCGCCAGTGGCCTTGCCAAAAGCATGAATGAGCCAACTCCGGTCGCGCGACGCCAGATCTTCGATCGTTCGAATGCCCTGCGCCAAGAGTCGCTCGTCGGCTCTCGGCCCAATGCCGTTGACCTTGCGGCAGGGCAAAGGCCATATCTTGGACTTCAGGTCGCTCTCATAGAGAACGGTGATTCCATTGGGCTTCTTGAACTCGCTGGCGAGTTTGGCGAGCAACTTGCTCGGAGCAACTCCGATGGAACACGTCAGCCCCGTGGCTTGCAAGATTGACTTCTGCAGCAGTCGAGCCAATACCAGGCCGCCTTCGCGCTGACCACCCGGCACGACTGTGAAGTCGATATACACCTCATCGACACCGCGATCTTCCATGGTCGGTGCGATGTCGAGAATGACGTCCTTGAACCGACGCGAATATCTGCGGTACTCGTCAAAATCAACGGGGAGAACGAGAGCCTGCGGACAAAGTTTTGCCGCCTTCATCATCCCCATAGCGGAGCCGATACCAAACTGGCGGGCTGGGTACGTCGCAGTTGTGATCACACCGCGACCCTTGTAGTCCCTGAGGAGCGGAAAGGCATCGACCGGTATGTCGGCCAGCGTTCCGCCCTCGGGAATCTGGCTGGCAATCGCATCCGCAGTGCGCCGGCCGCCGCCTATGACGACTGGCAAGCCCTTCAGCTGGGGGTAGCGCAACAGTTCAACGGACGCATAGAAGGCGTCCATATCCAGGTGCGCGATGCGGCGTAGAGGTTGAATCACGACTCAAATCTTGCTCGGCCTTGGAGTGTGGCACCAACCACAGCGAACAAGGAAGCCCGCGCGAAGCGCTCGACTTGCCGTGGCTGGCTTGCTCAAACACTGCAAGGGCAAGGCGACAGCTGGTCGCGCTCAGTACTTCTTAACCGAGCGAACTCAGAAGGTCCCCGGGCACAAGATGCTCGAGTCCACGCTGTCGATTTGCGTGCGGCCGCAAAACGCCATGGTGAGATCGAGCTCCCGCTGAATGATTTCGAGCGCTCGGGTGACGCCTGCCTGCCCGTATGCGCCCAGCGCATACAGAAAGCTGCGTCCGATCAAAGTGCCCTGCGCACCGAGCGCGCGCGCTTTCAGGACATCCTGCCCGCTCCGAACGCCCCCATCCATCCAGACCTCGATCTCAGTGCCGACGGCCTCGGCGATCAGCGGCAACGCCGCCACCGAAGACGGAGCACCGTCGAGCTGCCTCCCGCCATGGTTCGACACGATCAGCGCATCGGCGCCACTGGCTGCCGCGAGGCGTGCGTCTTCGACGTCCATGATTCCCTTGAGCACAAGCTTGCCGCCCCAGAGTTTCTTGATCCACTCGACATCCGCCCAGTTCAACGTGGGATCGAACTGTTGGGCCGTCCACGACGACAGCGATGACAGGTCATCCACGCCTTTCGCATGGCCCGCGATGTTGCCGAAAGTGCGACGCTTGGTCCCGAGCATGCCGAGGCACCAACGCGGTTTGGTCGCCAAGTCCATCAGGTTGGCGAAGTTCATCTTGGGCGGCGCAGTAAGACCGTTCTTGATGTCTTTGTGGCGCTGACCCAGGATCTGCAGATCGAGGGTCAATTGCAGTGCCGACACATTCGCAGCGCGTGCCCGTTCGATCAGCCGTTCGATGAAATCGCGGTCTTTCATCACGTAGAGCTGAAACCAGAACGGGTGGCGATCCGTGGCTTCGGCAATGTCTTCCAGCGAGCAGATGCTCATCGTCGATAGGGTGAACGGAATGCCGAAAGCCTTGGCTGCTTTCGCGCCGAGGATTTCGCCATCCGCGTGCTGCATGCCAGTCAGCCCGGTGGGTGCGATGGCCACCGGCATGGCGACCTCCTGACCGATCATGGTGGTGCGCGTCGAACGCCCCTCCATGTTGACGGCGACGCGCTGCCGCAACTTGATCTTCTGAAAATCGGTTTCGTTCGACCGGTAGGTGCCCTCTGTCCAGGAGCCGGAATCCGCATAGTCGTAGAACATGCGCGGCACGCGCTGTTGCGCGATCACTCGCAGGTCTTCAATGCAAGTGATCGTGGAGAGGTCGGGCACTGAATGGCTCCTTGTTCGATAGTGGGAAGCCTCCCATTATCGCGAGACTCGCGCCGGGCTATTGCGCAGTGATCTTTTGTTCGGCAATGAGCTTGCCCCAGCGCTGTGATTCCTCGGCCATGCTTCGGGCCAGGTCTTGCGACGACTTGAAGTCTGGCACCGCTCCCTGAAGCGCGGCGGCTTGTGGCAGATCCGGCGCCTTCATCACCGTGCGCACCGCGTCTTCGAGGCGGTCGATGACCGGTGCGGGCGTACCGGCAGGCGCGAGAAGAAAAAGATGCGGTGCGACATCCAGACCCGGGACTGCCGACGACAGCGGCGCGATGTCCTCGGCGCCTGGCAGCTTGTCGTTGCTCATCATGGCGAGACCGCGCACTTTTCCTGCTCTGGCCTGCGCCAACCCCGCAGTGGCGCTGACGACGCCGAGTGGAACCTGCCCGCTGATCACGTCCGGAACAATCTGCGCAGCGCCGCGGTAGGGAATGTGAAGGGCGAACGTGCCGCTCTGACCCTTCAGCATCTCGAAACCAAGGTGGTGGACCGTACCCACACCCGATGTCGCGAACGAATAGAAGCCGGGCTTCGCCTTCATGGCGCTCACCAGCTCGCGCGGCGTCTTGGCTGGAAACTCGTTGTTGGCGATGATCATCAGCGGCGACTTGAAAAGGCCTGCCACCGGCGAAAAACTGCGAATCGGATCGAAGCTCAGTTTGGGCTGCATGAACTTCGCGATCAGGGTCGAACTGTCGCCGAGCAAAAGGGTGTAGCCATCGGGCGCTGCCTTGGCCACGGCGTCGCCGGCAATCACGCCCGCGGCGCCTGCCCGGTTGTCCACCACCACCTGCTGCCCGAGCAGCGTCGAAAGGCGCGGCGCCAACAGGCGCGCCATCGCGTCGACCCCGCCACCTGCCGAATAGCCCACGATCATTCGAATGGGGCGATCGGGAAAGGTCTGCGCGACGGTCGGCGCGGCCAGCGCCGAAAGCAATGCGGCAGCCACGATGGTTGCCGCTCGGCGGCGTGGGATGCGAACGTTCATGGTGTTGTTGTCTCCTGAGGATTCATTCGAGTTGACGCAGATGCTTCAGGCCTTGCCCACGCCTTTGGAGCCGGGGCGCTTCGCAAGCTCGGCCACGCGCTCCCGATTCGGCTCGAACCCGAGGCCCGGCTTCTCCGGAAGCGAGAGCACCCCTTGGGATGGCACGGGCAGGTCGTCGAACACGAGCTTGCAGCAGTCGACCGCGACCGAGTGGTACTCGACCAATGATCCGTTGGCCAAGCCTGCGTGCAGATGCATGTTGTGGTGTGGCCAGGCGCCGCCGTTCGCGAAACGCGTGTTGAAGGCTGCGGCCATCCCGGCGATGCGCATGCACTGCGTGTAGCCGCCGGTGATGCACGCATTGGGCTGAACGACGTCGACAGCCTGTGCGACCAGCATGTCGCGAAACCGGCTCGCGAGTCCTTCGTTCTGTCCTGCAGCAAGGGGGATCGATGTCTTCGCCCGCAGCTTCGCCAGGTTGGGGATATCGTTTTGCGCGACTGGCTCTTCGAAAAAGCTGATGCCGTACTCCTCCACGCGCTGCGCCAGCGAGAGGGCGTGGAAGTAGTCGAGGCTGCAATTGGCGTCGATGTAGATCTGCACGTCGCTGCCGACGGCTTCACGCACAGCGCGGATGCGCTGGATGTCTTCGGCGATCAACGCATCGAGCGGGCGAGGTTCGTCGCGCCGCTGGAGTCCGTGGTGGCCGACGGTCATCTTCAAGCGCTTGAAGCCACGGTCGACCCAGCTGGATGCCGCAGCAGCCAACTCGTCCCGGTCGAAAAACGCAAAGCCGAAGGTCGCGTACACCGGGACTTCCGCGCGCGCGCCACCGAGCAATTGCCAGCACGGCATGCCCAGATGCTTTCCCTTCAGGTCCCAAAGCGCGAGGTCGATGGCCGCGATGGCGTGGCTGGCGTACCCGGACTGCCCTCTGGGCGTGAGAAGCCAGTAGAGCCGCTCCCAGATCTGTTCGTGCCGCAGCGGATCCATGCCCACGAGCGCGTGAGAGGCGATGTCGTTCACGATCGAGCCGATGACTTCCTCTTCGGTGATCGCGGTCATGCCGGTGCCGACGAGTCCGGTGTCGGTTTCGATGTCGACCAGACACAACGACAAGGACGTGGTCTTGGTGCGGCCGGAAACCTCGGCCGTGACCGGCAAGTGCAGGGGAGTGGCGCTAACGCGGGTGATCTTCATGGGGTCGTCGGAGTCTTCGTTCGGTGGCGCAGTGTATGGACGGCTGCCGCCACGAGACAAGGTGCAGAAGCGAACCCGGCTTTCGCGTCCGGCGAACGCAAGGGTTTGCCCGAAGTTCGGATCAGCGCATGAGAACGTCGATCAAAGTGTTCGTCGCGGGCGACGGTGGCGTTTCACTGCGAAGCGCGATCCGGTGCATGCGCGACGCCCATGGGTCGGTCAGTTGCACGGCGCGGATCGGTAAAACAGCGAGCTGTGGCCCCAAGGCCTGCAGCGGCAGCACGGCCACGCCCAGGCCGCCTGCGACCATCCTGCACACCGCATCGAAGCTGCGCATCTGCATGCGAACCCGAAGCGGCTTCCCGGCGAGCGACGCCGACGCCACCAGGCGGCTCGAGAGCGCCGTACCGTCGCTGAGCGCAATGAACTCCTCGTCGAGTGCGTCCACGAAGGGAAGAGCCAGCCCCTCCGCAAACCGATGCGCTGTCGGCACGATCAGCGCCAGCGTGTCGGAGAAGCAATCGCCAAGCGCGATCCCTTGCGGTGCGTGAGCCATGTCCACGATGCCCACATCGGCGCGGCTTTCGAGCAGCAAGGCGGGGATGTCCAGGCTCCCATGTTCCTCGACCTCCAGCCGAATCAAGGGGTGCTCGCGCATCATCCGGTCGAGTTTGCCCGGAAGGAGTTCGAGCATCGCCGACGTGTTGGCGACCAGGCGCACGTGCCCTTGCAAACCCTCGGCATAGTCATGCAGATCGACCGACAGGCGGTCCGAGTCGGCAAGCAGTTGCCGCCCGCGCTGCACCAGCATCTGGCCCGCCGTCGTCGGACGCACGCCGCGCGACGACCGTTCGAAGATCCGAAGGCCCAATGCTTCTTCGAGTGCAGTGACGCGCGCGCTGGCGGCAGCGACGGCAAGTTGCAGGCGATCGCCGGCGGCACTGATCGAGCCGAGTTCCGCGGCCGTGACGATCACGCGCAGGGTGGCAAGGTCGATGGGTGTGTTCAAGCTCGGACTCGATGGTCGGGTTGGGCGATTTCGTTCGGTCCCGATGTCAGCGGCCCGCACTGGCCACCACACCGGCGCCGCGCACTTCGAGCTTGATCCGGTCGGTCACCTGGCCTTGCGCGTTCACCAATTCCACCGCATGGCGTCCCGGCCAGGGCAGCCAACGTGCCGTGGCACCGCGGGCGATCACGCGCCCGTCGATGCGCCATTCGCCGTTTGCAGCATCCGTCTCGAAGCGCACACGTTGGGCGTTCGGCGGGATGTCCGGGTCCAGCGCAATGATGGTGCCGTCCGACGGCGAGAGGATGCGGCCCGCAGTCGCGTTGCCGGCAGCTTGCGGCGCCAGCGCGAAGAGCGGCTGCTCCGTGCCGGCGATGAACCATTCGTCGCGCGCAGCTTCGAGCTGGTCGCCGAAGGCGACGCGGGTGCGCACCAGGCCCGGCGGCGGCGCGGGCGCGCGGCTCGGCTGAGCCCGGTGCAGGAATTGCATGACCTCGGCCCAGACCGGCGCGGCTCCACTGGTCCCGCTCACGTCCCACATCGGCGCGCCGCTGGCGTTGCCGACCCAGACGCCGACGGTGTACCGGCTCGACCAGCCCACAGCCCAGTTGTCGCGCATGTCCTTGCTGGTGCCGGTCTTGACGGCCGTCCAGAAGCGCGTTCCCAGCACGCTGTCGAGTCCGAAGGTGCGGGTGCGCGCCTGCGCGTCGCTCAGGATGTCGCCGACGATGAAGCTCGCCCGCTCGTCGATGGCGCGGGCGCTTTCGGCCGGTCGACCCGCGTCGGTTTTGCCGGTCGCTGGCGCGAGGAACCGGGTCTCCGTGAATCGCCCGCCATTCGCCAATGTCCGATAGGCGTTCGCAAGCGACAGCAGCGACACCTCGGCGCTGCCGAGCGCC
>JAHJOG010000167.1 GCA_018820395.1 Gammaproteobacteria bacterium | reverse complement strand
GCGAGTTCTGCGGACCCCGCCTGTCGTGAGCACTGCAGGGAAGCCCGAAGGGCCGGCACAGTGAAGCAGTCCCGCCGCACACCGCCCCACGGGCGCTCCCACCAACGAACAAAGAGCCCAGCACACCGCCCCACGGGGGCTCCCACCAACGAACAAGCAACGTCGCACTCCTCTCCGCGGGCGCTCCCACCAACGACCGGGACGCCGCGAGCCGCTCACATAATCCGCGCATGGAAACCAAATGGCTCGAGGATTTCGTCAGCCTGGCCGAGACGCACAGCTTCAGCCGGTCGGCCCAGTTGCGCCACGTCACGCAGCCGGCGTTCTCGCGTCGCATCCAGGCCCTCGAAGTCTGGGCGGGCACCGACCTGGTCGACCGGAGTTCCTACCCGACCCGCCTCACGCCCGCCGGGCAGACCCTCTACGCCCAGGCCATCGAACTCCTGCAGACCCTGCAAAGCACCCGGGCCATGCTCCGCGGTCACTCATCCGCTGCGCAGGACGTCATCGAGATCGCCGTGCCCCACACGCTCGCGTTCACCTTCTTTCCATCGTGGATCACCACCATGCGCGCGCAGTTCGGGCCCATGAAGAGCAGGCTCATCGCACTCAACACCCATGATGCCGTGCATCGGCTCGTCGAAGGCAGCTGCGACCTGCTCATTGCCTACCACCATCCGTCGCATCCGCTGCAACTGGACAACACCCGCTATGAAATGGTCAGCCTCGGCGACGAGGTGATAGCGCCCTGGGTGCGGGCCGACAGCGAGGGCGCACCTCGCTATCGCCTGCCGGGGCGACCTGGGCAACCGCTGCCCTATCTCGGCTACGCACCCGGCACCTATCTGGGCGGCGTCGTCGACGACCTCATCCAGACTTCGAAAGTGCCCATCCACCTCGATCGTGTCTACGAGACCGACATGGCCGAAGGCCTCAAGGTCATGGCAGTCGAAGGGCACGGAATCGCTTTTTTGCCGCAGAGCGCCGTGCGCAAGGAAGTTCGCGCGCGAACGCTGGTGAGCGCTTTGCCGCCCGAGATCGATCGGCTCGAAGCCACGATGGACATCCGCGCCTATCGTGAGCGCCCGCACGTTGCCTCATCGCACAAGGGCGGGCCGCCGCGCGGTAAGCGAATGGTCGAAGCGCTCTGGGCTCACCTGCTCGCTACCCGATCCGATGCTCCGGCAACGGGCGGCGCCGAATTCGACAGTGGATCGGGCACGAAGGCTGCTTGAGTTTGCGACGATTGATCAGATTCCCGTCAGCCGGGGCTGGGTTTCGGAGGGTAATCCCGCACACGCGAATGCCTAGAATTTCAGCGTGACTTTTTTTTATGAACTCAAGGAGTGACCCTGGATGAAAAAGCAGATTCTTACCCTGGCCGCGTTGGCCCTCGTAGCGGGCGGCGCCCTTGCACAGTCCAATGACACGCTGGCCAAGATCAAGTCCTCCGGCAAGGCCGTCATGGGCGTGCGCGAGTCGTCGGCTCCGCTGTCCTATACGCTGGGCGGCGGCAAGTACGTCGGCTACCACGTCGAACTGTGCGAGCAGATCATCAAGAAGCTCGCACCTTCGGCCACCATCGAATACACGCCCGTCACCTCGGCCAACCGCATTCCTTTGGTGCAGAACGGCACGGTCGACATCGAATGCGGTTCCACCACCAACAACGCCACGCGCCAGAAGGACGTGAGCTTCGGCTACACCACCTACGTGACCGAAGTGCGCACGGCCGTCAAGAAGGGCTCCGCCATCAAGTCGGTCGCCGATCTGGACGGCAAGAACGTCGCCACCACCACCGGCACGACCTCGGTCGCGTTGCTGCGCAAGAACGAGCGCTCGCAGAAGATCAAGTTCAACGAGGTCTACGGCAAGGACCATGCAGACAGCTTCCTGCTGCTCGAATCCGGCCGCGCCGATGCCTTCGTGATGGACGACAACATCCTGGCCGGGCTGATCGCCTCGTCCAAGAGCCCGGGCGACTACGCCATCGTCGGCGAAACGCTCAACGTCGAACCCATCGCCGTGATGTTCCGCAAGGACGACCCGGCCTTCAAGAAGGCAGTCGACGAGCAGATCAGCGCCATGATCAAGAGCGGCGACATCGAGAAGCTCTACACCAAGTGGTTCATGACGCCGATCGCACCGAAGAACGTGAGCGTCAATCTGCCCATGGGCGACACGCTCAAGGGCCTCTTGAAGTCGCCCAACGACAATCCGGCCGAGTCCTTCGCCAAGAAGTAAGCGATGAGTGCGGCGCGCCCCCCGTGGCAGGAGCGGGAGGCGCGTTCGCGTAGGGGCCCTTCAACAATTACTCGAACCGGGTGACACCATGAGTCTGGATCTGAAGATCTACTGTCTCGACACGATCGATCGCGAGGCAGTGCCAGGCTGCTTCGGATCAGGCGATACCGAAACCTATCTCAACTGGATGATGCACGCGTGGGGCCAGACCGTGCTGGTGTCCGTGCTGTCGCTGGCCGTCGCGCTCATCGTCGGTTCGCTCATCGGCACTGCGCGCACGCTGCCCAACAGTCCGCTGCTCGTGCGACTCGGCAATGTCTGGGTCGAGTTCTTCCGCAACATCCCCTTGCTGGTGCAGATCTTTCTCTGGTACCACGTGGTGCCGGTGGTGTTCCCGCTCTTTGCCGATACGCCCAAGCTCGTGCTGGTGGTCTTCGGGCTGGGGTTCTTCACTTCGGCACGGATCGCCGAACAGGTGCGGGCCGGCGTGCAGGCGCTGCCGCGCGGCCAGCGTTACGCCGCGATGGCCGTCGGTTTCACGACGTTCCAGAGCTATCGCTATGTGCTGCTGCCCATGGCTTTTCGCATCATCGTTCCGCCGCTCACGAGCGAGAGCATGAACATCTTCAAGAACTCGTCGGTGGCCTTCGCGGTGTCGATCGCCGAGCTCACCTTCTTCGCACAGCAGGCCGGCGAAGAAACCTCGCGCGGCGTCGAGATCTACCTGGGCGTCACCATTCTCTACGTCATCTCCGCGTTCACGATCAACCGGATCATGGCCTTCATCGAGAAGCGGGTGAGGGTGCCGGGCTTCGTGGCTTCCACCGGCGGAGGACACTGAAATGAGCGTACTCAACTTCTCGTTCTTCACGATGGATGTGTTTCGCAACTACATCCTCGGCGGCATCTATTTCAGCGTCATCCTCACCGCGGTGGCCACGCTCGGGGGCATCGTCTTCGGGACCATCCTGGCCCTGATGCGGTTGTCGGGCAAGAAAGTGCTCGAAGTGCCGGCCACGATCTACGTGAACGGCATGCGCTCGATCCCGCTCCTGATGGTGCTGCTGTGGTTTTTCCTGCTGGTGCCCATGTTGATCGGTCGCCCGATCGGCGCGGAGTTGTCGGCGGTGATCACCTTCATCGCTTTCGAGGCGGCTTACTTCAGCGAAATCATGCGCGCGGGCATCCAGTCGATCCCGCGCGGCCAGGTGTTCGCGGGGCAGGCGGTCGGCATGACCTACGGGCAGAACATGAAGCTCGTGATCCTGCCGCAGGCCTTCCGCAACATGCTGCCGATCCTGCTGACGCAGACCATCATCCTGTTCCAGGACACGTCGCTGGTCTACATCATCACGGCGCACGACATGCTGCACGGCTTCTCCACCGCCGGAGGCAACCTCAATTCCACGCGCGAGTCTTATATCCTCGCCGCCGTTTTCTACTTCGTCATTTGCTTCACGCTGTCCTGGTTGGTCAAGCAGTTGCAGAAAAAAATCGCCATCATCCGCTGAGCCCTGGAGAACTATTCCATGATCGAAATCAAGAACGTGTCCAAGTGGTACGGCCCCGTGCAGGTGCTCAACGACTGCTCGGTGAGCATCGCCAAGGGCGACGTGGTGGTGGTGTGCGGCCCGTCCGGTTCGGGCAAGTCGACGCTCATCAAGACCGTGAATGCGCTCGAACCCTTTCAAAAGGGCGAAATCACGGTCGACGGCATTCCCTTGCACGACCCCAAGACCAATCTGCCGAAGCTGCGCGCCAAGGTCGGCATGGTGTTCCAGCACTTCGAGCTGTTCCCGCACCTGTCGGTGACCGAGAACCTCACCATCGCGCAGATCAAGGTGCTCGGCCGCAAGCCCGACGAAGCCAAGACGCGCGGACTCAAGATGCTCGACCGCGTGGGCCTCATGGCGCACAAGGACAAGTTCCCGGGGCAACTGTCCGGTGGTCAGCAGCAGCGCGTGGCGATCGCGCGTGCGCTCAGCATGGACCCGATCGTGATGCTGTTCGACGAGCCGACTTCGGCGCTCGACCCCGAGATGGTCGGCGAGGTGCTCGACGTGATGGTGGCGCTCGCCAAGGAAGGCATGACCATGATGGTGGTCACGCACGAAATGGGCTTTGCGCGCAAGGTGGCGAGCCGCGTGATCTTCATCGACGTGGGCGGGCGCATTCTCGAAGATTGCTCGAAGGACGAGTTCTTCAGCCACCCCGAAAACCGGCAGGCGCGCACCAAGGACTTTCTCAACAAGATCCTGCAGCACTGAGCGGGCGCACGGGCGCTGCACGTCGCACGTCGGCCGAAGGCCGTGGCTGCGTTATCTTTCGAGCGATGCACCCCCACGCCCAAGAAACGCTCCGCGGCCCGCGAATCCTGCTTCGGCCCTTGCTCGAATCCGATGCGGCCGCACTGGTCGAGGCCGCGACGGACGGCGAACTCTGGAAGCTGCCCTTCACGGTCGTCCCCTCGGCGCTCACGGTCGACGCTTATATCCAGACGGCCATCGCCGGGCGCGAAGCGGGCACGGTCATGCCTTTCGCCACGGTGCTGATCGATTCGAACCGGGTGATCGGCTCCACCCGCTTCTGGAAGATCGACCGCATCCATCGCAAGCTGGAGATCGGCAGCACCTGGATCGCGCGGTCTTGGCAGCGAAGCTTCGTCAACACCGAGGCCAAGTACCTCATGCTGCGTCACGCCTTCGAGCAGATGCACTGCGTGCGGGTGCAGTTCACCACCGACGAGATCAACGCGAAGTCGCGCGCCGCGATACTGCGGCTGGGTGCGCACCAAGAGGGCATCGTGCGCCACGAGCGCATCATGCCGGACGGTCGCAAGCGCAACTCCGTGCGCTTCAGCATCATCGATGACGAGTGGCCGGAGGTGCGGCGGCGGCTCGAGGAGCGGCTCGGCGCCGACGCCGACCCGAGTTGAGCCGGCTTGCGAGCCAGGCTACTTCGCGCGCGCCGCGATCGACTTCTCGGCCTTGTTGACCAGATCGTTGCCGATCTGCGGCTTCCACTTGGCGTACACGGGCTGAGTCGCCTTCACGAAAGCTTCGCGCTGTGCCGGCGACAGTTTGGTGACGGTCACGCCCAGGCTTTCGATCTCCTTGAGCAGCGGCTGCCCGGGCTCGGCGAGGCCTTTGCGGGCGATCGCGATCTCTTGCTTGCCGGCGTCGATGGCGGCTTGCCGCACGATGGCCTGGTCGGCCGGCGTCCATGAGCTCCACACGTCCTTGTTGACCACGAACACCAGCGGGTCGGCAATGTAGCCCCACATGGTCACGTTCTTCTGGCCCACGTTCTGCAGCTTGGCCGCGGTGAAGATCGACATCGGATTTTCTTGCCCGTCGACCGCGCCGCTCGCAAAGGCGGGCTGGGCGTCGGCCCAGCTCATCTGCGTCGGGTTGGCGCCCAGGGCCGTGAAGATGTCGAGAAAGAGCGGCGAGCCGACCACGCGGATCTTCATGCCCTTCAGGTCTTCGGGCGACTGGATCGGGCGCTTCGAATTGGTGATCTCTCGGTAGCCGTTCTCGCCCCAGGCAAGCGGGACCACGCCGGCCTTGTCGAGGCGCGCAAAGATGTCCTTGCCGACCTCGCCCTGCGTGAGCGCGTCGATGGCTGCGTAGTCGGGCATCAGGAAGGGTAGCGAGAACAGGTTGAGCTCCTTCACCTGCGGCGACCAGTTGATGGTCGAGCCGATCGCCATGTCGATCACGCCCTGGCGCAGCGCGCTGAACTCGCGCGTCTGGTCGCCCTGGATCAGCGACACGCCCGGGTAGAGCTTGATGTTGATGCGGCCGTTGGTGCGTTCCTTGACCAGGTTGGCCCAGATCTCGCCGCCCTTGCCCCAGGGGAAGGCGGTGCCCACGACCAGCGACATCTTGTATTCGGACTTGTAGTTCTGCGCCGATGCGGCCGTGGGCAGCACGGCCAGCGACAGTGCGGCACTGGCCGCGACGAGCGTGGCGATGAGGGAGCGGCGGAAGTTCATGGTGTTTGTCTCCTTGTGAATGAACGCGATGAAAAACTTCAGTAGCCCAGCCGGGTGGGCAGCCACAGCGCGAGCGCCGGCCACGCCACCACGGCCACGATGACGAGCATCATGGCGCCGACGAGCCAGAGCACCCACGGCACCGTCTCGTCCATGCCGACTCTGGCGATGCGGCACGACACCATCAGGTTGACGGCGATCGGTGGCGTGAACTGGCCCAGCGCCACGAGCAGCGTGAGCAGCACGCCGAACCACACCGGGTCCCATTGGAAGTGGCGCATCACCGGCCACAGTAGCGGCACGAAGATCAGGAAGATCGAGACGCCGTCGAGAAACATGCCGATCACGACCAGCAGCAGGATGATGAGCGCCAGCACGCCGTACTCGCCCACGCCCAGGTTGACGATGGCGTTCGTGAGCGGATCGATGACACCCAGCGTCGACAGCGAATACGCGAAGATGCCCGCCAGCGCCACGACGATCAGGATCACGGCCGACAGCTCGCCCGATTCGCGCAGGATGACGAACAGGTCTTTCACGCGGATGGTGCGGTAGATCACCATGCCGACGAACAACCCGTAGAACACTGCGACCACCGCGGCTTCCGTCGGCGTGAACCAGCCGGCACGCATGCCGCCCAGGATGACTACCGGCGCCGCCAGTCCCCAGATGCTTTCGCGCAGGCTGCGCCAGAAGGGTGGCCGCGGCAGGGTGGATTCGAGCGCGCCCATGTGGTGGCGGCGGGCCAGCCACACCGTGGGGATCATGAGCGCGAGCCCGACCATCACGCCCGGGACCATGCCGGCCGCGAAGAGCGCCGGCACCGAGGCGCCCGGCACCAGCACCGAGTAGACGATGAACGCGATCGAAGGCGGGATCAGGATGTCGGTGGCCGCCGCTGCGCCGACCACGCTGGCAGAGAACGCCGGCGGGTAGCCCGCGCGCGACATGGCCGCGATCATCACGCCGCCGACTGCAGCCGCCGTTGCCGGCCCCGACCCCGAGATGCCGCCGAGGAACATCGCCACCGCGATGGCGACCAGCGGCAGCATGCCCGGCCCCCGTCCGACGATCGAGATCGCGAAGTTGACCAGCCGCGAGGCCACCCCCGAACGATCGAAGATCGAACCCACGAGCACGAACATCGGAATCGCCAGCAGCGGGTATTTGCCCAGGCCGGCATAGAAGTTCTGCGGCACCGCAAGCAGGCCGAACCATTGCGATTCGCCGTTGGCCAGCGCGATGCACACCGCGCCGGCCAGGCCGAGCGACGCGCCGATCGGCACGCCCGCCAGCATCATCATCAGGAAGGCGGCAAAGAGCAGCGCGGCGATCATCGGACGACGCTCTTGCGCCCGCGGCGGACAAAGAGCCCCAGTGCGCGCAATGCGATGGCCGTCGACACGATCGGCAGCCAGATCGAATACCACCACTGCGGCACGCCGATGCCGGGGGAGGTCTCGCCGAAGCGGATGTCGTCGTAGACCACCCGCACGCTCAGCGCCGCCATCAGGAAGAAGACCAGCGCCACCACCAGCGCGCCGAGCTGCGCGAGTCGCCGGCGCCGCTCTGCCGAGCCGGATTCGGAAAAGAACTCGATGCGGATGTGCCGGTCGCGCGCCACTGCGGCAGAACCGGCAACCATCGCGAGCAGGATCATCAGGAACACCGAGAACTCTTCGGTCCAGGCAAAGGACGAGTCGGTGAAATAGCGCACCAGCACGTTGGCGAAGGTGATGCAGGCGAGCAGCGCCATGATGACCACCGTGGCCCAGTCCTCGATGGCGAGCGGAACGCGCGTCGCTTCGTCGGGACGATCGGCTTCGGGCAGGACGGGATCGGGGAGGGCAGCGTCCTGCGCGGGGCGGGACTGGGGAGAGGGCGGCATCGGGAGAGCGGGGGCTGTCGGAAATCGACAAGGGCCGATGGTAGCGGTCGATCACCGGCTCTTCATCGGGGCTTTCCTTAGCCGCAGATGCGAGAAAGCCCCCATCAGGGGGCTTTCAGTGCACGACGCGAGAGCCCGGCGCGAGCCGGACTCCGGATCAGGCGGCCGACTTGATGGCGCGCTTGGCTGCGACGTGGCGCTTCATCGCCTTGTGCTTTGCATGCTTGACATGCTTCACGTGGTGCTTCTTGGCGTGCTTCTGGACTGCGTGGTGCGGGTGGGCGGGCGCCTGGGCGAACGAGGAGCCGGCGGCCAGGGTGAAGCAAGCGGCGACGAGAGACAGGAGGATGCGTTTCATGGCGAGTGAGCAGGAGGTTGGGTGGCTTGGAGGGTCAGTGCCCGGCGCGACACGCACCGGGCTGGCACTTCAACGTCCTGCAGCACGCGGGGATGACAACGCGCGCGACATTTTTCTCAGTACGTCCGGTAAGGCCGCCGCCCGGCCGCTGCCAACAGCAGCGCCATGACCAGGGCGCCGCAGCCGGCGGCGATCAGCATCGCGCGCACCGGCTCCTCGGCGACGTAGCGCTCGGCCGACTCGCGCGCATCTTCCATGCGGCCGCGCAGGTCGCGGATCTTTCCGCCCGTGGCATTGACGGCATCCCGCGCGTAGACGCGGCCGGTGTTCAGCGCGTCCTTGCCGATTTCCTTGGCGTCGCTCGACAAACCCTGGATCGCATCCATGGCTTCTCGGCCCGTCTGGCGCGCGTCGTCGACGTTGGCGCGGATCGATTCGACTGTGTTGCGCCCGATGCGCTTGCTTTCGCGGGCATAGCCCTGCGTTGCCTGGAACGCTTCGCGGCCGGCTGTTTCTGCCTCGTCCGCGATGCGCGACGGGGACTTGATCTCGTTGCTGTCCATGACTTCCTCGAATTGGCGAAACGACAAGCGCTCAATATAAGACTTCGTTTCGACACCTTGGCAACAGCGAGTGAAGGCCGTGATCGCCGCGTGGCGTAAGGCAATGGCGGATTGACATGAAGATGCGGCGGTTGGCTCGACAATGCGTGTATGCAAGTTCCGAATCTCATTGCCGCTTTGGCCCTGGTCGCTTCGGCGGCAGGTGCATCGGCCGTCCTGGCCGACACCCCCAAAATCCCCGTCGACAGCGGCGACCAGGGCACGGTCTACGTGACCCCCAACGTCGCCCCCAACGAAACGTCTGCGGAAGTTCATGGTGCCACCATGGGCGTCCAGCGCCCCGACGGCGCCGGGCTCTACAGCGGCATGGACACCGCCGGTCCCCGTCCGCTCTACTCGGTGGGCGCGGAAAGCGGCGGCAACGTTTCGCTCAACTTCGGTGTGGAATCCGACGGCAAGGAGCGCAACACCGCCAAGGCCGGGATCAAGATCAAGTACTGATCCGGCCGAGGTCCGACCAGCGCTACGCGAGGACCACTTCCGCCTTGATCGGCAGCCGCCCGATCGTCTGCTGCAACTCGTCGCGCAAGCGCTTGGCGGCCGAGCCGGCCGCTCGGGCATCGATCACCACGCGCACGCCGCTGTCGCCTTCGGACCGCAGCGCCGGCCGCGCGTTCGGCGGCAGGCCGAGCCCGTCGCATGCCGCGTCGATCATGGCGCCCACCACCTGGAGCGTCGCCAGCATCCGCAGTTCGGGCTTGTAGATCTTGCCGACGTTGGTCATCGGCATCTGCTCGATGACCATCACCGCCTTGGGCCGCGCCGGCGCCTCGTCCACCCGGCCGGACGCGAAGGCGAGCAGCTCGGCCTCGGTCGCCGAAGCGCCCGGGAGCAGCGTCGCGTAGACCACGGGCAGTTCGCCCGCATAGGCGTCCGGCGCGCCCACCGCCGCGCAGACCTGCACCGCGGGGTGCGCACCCAGCGCGTCCTCGATCACCTTGGGGTCGATGTTGTGGCCGCTGCGGATGATCAGGTCTTTCGATCGGCCGGTGAGATTGAGGCGTCCTTCGTCGTCGATCCAGCCGAGGTCGCCCGTGGCCAGCCAGCCGTCGGCCGTGAACGCCTTGGCGGTGTCGGCCGCGTCGAGAAATCCCGAGAACACATTGGGCGACTTGAAGAGCACCATGCCGTGTTCGCCCGGCGGCAGCTCGCGCGCGCTGGCATTGCCGTGCTCGTCCAGCGCGACGATGCGCAGTTGCGAATAGGGCAGCCGAAAACCGACGCAGCCGGCCGGCCCGATCACGCCGGGCGGCGTGATGGTCGAGATGCCCGCCATCTCGGTCATGCCCAGGCTCTCGTGCACGTGCAGGCCGAATTGGCGTTCGAAGCGCGCCGCCAGTTCAGGCGGCAGCACCGCGGCGCCGGTGCGGCAGTAGCGGATCGACGAAATGTCGGCGCCGTCGAGCGGCACGTTGGCCAGCGCCGCGAGCACCGTCGGCACCGCCGACAGCGACGTCGGCCGGTACTTCTCCACCAGCCGCCAGTAATTCGCCAGCACCTGCTTGTTGCGCAGCAGCGCCGTGGTCGGAATGATCACTTCGACGCCGGCGGAGAGCGACGCCAGCGACGCCGGCAGCACGCCCGCCACGTGGAACAGCGGGTAGCCGTTGATGGTGATGTCCGTGCTCTTCAGGCCCTGCAACTGCACGCTCGCCCATGCCGTGAACACCTGCGCGCCATGGCTGTGGCGCGCGAGCTTGGGCGCGCCCGTGGTGCCGCCGGTGTGGAAGTAGGCCGCGATGTCGGTGGGTGCGATGTCGCGGCCGCTCGCGAGGGCATCGGCCGACTCGCGGCGCCGCAGGACGTCGAAGTCGAAAACGCCCTCGGGCAGTTCGCCCGCCGCGTCCGAAGGCTCGTCGTGCGGCGCGACGCGCAGCACGGCCGTGAGCGTCGGCACCTGCCCGCGCAGCCGCATCGCCTTGGACCACATGCCCGATTCATCGTCGCTTCCATAAGCGATGAGTACTTTGGCCCCTGCCGCCCACATCAGCGCCACCAGCTTTTCGTCGCTCAACAGCGGGTTGAGCGGCTGCACGCTGCCCGCTGCCGCGCCGCCCCAGAGCGCCAGGTGGTAGTCCAGGCAACCCGGCAGCAGCACCGCCACGGCGTCCGTTGGTCCGACGCCGAGCCGGTGAAGCAGATTCGCCGTCTGGCGAATGCCCGCCAGCAACTCGGCGTAGGTCCAGCGGATCGGCTCGTCGGCCGGGTCGCCCGTGCGGAGGAAGGTCAGCGCCGTCTTGTCGCCGAAGCTCGCCGCTGCGTTGCAGAAGATTTCGTAGGTGCTGCGAACGGTCAGGGATTGGTCAAGCGGCGTCTGCTCGAGCCGGCGCACGTCGTCCATGCTGCGGATCGGGAACGACGGGCTGAAGGGCGCCGAAGCGGGCGCGGTCTGGCGCGGGGTGGTCATGCGGGTGTCTCCTCGCGCCATTGTCGGCCTGCTCGCGCCGCTGTGCGCCGCCTTGCGCCGCGCCCTCAAACCTTGCCGCGCAGCGCGGCGAAGTCGGCCGCGCGCTTGCCCAGGAAGGCGCCGATGCCCTCGGCCGATTCGGCCGTGGCCTGCGCCTCGACCATGTAGTCCGCCTCCAGTTCGAGTTGTGCCTCGAAGCTGTTGTGGTGCGCCTGCAGGCACAGCGACTTGATGCGCGCCATCGCCTGCGCAGGGCCGCGCGAAATCTGCTGCGCCAGCGCGATCGCCTCGGCTTCGGCGGTGCCCGCGGGCACCAGCCGGTTCACCACGCCCAGCGCCTGCATGCGCTCGCCATTCACCCGATCGCCGGTCAGGCACAACTCGGTCAAAACTTGGCGCGAGACGAATTCCGCCAGGAATGACGTCGCGCCACCGTCGGGCGTGAGACCCACCTTGACGTAGGCCAGCGAAAAGAACGCACTCGGCGTGGTCACGAGCAGGTCACAGGCCATCGCCAGCGACAGCCCTGCGCCCGCCGCGCCGCCTTCGACCGCAGCGACCACCGGCTTGGGGCAGGCGCGAAACGCGCGCACCAGGCTGTTGAGCCCTTCGAGCGACTCGCGCCGCTTGGCCACCGAGAGGTCGCGCCGCGTCGCCAGGTTGTTGAGGTTGCCGCCCGAGCAGAAGAAGTTGTCGGCACCGGTCAGCACCAGGGCCCCTACGGACGGGTCGGCCTGCGCGTCCGCCAGGGCCGCCAGCAGCGCGTGGTACAGCTCGATGCTGAGCGCGTTGCGCGCCGCCGGGTTGTGGTTGATCAATACCTGCACGGCGCCTTCGCGGCGCGTTTTCAAGACTTCGCTCATGAGTCGGTTCCTCTCAATGGGCATGGAGCGGTGGGATAGAGGGGCTTATTGCCCCTGTCGACAGGCGGCCGAATGGGCCGCACAACTCGCAGAGTTTGCACCGAGCGCATGGGCCGAGCCGGGGATTGGCGATCTTTGTCGTCGAACAGCAGCCAAGTGATGTGCCGTTTCTGAAGTACTCAATTAGCGGAAAAGTAGTCAGTTTTCGATTTTGCGACGGCTCAAATCTGACCATTTCTGGCAATCAGATCGTTTCTCGCGGGGCGCTGAAAACAATCGCGGCAGTTAACCATTTCGGGTTAACGCTTTCGTTTTGTAACGTTTACACCCCAGGAGAAAGCGATGAATTCACGTCAACCCCGCAGCGCCGGCCCGAGCAACCTTCGATTTGCAGCATCGCCACTGGCTCGCACGATCGTTGCTCTCACCGGCGCAAATTCTGAGAAGCTCACCCGACATCTCTATTGCTTCACCACTGCCGCCGTCATTGGACTTTCCGTGAGTGCAGGAAATGCACATGCTCAAGCTCAATCAGTATTCAGCTGGGAAAGGACGGGGACGGGAAGTTGGTTCGACCTTGCAAATTGGGGGGGCGCGCTGCCCGACGCCAACACCTACGTCCTCCTCAATGTTGACGGAGCGCGCATCCAGGTCGCTGCACCCGGTGCACGGGCCCTGGGCTTCGATCTCAATGGAGCCAGTGCAACCCCCGCGACGTTGGAAGTGCTTGGCGGGGGCACCCTCGATATATCCGACCCCAACCTTAGAAACCCATTCATGTTGGTGGGCGGAAACGGTAGAACTGGTCGCGTCATTGTTTCCGGCCCCGGATCTGCATTCCGCGTCGGAACGTCAATCCTCAGCGTCAGCAACGACTCATCTATTCAGGTGCTGTCGGGCGGAGTGATGGAAGTGACTGGACTTGTTTCGGGCGGACTGGTTGTGGATTCCGGCTCTTCGGTGTTGGTCGATGGTCAGGGCTCGAGCTTGACCGTCACCGGTCTCAGCTCGACCGGTCCGATCACGATCCGGAATGGAGGTCGGCTGGCTGCTCTCAATGATTTCAGTCTGCGCTTGGAGCCGAATGCACCGCAGCAGGTCGGGTCGTTGAACGTGGGCGATGGGGGGCAAGCCGGAATACTTGACACTTCGCTGGTGCGCGGTGAAGCCGGTACAACCGTCAACTTCAACCACACGGACAACATCGCCGTCGGCACCAGCTTCTCCCGTGATCTCGCCCTCAACAAGCGCGGTGTCGGCGCTTTGCAGATGAACGGCGTCAGCACCTATGCGGGCCCCACCGCTGTCGAAGGCGGCACCCTGCGTGCCGGTGCAGCCAACGTCTTCAGCCCGAATTCCGCACACGCGGTCTCCGCGGGCGCCACACTCGATCTGGCTGGCTTCAACCAGACCCTGCAGTCGCTCACCAACAGCGGCACTGTCTCGACCGTCGGCAGCGCCCCTGGCACTGCGCTCACCGTCACCGGTGCCTACGTCGGCAATGGCGGCGTATTGCGCCTGGGTACGGCCCTCGGCGACAGCGCGAGCGCCACCGACCGTCTCGTGCTCGACGGAGCCGGAGCTTCCGCCAGTGGCACCACGACCGTGCAGATTACCAACCTCGGCGGGCTGGGTGCCCCAACCACCGGTAATGGCATCGAAGTCATCGCCGCGCGCAACGGCGCCACCACCACCGCGCAGACTACTCAAAACGCCTTCACGCTCGCCAACGGCAACGGCGTGGCCGTGCCGAAGGGAACACCTGTGCTGCAGGCCACCACCGCCGTCGGCGGCCACGTGGACGTCGGCGCTTTCGAATACCGGCTCTATGCGGCCGATGCGAACGGGGCTGGGGAAAGTTGGTACCTGCGCAATAACGTGCCGGCCGCGGCGGCACCTGTCGGTGGTGGCGCCACTGCCCTGGGTTTCCCTGCCCTCCCCGCCGTCACCGCCTACCGCAGCGAAGTCCCCCTCTACGCCTCCGTCGCCGGCCAGCTGCGCCAGGGCGGCCTCGCCATGCTCTCCAACCGCCACCAGCGCATCGGCGACGACGAGCCCACCGTGGCAGGCGCCGG